>DASSRJ010000082.1:0-15234 GCA_035701845.1 Pseudolabrys sp. | reverse complement strand
CGGTCACGATCTTGGCGCTGCCGCCGTCGTCGATCTCGGCCCAGGCGGCGGCGCGATCGATGACCGCGGTGCGGGCAATCCCGTACCAGCATGCCGCCATTCCGCGTCCGCGCTTGCGGGCCATGCCTCTACTCCGCCGCTTCCTGTTTTTCCGCAGCCTTGAACCGCGCACCGAGCGCGCAGGGCGGGCGGATATCGTCGCGCCCGAGATCGCGCCGCGTGTCACCGCGTGAGTTCGGCGGTCCGACTTCCCAGCCGGATGCCTCTTCCAGCGCATTGAGGGCGCGCGTGAGGCTGACCGACGTCAGCCTGGCTTTTGTATGCGTGAGTGCGCCATCACGCATTGCATTGATGCGGCGAATCTCGAAGGGATCGAGGCCGAGCCGTTCGGCGCAAATATCGAGGTGTGATTCCGTCGCAAAGGCCGTCTGCAGGGCCCCGAATGAGCGGAAAGCACCGGATGGCGTGTTGTTGGTATAGATCCCGTAGGTGTCGACCTTCACATTCGGAATGACGTACGGCCCGGCCGCGAGGATAGCCGCCTTGCGCATGACGCCCTCGGTCGACAGGCCGTAGGCGCCGCCGTCACAGATCATCGTCATTTCAAGCGCACGGATGCGGCCGTCGCGCATCAATCCCATGCGCAGAACCGTGCGCGATGGATGGCGCTTGGCCGTGGAAATGATCGATTCTTCGCGCGTGAACACAAGCCGGACCGGGCGGTGCGTTTTCATCGCGAGCAGCGCCAGCATGCCCTGGTAGATCATGTCTTCCTTGCCACCGAAGCCGCCGCCGACCGGGCTCATGATGAAGCGCACCTTGGAGATCGGCTTCGCGATGATGCGCGCCAGCATGTGCCGGTGATGCGTGATGTTCTGGTCGGGCGACACGATGGTCACGACACCGTCGTGGTCGACATAGGCAAGACCGGCCTCCGGCTCGAGATAGGCGTGCTCGATCGGCTGCGTCGTGTAGGCCACTTCAACAACGAGATCGCTTTCGGCGAAGCCCTTCTCAACATCGCCGACGCGGATCGGAATGTGCTTGGTGAGATTGTCAGGCGCATAATCGTGCAAGACCGGCGCGCCCGGCCGCATCGCCTCATTCGGATCGAAGACCGCGGGCAGCAGCTGGTACACGACCTTGATGGCGGACAGCGCGCGCCTGGCAATCAGGGCGCTTTCGGCGGCAACCGCCGCCACCGCCTCGCCGACATAGCGCACCTTGTCGCGCGCCATAATCGGCTGGTCATTGACGAAGACGCCGAAGCCGTCCTCGCCCGGCACGTCGGCGCTGGTGATAACGCCTTCGACGCCCTCCATGGCCTCCGCAGCCGATGTGTCGATCGAGATGATGCGGGCGTGGGCGTGCGGCGAGCGCAGCACCTGCACGTGCAGCATGCCGGGCATCGTCATGTCACCGGCGTATTTGAGCCGGCCGGACACTTTGCTCGGCGTATCGATGCGCCTGACGTTTTTGCCGATAAAATCGCCGTCCTTGGCTTCGTCTTCCAGCAGCGCATTTGCCGGCAGATGGCCGTTCTGCACGTCGCGCGCCAGCTCGACGGCATCAAAGATCTTCTGATATCCCGTGCAGCGGCAGATATTGCCGCCAAGGCGCTCCTTGATTTCCTCGCGGCCGGCGAATGGATTGGTACGCAGCGCGGCAGTCGCCGCCATCACCATGCCGGGGATGCAGTAGCCGCACTGGCTTGCGCCGGTCTTGTGAAAGGCCTTCTGCAGAACGCTCAGTTCGCCTGTCCTCGCAAGCGCTTCCACGGTCTCGATGGTCGCGCCCTGCGCCTTGGCAAGCGGGATCAGGCACGATTTCATCAGGATGCCGTTCACGAACACCGAGCAGGTGCCGCATTCGCCGGCACCGCAGCCTTCTTTGTTACCGGTGAGGTTCAGGTCATCGCGGATGAAGTCGAGCAGCCGCTGGTGCGGCCTGGCGTTGCGCGCGATCTTGCGGCCGTTGATCGTGGCATGGAACTGAAGGTCAGGCATAGGCGGCCTCCAGCCCGGGCGCCAGCGCGCCAGGATCGGCGCCGGCCCGCCGCGCCGCATTGATCAGCCCGCGCAGCATGAAGCCGCGCACGACATCGCGCCGATACTCCTGGCGTGTGCGCGAGGCGACGAGCGACACAGGCATACCGGCTGCAGCATCCAGGCGATCCGTGCTCAACGGACCACGCAGGAAATTCTCGACTTCAGTCAATCGCAGCGGCTTCGGCCCGATGCCGGCAATCGCGAGCCGCGCATCTTCGATTTTCCGCCTGTCCCGATCGAGCTTGATCAGGGCGGCAAGGCAGACCAGCGAAATAACAAGAGACCGCCGATGGCCAACTTTCTCGAAGGCGCCGCCGTGTTCAGGAAGCGCATCGCACACGAGCGCGACCAGCAATTCGCCGTCAGCCAATGCGGTCTTGTTCGGCGCGGTGACGAATTCCTGGAGCGGCATCGTGCGTTTGCCGCGAGCGGAGGCGAGCTCGACAACAGCATCATGCGCGAGCAAACAAGGCGTTGCATCCGCTGCAGGAGATGCATTCACGATATTGCCGCCGACTGTCGCCTGCGCGCGAATTTGATCGTCGGCGAACCAGACGGCGCAGCGCGGCATGGCCGGCAAGGCGCGGCCAAGTGCAGCATTGTCGAGAAAGCGCTGGATCGGCGTTGCGGCGCCCAGTCTCACGCGCCTGTCGCCGACCGAAATTTCACAGAGCTCGGGGATCTTTGCGACATCGATCAGCGCGGGAATATGCACGTCCCCGGCCCTGCCCTCGCGCGCCCAGGGCAGCGTGTCGGTCGCGCCTGCGACGATGCGATAGCGGCCGCGACTGGCCTGCATCGCGGCAAAGGCCTCAGCCAGTGAGGCCGGGCTTATGTATTCGTCGCACGTCAGCATCGCGCCCCTCGTCGCCCCTTCCACTTCCGGAAGGGTTGAAGCGTCACTCGGCGGCTTCCTTCTGGGCAGCGCCCATCCTGGCCTTCACAACGACCTTGATCGCGTCCTCGACGCGATCCTTGGCATAGCGGATCGCGGTCGGAAGTTCCTCGAGCGGAAATGTGTGGGTGTGAATCTTGGTCGCGTCGAAGCGCTTCTGGCGCATATAGGCCTCGGCACGGTGCGTCGCGCTTTTGCCTTCGCCGCGGATGCCATAGACGTAGATGTTGTTGCGCACGATGTGCGCGACGTCGACCGGCACTTCTTCGTGCGCGAACGCTGCGAGACAGACGCGGCCGCCGCGGTTGACCATGCGCACCGCGTCGTTCACGGCGCTCGTTGCGGCCGAGCATTCGACCACGTAGTCGACACCCTTGCCGCCGTTGAGCTTCTTCACCTCGGCGACGACATCCGGTGTTTTCCGGATGTTGACGACATGGTCGGCACCAAGTTCGAGCCCTATTTTCAGGCGGTTGTCGCGGGTGCCGGTCAGGATCACCGGCTGCGCACCCAGCGCCTTTGCGACCGCCACGGCCATCAGGCCGATCGGGCCCGGGCCGGTGACGCAGACGCTTTCCCCGGCGACGAGCCCGCCGAGCTCGGTGAGCGCATACATTGCGGTGCCGGCAGTGACAACAAGCGTGCCCTCTTCGTCCGACATGTCGTCCTGCAGCGCCACCAGCGTGTTGATGTTGTTGACCTGGTACTCGCAGAAGCCGCCATCGGTCGTGAAGCCGTTGGCACGATGACCCTTGTCGACGTCGCCGTAATTGAGGCCGTAGTTGTGACAGGAGGTGTACATGCCTTCGCGGCATCGCTTGCATTGCCCGCAACCGGCGTGGATCTCGACCGCGATCCGCTGGCCGATATTGTACTCGTCGACGCCGGGCCCAAGCGCCACGACCGTGCCCATATATTCGTGACCGGGCGTGAAATTCTTATTGAACGGCAACCCACCCTGAATCGAGGCCGGCGGCCCGTGATAGATGATCTCGAGATCGGTCGCGCAAATCGCGACCGCATCGATGCGAACGAGAACTTCCGCTTTCTTCGGCACCGGTACCGGCTTGTTGGCGATGCTGAGTTGGCCGGGTTCACCAAGCACCCAGGCGCGCTGCGTGTCCGGAATTGGAAATTCGTTGTGATTGGTCTTCACCCCGGCCGGTGCGTACATATTTCCTCCAATAATAATTTTATGCGCCGCGCAATCTAGTTGGCGATGGCCTGCGGCCGTTCGCCGTTTTGCGATCCGGGCTCGCCGAATTCGGCGGACAGCCCGCGGGTCGCGGCCGTGATCTGATCCCGCATGAGCGCGATATGATCGTCGCTCGCGCGCATCATCGGCGTCGAGGCGCTGATGGCTCCGATCACGGTGCCGGCCTGGTCGCGGATCGCCGCACCGACGCAAATGACGCCGGGCAGATATTCTTCACGATCGATTGCATAGCCGTTGCGGCGAACGATCCGCAGCGACTCGAGCAAGGCAGGCAGTTCGGTGATGGTCTTGTCGGTGAATCGCTTCATCCCGCCGGCGAGGATGCGCCTGATCTCGTCTTCCGGCAGCCACGCCATGATGGCCTTGCCGACAGATGTTGCGTGCGGCGCCTCGACCTTCCCGATCTTGCCGGTGTCGACCCGCACGGCGTGACGCGCTTCCCGCACGGACAGCGTGACGACGCTGTCGCCCTGCAACGCAGCGAGATGAACGGTTTCGCCGGTCGCCTCATTGACCGTCTCGAGATAAGGCTGCGCCCGGCGCGGCAGATCGACCTGCAGGCACGCATGGCCGAGATAGATGATGCGCGGTCCGAGCGCGTAAAGGCGCCGGCCCGGCACCTTCGCCGCGAAGCCGCGCTGGATGAGGGTCGCCAGCAGATGATGGCAGGTCGAAATGTTGAGGCCGGTCCGGTTGGCGAGTTCGGTCAGCGTTGCTTCACCGCCCGCTTCCGCGATTGTCTCCAGCAGGAACAACGCGCGGTCGACGGATTGGATGCTGTGACCGTCACCGTCCCGCGCGCGCGGGGCACGAGGTTTGGCACCAGGGCCAGGCAGGATTGTTGCGTTCATTGGTTGTCTCTCCCTGGCCGGGAAGGGAAAATGCTCGACCGAAGGGAGTCAAGCGCTTTTCAGCATAAGGAACCTAGTTTTCAGGATGTAAAAACCACCAAAAGCAGAGTTTTGCCCGAAAACTAATGGGAAGAGGCCAGTCCGAGCTCGATTTCAAGGGCGCCACAGAGCATCTGGCCAAGCAGAATGTGCATCTCCTGAATGCGGGCGGTCGTCGCCGACGGGACCAGCAATACGTGGTCGGCATACGCAGGCATGGCGCCGCCGTCATTGCCGCCAAGCGCCGCCGTAACGAGGCCCATCGCTTTCGCCTGCTTCAGCCCGGCAATGACGTTCGCGCTTTTTCCGGAGGTCGAGATGGCAACCGTAACATCGCCCTTCCGGCCGAGTGCCTCGATCTGGCGAGCAAATATCTTCTCAAATCCCAGGTCGTTGCCGGCGGCCGTGAGCGCCGAGCTGTCTGTCGTCAATGCGACCGCAGCGATCGCCGCACGATCCTTTTTGTAGCGAATGGTCAGCTCGGCCGCGAGATGCTGAGCATCAGCCGCACTGCCGCCGTTGCCGAAAAACATCAACTTGCCGCCGCCGCGGAGCGACGCCGCGCAGGCCAGCACCAGCTTTACAAATGCGTCGGACAGTGCCGCTTCAGTACGGCGCGCAACGTCGTTGTGTTCGGCAAACTCGGTTTTGAAGAATGCGGTGAGATCCACTACGCCGCCTCGCCGCGAAATTCTGGAACCGCATCGCGCAAGACATTGTAGATCGCGGCGCGCTCGCCGCGCGCGACACCCTGCTCGAGGGTCGCCACCCAGGCACGGATCGTCTCGAGCGAAGGCGAAACAGGCTTGGCAGCGACAATACCCGGAATGCCGATCTCGGACGTCTCCTCGCCGCGCGCAAACAGGATTTCGTTTAACCGTTCGCCCGGGCGAATGCCGGTAAAGGCAATCTTGATATCGCGTTCCGGTTCGAGCCCGCTGAGGCGAATAATGCGTTCGGCCAGGTCGACGATCTTTACCGGCTGTCCCATGTTGAGGACATAGACCGACGCATCTCCGTTCGACTGCTCGGAGGCATGGCTTGCAGCCGTTACGACGAGATCGCAGGCCTCTCGAATGGTCATGAAGTAACGGACCATGTCCGGATGCGTCACCGTCACCGGACCGCCCGCTTCGATCTGGGCCTTGAATTTCGGAACAACCGAACCATTCGAAGCAAGCACATTGCCGAAACGCACCGAGATCAGCCGCATCGGATGCTGGCTGCGGCGGGACAGCTCGCCGTCGAGCGCCTGACAGTACATCTCCGCCAACCGCTTGGTCGCGCCCAGCACGGAAACCGGTTCGATCGCCTTGTCGGTTGAGATCATCACCATCGCCGACGCGCCCGCCGCTGCGGCGGCATCGGCGACGTTGATCGAGCCGAATACGTTGGTCTTGATGCCTTCGTCCCAGTCCTGCTCGAGCATCGGCACGTGCTTGAGCGCAGCCGCATGAAAAACAATATCCGGCTTGAATTGCGCGATGAGGCTGATGATTCTCTGGCGATCGCGGACATCGGCAATCCGCCCCAGAATCTCCGTGGAACTTTGCCTGGCCTTCAATGTCTCCAGAACGGTGTGCAGCGCCGGCTCGGAATGCTCGACCACCAGCAGGCGGCTCGCACCGAAAGTGACCACGCGGTCGCAGATTTCCGAGCCGATCGAGCCGCCGCCACCGGTGACGACGACGGCCTTCGCGCTTACAAAATTCTCAAGCCGCCGGTAGTCGATCTTCACGCTCGGCCGCAGCAGGAGGTCTTCAACCGCGACGGGCGCAAGCTGAACGGCCGGCCCTTCGGCATCGAGCGACGGAAGCTGGCTCATACTGAGGCCAAGCTTGCGGGCGCGGATCAAAATGGCCTCCGGCCGCGCCTCCGGCGTCAGTGCGGAAGGCGCAAGCACAAGCCTGGTCACCCGCTCCCCGCGACGCTCAAGGTCGGCGACCACCTGCTCAAGATCCTCGATGTCGCCGAGCACGCGCAGGCCGCGGATCGCCTGGCCGCGATCCGCCAATGACGGCGAGAGCACGCCGACCGGCCAGATTTTCCTGACCGCACCGCTCTCGATGCTGCGCAACAGCACCTCCGCGTCGGCGGCACGGCCAAGAATGAGAGTTGGAGTCGCATCCGCGACCTTCACGCGCTGCAGCGTTCGCGCATAGTGGAAGTACCGGTAGACGACGCGCAGGCCGCCCAGAAAGAACATCTGCAGAAACCAGTACAGCAGGATGGAGATCTTGCCGAAGTAGAATGTGCCGTAGACATTCGGCGCCAACAGGACGTAATCGAGCGCTAGCAGCGACAGCGCCAGCACGGTCGAGGCACGAAATAAATTGTAGAGGTCGGGAACCGACGTGAATCGCCACTTGTTTCGGTGCAGCCCGATAACAAAGTAGACCACCGCCGCGTAGACCAGAAACGCCGGCAAAAATTTCCCGAGGCCGTGCAGGCGATCGTCGAGCTCGGAGCCTTCAAACCGCAGGAAAAAGGTGGCGACGATTGCGGCCGCAGTCGCCAATAGATCGTGCAGGATTATCAGGATCTGGCGCGGTGTAAGGCTTGTTATTTTCATGTTGCGCTCTTCCGCGCCGATCGACGTTTCACGCCGCCGGACGAACGACAGCCGGCGAACCCCCTTGAAACGAAAGTTCCCGTGATTTCAGCGCGCGCGGGCATACTCAGTACACGACATTCGCGTTCTTGAGAAAACCCCAGACATCGACGACGGGCTTCCCCTTCAAATCGGCGCCCGCGTAAACGGAGTGCGGCGTGCAAAGGATCAGAATGTCGCTGCGTGCGACCACCTGCTCGAGAGGCAACAACGCAGGATCGCTCGTCACAAAGGGATCCGTCGTGAGGACCTCGCGCGTCACCATTTCCAGGGACCGCTTGAGCTTGTAGCTCAGCGAGGCCCGCGTGTCGTCGATCTCGGCCTTGAATGCCATTCCCAGGAGACCGACGGTCATCTTCGAGACGTCATATGACCGCCGCAGGTCATCGACGAGCTGCAGCACAAAACCCTCGTTGACCTGCATCGCGGCATGACCGAGGCCGAATTGATTACGTGCATAGGCCGCAAGCTGCATCGTGTCCTTGAACAGGCAGGGGCCCGCCGAGAATCCGGGGCCCGGAAAGTTTTTTGCGCGCGGATAGTTTTGCTTCATCGCGCGCATCACCGCCTGATAGTCCGCACCGGCGGATTTCGCGATCATGTAGAACTGATTGGTCGCCGCAAATTCGATATACCGGTAGGCATTGTTGAAGAGCTTCGCGAACTCGGCCTCGATCGGCCTGACGACGACGAGCTCCGGAACAATCTTGCGGAACAGCGCGCCTGCCTGCTGCTCGGCTTCCGGCGTCGTTGCGCTGACGATTTGCGGCATCTCGCGCAGCTCTTTGACGCCATATCCCTGCACGACCCGCTCCGGGCAGAACGCAAGACCGTTTTTGCGGCCAAGCCGGGTAAGGTAGCCCTGAAGCCAGTCGGTCGTTCCCGGATAGACGGTCGAACGCAGGATCAGCAATTGCTCGTCGCCAATGTGCGGAAGCAGGCCGTCGATGCAGCGCTGGATTTCGGCTTGCACCGGGTTGAGGAATTCATCGACCGGCGTGCCGATGGTGACAATGACGGGGCCGGTGCGGCTGATCTCCTTTGGAGACGACGTGAATATGAGACGCCGACCCTCAAGCGCTCTCGCCAGCAGTGGCGCCGCGCCATGCTCGATAAACGGCAACTTCCCCGAGCTCAGCATTGAAAGCGCCGTCTCGTTGAGATCGTTGACGTTGACGGTCAGGCCCGCGTCCGCAAGGGCCAACACAAGCGGGATGCCGACGTGGCCCGCGCCGCCGACGACGGTGAGATCGGCCGTCCTTGCGCCCGCCGAAACGGAAGGCGTTCCTTTAGTCGAGGCAATGTTCAAATGATCCCCTTTGATCCCCTTGCGTCGGCGTCAGACGCCATTTTAGCAAACTTCCAGGATAGGGCCCTCGCGACTCCACGCACGGGTTATTCGACGGATTTCCAGACACTTAGCTACCAAATTCCGCTGTCCTACAACAGCGAATTGAGACCTGCGCGGCGGCGGGGCAATTCTCTTGCGTGCACAGGTGGGCCATGCCAAGCCGTCGCTCCGTCCAGCGACCGTCAAGGAAACCTGAGGATTACATGCGCCGCACGATTTTGCTGCTGGCCAAAGCGGCGATATCCGGCCTCCTGCTCTATTTTTCACTTCGCTTGGTCAATCTCGATGCGTTGACCGAGCGATTGCATCGTCTCGAACCGGGCTGGTTGCTCTTCGCCGTCGTTCTGGTGGCGACCCAACTGTTGCTGCTGTCGGTACGCTGGCGGCAGATTGCCATGTCCTGCGGCACCGATATGGGTTTTGCCGGAACGCTCCAGATCAATTTCATCGCGGCGTTTTTCAATCAGGTCCTGCCCTCGACGGTCGGCGGCGATGGTGTCCGGATCTGGTTCGCCGCCCGCAGAGGTGCCGGCTGGGCAAATGCAACCTATTCCGTTCTGCTCGATCGAATTTTTGGCGTGTTCGTCCTGGCCCTCGTCGTCGCAGCGTGCCTGCCCTGGACGCTGCAGCTGATCCGCGACCCGGTTCCGCGTGCGGTCCTGCTGGTGCTCGCGTGCGGGGCGATCGCAGGTCCATTGGTCGTGCTGCTGGCCGGCACACACTTTGACCGATGGCTTCGCCGATGGACGATAACGCGACACGTGGCGGCGGCCGCCGAAGCCGCCGCGAGAATATGCCGGTCGCTCCGATCCGCCGGCATCATCATCGGGTGCTCGATCATAATCCATCTATTGACCATCAGCGCCGCCTGGTGCTGCGTCAAAGCTGTTGCCGCACCGGTCGGGTTTACGCATGTTCTTTTCCTGATGCCGCCCGTGCTGTTGATCGCGACCGTGCCGATATCGATCGCCGGCTGGGGCGTCCGTGAAAGCAGCATGATCGCGGCATTCGCATATGCCGGTCTCGCCGAAGGCGACGGCCTGACGCTCTCCATCCTGTTCGGCGCCGTAAGCTTCATCATTGGAATCGTCGGCGGCATCGTATGGATCTCCAGCGGATTCCGGACGGCGACATTTGTCCCGGTGGCAGCCAATGCCGAAATAGCAACCGGCAGACCATGACACCGGCGCGGACCGTTCGGGGATGATCGTCAAGCCAGCTGATTCAAATTCGGTCGCGCCAAGAGCACGCCGCCCGGCCGCATTTCTCGATCGCGACGGCGTTCTCAACGTCGATCATGGCTATGTCCACCGGACCGAACAGCTTGAATGGGTCGCAGGGGCACCCGAGAGCGTGCGCCTGCTCAACGAAGCCGGTTATTACGTGCTGGTGATTACCAATCAGTCCGGGGTTGCGCGCGGGTTCTTCGACGAAGCGGCGGTAAGATCATTTCACGCGCATATGCAAGATGCGCTGGCCGGGAAAGGCGCTCACATCGATGCCTTCTATTACTGTCCGCATCACCCGGAAGGAACCGTGAAGGCCTTCACTATGGCCTGCAGCTGCCGGAAACCCCGTGCCGGTATGCTGGAACGGGCCGCGCGCGAATGGTCGATCGACATCGCCAGGAGTTTCTTTATAGGCGACAAAGACGACGACATGGCTGCCGCTGCTGCTTTCAAAGTCCGTGGAATCAGATTCGACTCGCGCCTGCATTCTCTTCCCGATCTGGTGCGCCGGGAACTCGCGACCCATAAGAATTCGTAAGGCATCCATGAACGATCTCACCGGCGCGGAAGATCGCGCGCGATTCCTGAATTCGTTGCTGCTTCTTTGGCTCTCCGGGACAGCGTTGCGGTTCACCATTTTGGCCGTCCCGCCGGTCATTCCGCTCATTCACGACGAAATGAATATGAGTGCGACCCAGGTCGGAATCCTGACCGGGCTTCCGTCGATGCTTTTCGCTTTTGCCGCGGTGCCCGGCTCGCTGCTCATCGCTCGGCTGGGAGTCCGCACCGCACTGGTGCTCGGCATCGCGATCAACGCGATCGGCGGCGCGCTGCGCGGCGCGGTGCCCGATATTTTCTGGCTCTACGCCATGACCGTCGCGATGGGTGCGGGCGTCGCCATCATGCAGGTGACCCTGCCGCCGGCGGTTCGTCTCTGGCTGCCGCACAAGATCGGACTTGCGACCGCGGTCTACACCAACGGCCTGCTGGTCGGCGAGATCGCGCCGGTTGCTCTGATGCTGCCGCTGGTTTTGCCGCTGGTCAGCACTTGGCAGTCGGCCTTTGTTTTCTGGAGCGTGCCCGTCGCGATCATCGCCGTGCTTGTCCTGCTGTTTTCACCGCGGCCGAAATCGGCAAACGGACCGCAGGCGCGCCTGCGATGGTGGCCCGATTGGAACAATGCATTGATCTGGCGGCTGGGCATCATGCTCGGTAGCGTCAACGCGACCTATTTCGCCACCAACGCGTTCATCCCGGATTACCTGAGAAGCACCGGCGAGGCCGGGTGGACCAGCGCGGCACTCTCGGCGCTGAATATCGGGCAGATTCCCGCCTCGTTCATTTTGCTTGCGGTTGCCGGCCGTCTCGAACGGGCCGTCTGGCCATATATCGTGTGCGGACTGCTTTGCGTTGTCGCCGCGGGCGGGATCGTTTTCGGCAGCGGCGTTTGGGTCGTGGCGGCGGCAGCGCTGCAAGGCTTCGCAGCGGCGGCCATTCTTGTTCTTGTCCTTGCCTTGCCGCCCCTGCTCAGTCCTCCCGACGACGTGCATCGCGTGACCGCTGCCATGTTCACCATCAGCTACAGCTGCGCGGTGATCGTGCCCGTCATCAGCGGTCTCGTCTGGGACCTGAGCGGGATACCAAGCATGGCATTCCTGCCCATTGCATTGTGCGGACTGTTGCTGGTTGTCCTTGCGCCGGCGATCAATCATATTCCCCGCGCAGGACACTGAGGCGATGCGCGCAATCCCGGTTGGAGCAAAAGGAACGTATACGCTGCGCGTTGTACCGGCGCATCTGGCAAACCAGTTCAAGGACGCGGCGTTGCCACCCGTGTTTGCCACGCCGATGATGGTGACCGCCATGGAAAATGCGGCGCTCAACGCCGTGCGCGACTATCTCGATCCGGGCGAAAGTGCTGTCGGCACCGCCGTCAATATCCGCCATCTCGCAGCGACGCCAGTCGGTCACCGTGTGACGGCCGAAGCGGTCGTCACCAGGGTCGACGGCCGCCGGATCGAATTCGACGTAAGCGCACGCGATGAAATCGAGGAAATCGGCAACGGCACGCACGAGCGCATGGTGGTCGATCTGACGCGGCTTGCGCAGCGCCTCGAGGCAAAGAAGCGTCCATAGCCGCAATTTTCGCGTCGGTCAGGCAGGGTCAGGTGTTCGAGCGAGCGCGCATCATCCCGACCATCTCGGCCGCGCACGCATCCGCGAAATCGACATCGTTGATATGGTAGGGCAATTCCTTGATTGCACCGGTCGGCAAATGGCGCTTCAGCGTCGCGGCGAACACCCGGTCGGCTTCAGGTTGGGCCCACGCACCGCGCTCATTGCCGGCCAGATCGTAGGTCTTGCGGCCGATAAGCTGGCTCATGCCGCCGCCCGGGATCAGCACGCTGACCGGGCCTTTGGCGTTTCGCAGCCGTTCGCCAAAGAGGTCGCCGAGCCTGGAGAATTCTTCGGCATTTGTCCGCATGAGCAATATCTCGGTATTGTATTGATAGAATTCACGCTGCCGGTATTTGTCGGGTACGTGCCCGACCCACCAGTTGGTGAAGTCGAGACAGCCCGGCACCACCACCTGCGGCAGGCCGGCGGCACCGGCTGCACTGAGCCGTGTCTCGCCCGCGCTGTAGACGCCTCCGGTGACCAGGTCGGTAAGCTCTGAAGTGGTGAGATCGATCACTCCCGCAAGCTCACCGGATGCCGCCAGCATTTCGAGCGCGCGGCCGCCCGGTCCCGACGCGTGAAAATGAATGACCTCAAACCCTTCCGCCTCCAATCGTGCGGTGATGCGATCGACCGCCGGCTGGGTATTGCCGAACGACGAAACGCCCAACAACGGTATGCGCGCGGCAGCCTCCTGCCGACTCCATGTCCTTGCCATTGCGGCGACGGCATGAGCGGCATTTCTCATGGCCGCGCGCGTAACACGGTTGAGCGAGATATCGCCGACCGTCGGGTACATGGCGATGTCGCTTTCGGCGACGTACCACTGCACGGCCGCGGTCGCGGCAACCGGCGTTACCATGCATTTCGGAAATGACAGCGGCAGCGCGCGCATGATCGCGCAGGCAATGGTCGAGCCGTTGGCTCCTCCGACTCCGATCGCGCCATCGATTTCACGGCAAGCGAACCTGGCGCGCACGATTTCGGTGCCGGCCGCGATCATAGTCCTGGTGGCATCCGCACGCGCGAGGCGCCCGAGATCGGCCCACGCCACGCCTGCGGATTCCACGACCGCTCCGGCGTTGACGTCGGCAAAATCATGGCTGTGCGGGCGAAGCGACAGGTCGACCAGCCATGGCGTGACGCCGGCAATGGTCAGCGCGTCGCAAACGAAACGCGCCGCCTCGTGCTTGCTGTCGAGCGTAGCGAGAACGGCGACGCAAACCCGGTCCACCTAACGCGCCTTTGAAAGCTTGACGCCTTTGAACTGCCGCGTCACTTGCACCACGGACGATTCGATTGGAAAGCGCTCGGCCGAAGAGCCGCCGACATAACCGTGCAGACGCGGCTCCATCCTTAAAAAGTGCTCGAAATCGGCCGGCGTTTCGATCGCGCCGCCGTGACAGGTCACAATGCGATCGGGAAACTTCGCGGACAGCGCGTCAAGCACCGTGCCCGCACGTGCCCGCGACGCGTCGTCGCCGAGAACCTTTTTTGAGCCGATCGTGCCGCCCGAGCTGTTGCCGAAATGCACGATGATATTGTCGACGCCGGCTTCCGCCATGGCGAGAGCTTCCTCCGGCGAGGTGCAAAACGCCTTGGTAAAAAGACCCATGCGCGACGCACATCCAAGTACGTCGACCTCACGGCCGAATCCCATGCCGGTTTCTTCCAGGTCGTTGCGGAATTTTCCGTCGATCAGGGCGACGGTCGGACAGTTCATCACGCCATCATATCCCGCCGCCGCGATGGTCCTGAGAAATCGGGCCATGTCGCGCGTCGGATCGGCGCAGAGCAATCCCGCCACCAACGGGCAATCGCCGACCACGTTCACCAAAGCGCGCTCACCCAGTTCAAGGGTGAGCGCGTTGGCATCGCAGATCGGCAAATAGCCTGCCATCGAGCTCATGCCCTGCATACGGAAGTAAGCAAGGCAATGGGTCGTGACCATATCGGCGCCGCCGCGCGCGGCCATCTTGGCGGTGATTCCGGAGCCGCACAGCGCGTCATAGATCGGCCGCCCGGCGCGGATCTCCGCATGCAGGCGTTCAACGATGGCTGCCCGATTATGCTTTCCCGCCATGCCGTCCCCTGCCTGCCGACCGAACAAGACTGGATCGGCGGTGTGGCGAGATTAGTATAGAGGCAAGCGGGAAATCCATGCAGGTCTTCATCGAAAACCAGGCCGGCTCGCGGCGCAAGAACATCTACGATGTGCGCACGCTGCGGCATCTGCGCACGGTCGATGTCTCGGCCAGCTATCCCTACCCTTACGGCTTCGTTATCGGCACCGTCAGCGGCGATGGCGACGCGGTCGATTGCTTCGTGCTGACCTCAGAGCAGTTCACCGCAGGGACAACATTGGACTGCGATCCGATCGGGTTACTGGAGCAGGTCGAGGACGGCGAGGTCGACCATAAGGTGCTTGCGGCCCCCACTGGAGCCTCGGTCACCATCGATGACGCAGTCATTGCCGCCCTGAAGGAATTTATCTCCCGGGTTTTTTCTCATGTTCCGGACAAACGCATGGAGATCGGGCGCCTTCTCGATCGGCATGCCGCGGAGAGTTACCTGCGCCAATGCCGGGCTGATGTCACGAACAAGACGTGACATTGTGCCGAATTTCCAGGGCAGATGATGTCGGCTAGCATGACCAAGGCTCGCTGGGTGCATCGTATCTCTTTTCAGATTGCGTTTCTCAAAAGGAGTTTGAAAATGTCGTGGACTTTTGTCTGGCGCGCGCTCTTTCCCGTCGCAATCGCCGCAGTTGCTGCTGGTACGCCGGCGAAAGCCCAGGATTATCCGGCACGTCCGGT
>DASSRJ010000081.1:0-15917 GCA_035701845.1 Pseudolabrys sp. | reverse complement strand
TGTGCTGAGTGCGCTGACGCGGCCGAGCGCGGAGCAGGCGGCATGGCTCTCCGAGCGGATCATGCGCGACGGCAAGCCGACGCTTCCGGAGTTCGAGCTTCTCCTGCTGATCGGCAACGAACCGCTGAAAACGGACACTTCGCTGCGGCGGCTTTTGGCGATCTAGCGAACGGCTCTAAGACACTCGTATTACGCCGCAAACCCGTGGCACGATTGACTTTTTCTCCGCCGCGCCGCAACAAAAGCCTGTAGGGTTTGGGTGGCCGTATGTTCGGTAAAATCCTGATTGCCAACCGGGGTGAGATCGCCTGCCGCGTCATCAAGACCGCGCGCAAAATGGGGATCAAGACGGTTGCCGTCTATTCCGATGCCGACGCGGATGCCCTGCATGTCGAAATGGCGGACGAGGTGGTGCATATCGGCCCGCCGCCCGCGGCGCAGTCCTATCTCCTGATCGACAAGATCGTCGCGGCCTGCAAGCAGACCGGCGCGGAAGCGGTGCATCCGGGCTACGGCTTTCTGTCCGAGCGCGCGGCCTTCGCCGAGGCGCTCAAAGCCGCGAAGATCACCTTCATTGGGCCCAATGTGCGCGCGATCGAGGCGATGGGCGACAAGATCGAGTCGAAGAAATTCGCCGCGCAAGCGAAGGTCTCGACCGTGCCGGGTTTCCTCGGTGTGATCGAGGACGCGAAGCACGCGGCGAGGATCGCCGACGAGATCGGTTATCCCGTGATGATCAAGGCTTCCGCCGGCGGCGGCGGGAAGGGCATGCGGATCGCGCATTCGAAAGCCGAGGTCGCGGAAGGTTTCGAGCGCGCGAAATCGGAGGCGAAATCCTCGTTTGGCGACGATCGCGTGTTCATCGAGAAGTTCATCGTCAACCCACGCCACGTCGAGATCCAGGTGCTGGGCGACAAGCACGGCAACGTCGTCCACCTGTTCGAGCGCGAATGCTCGATCCAGCGCCGCAACCAGAAGGTCATCGAGGAGGCGCCATCGCCGCTGCTCGATGCTGCGACCCGCAGGAAAATGGGAGAGCAGGCGGTCGCGCTGGCGAAGGCAGTCGGATACGACAGCGCAGGCACGGTTGAATTTGTCGCCGGACAGGACAAGAGCTTTTATTTCCTTGAAATGAATACGCGGCTGCAGGTCGAGCATCCGGTGACTGAGCTGGTGACCGGGATCGATCTGGTCGAGCAGATGATCCGGGTTGCAGCGGGCGAGAAGCTTTCGGTCGGGCAGAGTGACGTCAAATTCAATGGATGGGCCGTGGAAAGCCGCGTCTATGCCGAAGACCCGTACCGCAATTTCCTCCCGTCCACGGGCCGGCTGACGCGCTACCGGCCGCCACAGGAGCAAACCGCCGACGGGGTGACGGTGCGCAATGACACGGGCGTCTACGAAGGTGGCGAGATCTCGCTCTACTACGACCCGATGATCGCCAAGCTTGTGACGCATGCGCCGTCGCGCGCGGCGGCGATTGCCGCGCAAAGTGATGCACTCGATGCATTCGTGATCGACGGTATCCGGCACAACGTTCCATTCCTCGCGGCGCTGATGACGCATCCGCGCTGGCAGGCGGGGAAGCTCTCGACCGGCTTTATCGCCGAAGAATTCCCGGGCGGCTTTCACGCAACCGCACCGCAAGGCGATACGGCAAAGGTGCTTGCAGCCGTCGCCGCTGCCATCGACCACGTGCTTGGCGAGCGCAAGCGGCGCATTTCCGGGCAATTGGGCGGCAAGACCGTGACGCGGGAGAGCGAGCGCGCGGTGTGGCTGGAGGAAGAGGAAATACGCCTGACTGTAAAGCGCGAGAACGGCGTGATCGAGGTCCGGTTTCATGATGGCAAGGCCCGCGCGTCACGCGTCGTGTCGGACTGGAAACCGGGTGCGCCGGTCTGGAGCGGCACGGTTGACGGCCATCCGGCGACCGTTCAGGTGCGCACGGTCCCGAACGGCTTTGCGTTGTCCCATCGCGGTGTTGAGACCCGCGCCTATGTTTATACCGAACGCGAGGCCGGCTATGCGCGGCTGATGCCGGTGAGAAAAGTGGGCGACACCGGCAAGCAGGTCGTATGCCCGATGCCGGGGCTGGTGGTCTCGATCGCCGTCAAGGAAGGGCAGGAGGTCAAGGCCGGCGAGACGGTTGCAGTGGTGGAAGCGATGAAGATGGAAAATGTGCTGCGCGCCGAGATCGACGGCACGGTCAAGAAGATCAACGCCAGGCCGGGCGACAGTCTTGCGGTCGACGCCGTCATTCTCGAGTTCGCCTGACGTCATCCGGCGGGAATTCCAGGAACTCCCACCATCGCGCGGCGTTGGTTCCCGATACCACAAGAGGGAGCCAGGTCATGCGAAACAAACCGCGCCAGCGGCGAAAAGCGCCTGACGAAGCCGATCTGGAAACCAACATTGCGCCGGACGCATTGCGCGACGATTCGCGGCGGCGCGACCAGCGGCCGACGCCACCCGATTCAATGTCTCCGCGCGACGACGAACGGCCGGGCGAAGTGCCGGCCGGCGGCGGCTTCACGCCCTCGCCGGATGGCGGCAACGACCAGCATCCAATTCACGACGAGGATAAGGAAGACGCGACGTCCGAAGACTACGAGCGCGAGATCGACCGGCTGGATGCCGCCACGCGGGCGCGCTGACGGAGCGCGCCTGGTTCTGCTATGCCGGGGTAATGACCTTTTACTTCGCCTATGGCTCCAACATGAACCGGCCGGCGATGAAACGCCGATGCCCCGGCGCGCAGGCAATCGGGCCGGCCTCGCTTGAGGGTTACCGTTTCTTCGTCGGCCTTGAAGGGTGGGGTTCCGTCGCACCAGGCGCGGGCGATGTCGTGCACGGTGTCCTCTGGCGCCTGACGCCGCGCGACATCGCGGCGCTGCACGCCTACGAGCTCCTGCACCAGGGTCTCTACGATGTCAGGCATCTGCCGGTGCGGATTGAGGGACGCCGCGTGCGGGCGATGATTTATCTTTTGCGGCGGCGCGTATCCGGTAAGCCGCGGCCCGGGTATGTGGAGATGATCGCTGCGGCCGCGCGCGGATGGGAGTTGCCGGAGCCTTATGTCCGGTCGGTCGAGCGGTGGTCGGCGACACGCTGGACCGGTTCGCGTACCATTGACGCGGGAGGCGGGACGTGAACGCGCGCGTGATCCGTCATGTCGTCGTGCGCGGCCGTGTGCAGGGCGTCGGCTACCGCGCTTTTGTCGAAGATGAAGCGCATCAGCGCGGACTGCAGGGCTGGGTGCGGAACCGGCGTGATGGCTCGGTCGAGGCCGTGTTCGCCGGGCCTGCGGCCGAGGTCGAACCTGCGATCGAGGCATGCCGGCGCGGGCCTTTCTCGGCGCGCGTAAGCGCGCTCGATCAGCGCGAAGGGACCGAAGCCGATCTCGCGCCGCGCGCCGGCGGCGAGATATTTTCGGTGTTGCCGACCGTTTGATCGACCGTCTGCCCGAAAAGTTTTTCGAATTCGCGGCGCAAGATCTTGTCGACATCCGTCATTGATGCCGGAATTCCAAGGTCGCGCAGGCTGGTGACACCGTAGCGGCTTTCGCTGACGCCGCAGGGCACGATACCCGAGAAGTGCGACAGGTCCGGCGCAACGTTGAGCGCCATGCCGTGAAGGGTCACCCACTGCTTCACGCGGATGCCGATCGCGGCGATCTTGTCCTCGTCGCCTTCGCCCTTGTCTGGCCGGCGGACCCATACGCCGATCCGGTCGTCGCGGCGCTCGCCCGCGACATTGAACGAAGCGAGCGTCCTGATGATCCATTCCTCCAGCGTGACAACAAAGCTGCGCACGTCGGGCGCGCGGCGCTTGAGATCGATCATGACGTAGGCGATACGTTGTCCGGGGCCGTGGTAGGTCAATTGGCCCCCACGACCGCTTTCGTAGACCGGAAATCGCGCATCGATGATGTCAGCAGCCTTTGCACTCGTGCCAGCCGTATAAAGAGGGGGATGCTCGAGCAGCCACACAAGTTCCGGCGCGCTCCCCGCCGCTATGGCGCTCGCGCGCGCCTCCATGGCGGCGACAGCCTCCTCGTAGGAGACGGGGGAATCGCTCACGCGCCATTCGGCCGGCGCTGACCCGGCGGGCCCCGGAAGCCCGACAATCAAGGCGTTTCGTCTGTTAACCACTCATTCACCATACCGTGGTGACCTGATGCTTGCCCGCCCGATGCGCGGAGCGACAACAAGGAAGCAAGCGTGGCCACACTCGACAAGGTTGCCGTCGACATCACCGTGGTGCTTGGCACCACATCTATGCCTATCCACCAGGTTCTGCGACTGGGTCGTGGCGCCATCATCGAGCTCGACGCCTCCGAGGCGGATGCGGTGAGCATCCTTGCCAATAATCTGCCGGTGGCCAAGGGCACCGTCGTCGTGAGCGGTAATCGCATCGCCGTCAACGTCGCGGAGCTTCTGCCGCGGCCCCCGGATATGCGCTGACCGGGCAGGGCGAACGCCCCTGCAAAATTGGGCCTGCGGCGCCGCTGCGCGGGCCTTGTCCCTCCACATCCTATTTGTTACATGCTGCGCCATCATCGGGACGCGGGGTTTTCAGGCCTTTTCGTCCTTTTCCCATGAGCATGATGCCGAAAGGCGGGAACCGGCGTACGGACTAGATCGTGCTCGACAAAATGCGGCCGTGGCGGAATTGGTAGACGCACTAGCTTGAGGTGCTAGCATCGAAAGATGTGGAGGTTCGAGTCCTCTCGGCCGCACCAAAGTCAACTAAGCCGCGCTTATGTCTAATTTTGTGCGCTGAGGGCAATAGACCGTGTTCAATCCTTGGCCTGCTTACTTTCAACTCGCGCAAGCCGCGTGGGATGCCAACGTCGTGGTCGCAATGCGGCTGGCACGGCTTGCGTCTGGTGGCGCTTTGGCGCAACGGGAGGCTCAAAGGATGGTAATGGAGAAAGGCCTGACATTCGCAGAAGCCCAAGTGGCTGCTGCGGCCAAGATGATGACCGGTGTTGGAATTGCTGGTGCGACGAAATCAGCGTCGGATATCTATCGGCGAAAAGTGAGAGCCAACCGCCGACGCCTCATGCGCTAGATTAGTCAGCAGCCGTCGCTAACGCCTGCCGGAGCTGCCGATGCTGGTGCCGCTGGAGCCGCTTATGGATGTGGCACTGGAGCCCGTCGTTGATGTTCCGGTCGAGCCGACCACCGGTGCGCTCGGCGCGACCGGCGCGTTGCTGGGGGCGGTACCGCCCATGGATCGACCGGGGCGATTGATTTCGCCTAATGGCGTTACCCGCGGCGTTGTTGTTGGTGCAAGCGGGTCAAAATTCGGCCGGCGAACTGCAGCCTTGCCTGGCGGCCTGCCGGCCAGACATCGCCTTATGAATTTGGTTCTTTGCTTGCCGGTATAACGTTGCAGCGTTGCTTCATGCTCGCACTGCGTTTTCTTAATCGCAACTGCGCTTTTTGGCGTCATTTCTGCTGACGCACCGAAAGTAGCGCTTCCAATCAAAGCAGCGAATGCCAGAACGATTGCTTTCGTCATGACGGAACTCGGCGCACGAACTTCTAACCGGAAGCTTTCGGGATGGTTCCCACACGCGGTCTGCAGTGAAGAGAGGATGCGCTCGCTGAGCTTCCGAGGGTGAGCTAAAACGGCGATGCAAGTCCGCGAGGCGTGCCAAACCACTTGGACTGGTTTTGCTTCCAATGGTCAGCATTGGTGCCGAAGCCGGGCTCATGTAATCCCGCCACGGCGGGCCGGCGGTGTTTGGTGGTGGCATTGTTCGTTGTGCGATGGCGCAGTGCGACCTTTGTCGGCTTCTCACGGCTGACATTGGCCTTCGCCACCCGAGGCCAGCCTTCTTTGTTGTACTCGGGTGCGCCCAGCAATTCCGGCACTGATGCAGGGCGCTCGCCTGTCGCAACGACCTGGACGACGTGGTAGCCGTGTTCCTTCAATTCCCTGAGCAGGACTGGCACCGCAAGCGCCGTCGCCGGATGGATATCGTGCAGGAGCAGGATGCCGCGGCCTTTCTCCTCAAGCCGCCGCATCGCACGGCGAACGATCTCGCGTGCGCCGATATGCTTCCAGTCGTCGGCGACGACGTCCGCGCTCCACGTCACCAGCGACTTCGATGCAAGATAACTCTCAATCGCGTTCGTCCTGCCAAGACCGGGAATACGAAAGAAAGGGGAAACCGCTTTAGGATCGCCGAGCGCGGTATCGACTGACTCGATACCGGTCTCCACCTGGCGTTCGGCCTTTTCCACGCTCAGGCGCTGGAAGGCGAAAGGATGGTTCTGGCTGTGGGTGCCGATCGTATGTCCGGCATTATAGATGCGCCGGACGATGGACGGGTAAGCGTGTGCCATCTCGCCAACAAGGAAATAGGTCGCCTTCACGCATTCCGAGGCGAGTGTGTCGAGGACGGCATTGGTGTAAGGAGGGATCGGACCATCATCAAAGGTGATGACGACTTCATGATCTTGGAGCGGCAGCGTTTTCGCGTACTGCATGCTGCCGATGCGGGCGAAATCAGCCGGGTTGATGGCAAGGACGCGACTGGTGCCAAGCGCATTCGGATTGCCCGGACACGACTCCGCGGCGGACGCAGCAATGCTTCCAACAAGGCAAAATGCAAGAACCAGCACGCTACGCATCAATGCCCCCGACCTCGCGCCGACGGCCTCCAACGGGAGGCTCCCGACATTATGGCGCGCGACATTAATGGAGGATTATGTGTTGTGAACGTGTTTCGGGCTCATTTCAGCGGTTTTTTCGCCAGCGCGGTAAATAGGCGACACATTTATAGTGAATGTCCTCCGGCTTTCTCCGGGACGATGTGCACCACGCGGAAGCCCCGGCGTTTGAGCTCGCGCAAGAAGGCCGGCAACATTCGGGCGGTCTGCGCTTTGGTATCGTGAAAGAGAACGATGCCGCGCCCCGCCTGCTCGACGCGCGAGAGGATCAGGCGCAGTTCTTGCTCGGGGCTCATGGAAAGCCAGTCGCTCGCCCAGACGTCGGCGCCGATGACGACGATGCCGCGCGCGGCCAGGCGATCGAGCAAGACCTGGTTGGAAGCAAAGCCGGGAAAGCGGAAGAACGGCGTCGCCGGACTTGGCCGGCGGCTGCCGTAGATGGCAATTTCGTCCGCCGCGATGCCCCGGTCGATGTCCGCCTCCGCCCCCGGCATGGTCATGCGGCTGAGCAAAGGGTGGGAGTAGCTGTGGTGGCCTAGCGTATGGCCCTCGGCCAGTGCACGCCGGGCGAGTTGCGGATGGGCGGCGGCATTGCGCCCGAGAAGGAAGAATGTGGCGCGGACGCACTCGGCTTTGAGCGCATCCAAGACTTTAGGCGTAGTACCCGGCCATGGACCGTCGTCAAAGGTGAGCACCAACTCTTTGGCATTGAGCGGGAGCGTTGACGGGAATTGCTTGCGCCCGACGCGCGGGGTGAACCTGGCATTCACCTCCATGACGCGTTCGGTCCCCAGCGCCTGCGGATTGCCGGGGCAGGATTCCGCCAATGCCGCTGCCGGGAGGAAGGTGGCAATCAAAATGAAAACGAAACGGATCATGGTCGAACCATTACACGAAATTCACACGCTAATCATTTGCCCCGCGCGTAGGGAAGGGCGTACAAGCGTCGCGCTTTAATCGATTGCTGACGGCTTCATGACGCTCGATCAGGACCAAACCGAGGCGACCGAGGTTGCGCAACTACCGCGCAACAAGGACGGCTCGATCCGCAAGACATTCGTCAAAAGTGTCGCGCGCAGGATCGAGACGGCCGACGCATCCGGATTGAGGGCGCTGGTCGGCGACCTACACGAAGCCGATATGGGCGCGCTGATCGAGACGCTGGAGCCTGAGCAGCGCCCGCGGCTTGTCTCGCTGCTCGGCATTGACTTCGACTTCACCGCGCTCACCGAGGTCGACGACGCGGTGCGCGACGAGATCCTCGAGGAGTTGCCACCGCAGGCGGTCGCAAAAGGCGTCAGCGAGCTTGAATCCGACGACGCCGTTGCGATTCTTGAGGACCTGCCGAAAGACGAGCAGGCCGAGATCCTCGAACAACTGCCGCAGCCCGACCGTGCGGCGCTGGCTCGCAGTCTCGACTATCCTGAAGAATCCGCCGGCCGGCGGATGCAGACGGAATTCATTGCCGTGCCTCCGGCCTGGAACGTCGGCCAGGCGATCGACTACATGCGCGAGACGTCGGAGCTGCCGGACCGGTTCTTCGAGCTCTACGTCACTGACGAGAGCGGCCGTTTCCGCGGCGCGGTTCCGCTCGACCGGCTGTTGCGCAGCAAGCGCCCGGTTTCGATCTCCGACCTCATGGAGCCGGAACGCCGCCGGATTCGCGCGGATGAGGATCAGGAAGAGATCGCGCGCATGTTTCAGCGCTACGACCTCGTGGCGGCACCGGTGGTCGACGCCGATGACCGGATGGTCGGCATCATTACTTTCGACGACGTTGCTGACGTTATCGAGCAAGAAGCGGAAGAAGATATCAAGGCGCTGGGCGGCGTCCGCGGTGAAGAACTCTCGGATTCGGTCTGGAAGATCGCGCGCGGGCGCTTCAACTGGTTGCTGGTCAATCTTGCCACTGCATTTCTCGCGTCTTCGGTGCTCGGTCTGTTCGAAGGGCAATTGCAGAAGATGGTTGCTTTGGCGGTCCTCGCGCCGATTGTGGCGAGCCAGGGCGGCAATGCGACAACGCAGACGATGACGGTTGCGGTGCGCGCGCTGGCAACGCGCGACCTGAGTGATGCCAACGCCTGGCGCGTGATCGCGCGCGAGGTCATGGTCGGCCTCCTCAACGGCATCGCCTTCGCCGTCATCACCGGTGCGGCGGCCTATGTCTGGTTCAGGGTGCCAGGTCTGGGGCTGGTGATCGGTCTTGCGATGATCTGCAATCTGGTCGCCGCCGCGCTCGGTGGAATCCTCATTCCGCTTGTGCTGCATCGGCTCAAATTCGACCCGGCGGTGGCATCGAGCCCGTTCGTCACCACGGTGACGGACGTCGTCGGCTTCTTCTCGTTTCTCGGCATTGCCACGCTGTGGTTTGGGCTCAGATGAGTCGGATTCCCGGCCCGGTTACGCCTTGTTCACCTTGTTTGCTGACCAACGCTTAAACGCAGCACCCTATCCCTGTACCCCACGCCGCATTGCAGGCTGGGAGCGCTCCCCGGTGCAGGAAACCAATACTGAACCAGCGGATTCGCCCCCGGGCGACTGGCTCCCGGACTGGGCAAAAGGTCCCGATACGACGCCGTCATCAGCGTTCACACGGCCGACGCCGGCAAAGTGGATCCAGTCGGCTTCGCGCGTGGTTGGGGGGGTGTCGGTTGTCGTCATCGTAGGCATCGTCGCGATCGTCGTCATCGGCTTCAGCCTGGCGCATTACGGCGACGAGCGGCTGTCGCTCGGCCAGCACGCCGCATTGCGCAGCGCCATTGCCGAATTCCGTCCGGCGGCGACGGATCCTCGCCTGCTGCGGATGGCGGAACAGATTCCCGGTGTGAAAAACCTGAAATTCGAGAGCGGCCCCGCGCGCGATCGCGAAACGTTGCCGGCGATGGACTCCGCCGGCCGCATTACCGGATTTTTCACATGGGACAAAGCCCGCCCGATGACGCAAGTCATGGGGCGGCTGGCGGCTTTCTTTGCCGTCGTCGTCGTCGTTATATTCGGCCTTGCGGCGTTGTCGCTCCGGCAGCTTAAGCGGGCGCAACGGGAGCTTGCGGTGAGGGAAGTGGAGGCCGCCCGCGCGGCCGATGAAGACAGACTGACCGGCTTGCCCAACCATGCAAAGACACTGGAGCTTCTCGATCTTTCACTCGCCGAACGCGCCGACGATGAGTGTACGGCCTTTGCGCTGATCGAGCTGGACGGCATGGACGATGTCACGGCAACGCACGGCGTTCTCGGCAGCGACGAGCTCATCATTGCCGTCGCCGCGCGAATGCGGGAGGCGCTGCCCGCGGGCGTAATCTGCGGCCGCATCGCCGGCGATAAATTTGCGGTTGTGATGACCGCCGCCCATGATGCCGACGCCGAGGCGGTTGTCCGCGCCGCCATTGATGCAATCGCGCGTCCCCATTGGGTCGACACCGTTGTACGCGTGAGCGCACACGCCGGCTTTGCGCAGGCGCCGCGCCACGCCGCAACCCGCGGTGAGCTGACGCGCCGCGCCGACCTTGCGTTGCGTGCGGCGGCAAAACAGGGGCCCGGTTCGATCGTCGCGTTCGATGTCGCCATTGATACGGTCTCCACCGATCAAAAATTCATCCACCGCGAGCTGCCGCGGGCAATCAGTGCAAACGATCTCGATCTGCACTATCAGCCGATCGTGTCGTCGCAGGGCGGACGCATGGTCGGGGTTGAAGCTCTGCTGCGCTGGAACCACGCAATGCGCGGATCGATACCGCCGGCGGCGTTCATTCCGGTCGCCGAACAGATGGGATTGATGGGCACGATCGGCGCCTTCGTCCTGCGCCGCGCATTGCACGAGGCCAAACGGTGGCCCGAGGATCTTTACATTGGCGTGAATCTGTCGCCGCTGCAGGTGCGCGACGGCACAATTGTCGACCTGGTGCGTTCGGCGCTGGCCGAAAGCGGCGTGTCACCGGGCCGGCTCGTTCTGGAGATCACCGAAGGCGTGCTCATCGACAACCCCGATGAGATGGTCAAGCGTATCAAGGATCTGCATGAGCTCGGCGTGCGCGTCGCGCTCGACGACTTCGGTTCCGGCTATTCGAACCTCGGCTATCTGCAGCGGTTTCCGCTCGACAAGATCAAGATCGACCAGAGCTTCGTGGCTGCTCTCGGCCGCTCGTCCAACGGCGGCGTCATTATCCAGGCGATGGTGGCACTCGGCCGCGCGCTTGGTCTGTCGGTGCTGGTCGAGGGCGTCGAAACCGAGCATCAACGCGTCCTGCTGCGGCTTGCCGGCTGCGACGAGATGCAGGGGTTCCTTTTTGCAAAGCCCGCGCCGGCGAGCGCGATCGATACGCTCCTCGAAAAGGCCCGGCAGGACGGCATGCCCAGGCCGGCGCCGGGTGAGGCGCTGACAGCATGACGAACAGCTTATAAAGTCGCCGACAGCGCCTGTCCGGGCGCGCGAGCGGAGGCGTCGCATGATTCCCAATGCAATTCCCAATGCATGGGCGGGCTTCGATTTCGGGCTTGGCACCGACGTCGACATGCTGCGCAAATCCGTGAACGACTTTGCACAGGACCGTATCGCGCCGCGCGCCGATGCGATCGACCGCGACAATGTCTTTCCCCGCGACCTGTGGCCGGAGATGGGAGCGCTCGGCCTGCACGGTATAACGGTCGAGGAAGAATACGGAGGCTCCGGCCTCGGCTATCTCGAGCATTGCGTGGCGATGGAGGAAATTTCGCGGGCCAGTGCCGCTGTCGGCCTGTCCTATGGCGCCCATTCCAATCTTTGCGTCAACCAGATCAGGCGCAACGGCAGCGAGCAGCAGAAGCGCAAATACCTGCCGAAGCTGGTCTCGGGCCAGCATGTCGGAGCGCTGGCCATGTCGGAGCCGGGAGCGGGCTCTGACGTCGTATCGATGCGCACGCGCGCCGACAAGAAGGGCGACCGCTACGTGCTCAACGGCTCCAAGATGTGGATCACCAACGGGCCGGTGGCGGATACGCTGGTCATCTACGCCAAGACCGACCGCACCGCCGGCGCACGCGGCATCACGGCGTTCATTGTTGAAAAAGGCTTCAAGGGCTTCGCGCCGGCGCAGAAGCTCGACAAGCTCGGCATGCGCGGCTCCGACACCAGCGAGCTGGTGTTCACGGACTGCGAAGTGCCCGAGGAAAACGTGCTCGGTGCGGTTGGCAACGGCGTCAACGTCCTGATGTCCGGCCTTGACTACGAGCGCGTCGTCCTGGCGGCCGGCCCGCTCGGGATCATGCAGGCCTGCCTGGACGTGGTGATCCCTTATGTGCACGAGCGCCAGCAGTTCGGTCAGGCGATTGGGCGTTTCCAGCTGGTGCAGGCAAAGCTCGCCGACATGTATGTCACGATGAACGCCGCCAAGGCTTACGTGTATACGGTCGCGCGCGCCTGCGATGAGGGCCGCACGACGCGCGAGGATGCCGCGGGCGCCATACTTTACGCCGCCGAACGCGCGACCTGGATGGCGCTGGAGGCAATCCAGTGCCTGGGCGGCAACGGCTATATCAATGATTTTCCGACCGGCCGCCTGTTGCGCGACGCAAAGCTTTACGAGATCGGGGCGGGCACGTCCGAGATCCGCCGCATGCTGATCGGGCGCGAGATTTTCGAGAAAACGCGCTAGCCATTGAAAACTCCAGGTTGTCATTCCGGGCGCCGCGAAAGCGGCGATCCGGAATCCAGAAACACAAAGAACATCGATGTGGCTGGATTCCGGGTTCGCTCGCTATCGCGAGCGCCCCGGAATGACTCAAATAGGTTTTCAGTGGCCCGCTGAGCCGCGGCATTAACTTTTCACCGTCCCGAATCAGCTAGTGCATTGGCCGACACCATCAGTAGGGGAGTCGCGGCCATGATGCGGGTGCGGCTGAAGGCGGACGGGCGGATCGTTGAAATCCTGCCCGACGGCAGCGAAAGAACGGTCGATCACAGTAACCCGGCGCATTTCGTACGCCAGGTGCGCGCGCGCTGCGGACTGACGCAGGCTGCGTTCGCGGAAAAGATCGAGGTGCCGATCGAGACGGTGCGCAACTGGGAGCAGGGCAAGCGGCAGCCGCGTGGGCCGGCACGCGCCTTGCTCAAGCTGATCGATCAGGCACCGGACGTCGCCTTTGCCACATTGGGCAGGCGCCGCTGACGTTTACTCGGCGGCAGCAGGGATCGGGGCCGGGGGCGACGGCCGCGCAATCCGCATCAACACGTACATCGCGACGAGGATTGCGACGTAGACGAGAAGCTGCATCTCCGTAGGCCGTTCCGTGTAGCCGATCAGGATATGCAGCAGGCGGCCGACGATGCTTCCTTCGGACAGAAGCCAGGACGTGTCCCAGACGGTCTGATCGAGCGCCACTACAAGTCCGGCGTTGTTGAGGAACTGCACGGATTGCGCAGCCATGCCTGCCGCAAGCAGGGCGATCAGCCAGCTCGTAACCGAGAAGATGTGGCGGTTCGGAATTGCCAGCAGGCCGAGATAGGTCAAGGCCGTGAAGGCCGCGCCGGCCGCAATGCCGAGCACGCCGCCGGCAAGAAGCGCGGTGCCGGACGTTCCCTGCGCCATGATGCCATAGAGGAACAGCACGACTTCAGAGCCCTCGCGCAGCACGGCCAGGCCGATGACAACGGCGAGCGCCGTCAGCGGCTTGCTGCCTTCGCTCACCGCCGCACCGATGCGCTGCATTTCGTCGGCGATCTCGCGCCCATGGCGCGCCATCCAGGCGTTGTGCCACATCAACATCACGACCGCGATGCCGAGCACACTGGCGTTGAACAGTTCCTGGCCGGAGCCCTGGAACGCATCTGAAATGACGCCGGCAAACATAGCGACGACGCCGGCACCGAGAACGCCCGCTGCGATGCCGATCGTGATCCAGCGGCCGCGGCCAATGACGCCGCGCGTTGCCGCCATGACGATGCCGATAATCAGCCCGGCTTCGAGGACTTCACGAAAGACGATGAGGAGTGCACCAAGCATTGCCTATTCCGCGATGAGCGTGCCCTTTGCCGTTGCTTCGTGAAATTCGCCGAAGAAGGGATAACGGCCCGGCTTGAGCGGGCCAACCCGTACCACGGCTTTCGATTTACCCGGGATCACTTTTTCGACTTTCATCTCGTGGCTTTCAAACTCTTCCGGCGTCGGGTCTTCGTTAACGACCGTAATCTGCACCCGTTTGTTGGCCGGCACCTTGATCTCTGTCGGGTTGAAACGATGATCCTTGATGGTCAGTACATAATCATCGGCAAGCGCGGCGGCAGCCCCAAATCCAAGAAATAACGCCACGCCGGTAAGAACAAGTGTTCGGTACATTTGATCCTCACTGTAAAACATCGGCTTCACAAAAGCATTAAGTGCCGATGATGCAATAGCTTTCTTTCACTCTCGAATTATTCCAATGTAAGACCGTGGGCGAAAAGCTTGTGGTTCAAAGTATTGCTCAATTCTGAACGATCAGAAAATCTGCGTGGTCTTTCGACGCACCCGCTGGGCGCGCCATCCGAAAGGTCGAGAGCGGCCCCGGTTGGCAGCCCTGTGGCGGCGGGGCATTCTTCACGCCTTCCGCCGGCCTCTTACCAACACTGTTGCAAGGAGATTGTGATGCAAGTGGTTGAAGCTCATGGTGCCCGCATTCCCACCATTGGCCTTGGCACCATGACCTTGAAAGAAGACGTCTGTGTGCAGGCGGTCAGAACGGCGCTGCAAATCGGCTATCGCCATCTCGACACCGCGGCGTTCTACGGCAACGAAACGGAAAATGGCGAAGGGCTGCGCCAGTCCGGCATCAGGCGTGAGGACGTCTTCATTTGCACCAAAGTGAGACAGGGCGATCTGATGCCCGATGCCTTTGCCAGGGTGCTCGAGCAAAGCCTCGCCAACCTCAAGCTGCCTTACGTCGATCTTCTGCTGATCCACTGGAACAACCCCGACATTCCCTTCAAGCTGTCCGTCGGCGCGCTCTGCAAGGCGAAGAAGGAAGGCAAGACCAGGCATATCGGCGTCGCCAATTTCACGACGGCGATGCTGGACGAGGCCTGGGCCGTGACGTCAGAGCCGCTGGTCTGCAATCAGATCGAGATGCATCCCTTCATCAACCAGGACAAGGTGCTTGCGGCCTGCAAGAAGCATGGCATGGCGGTGGTCGCCTATTGCCCGATCGCGCGCGGCAAGGTGCCGGGCGCCGATGCGCTCGAGCGCATCGGCAAGGCGCACGGCAAGAGCGCTGCGCAGGTATCGCTCCGCTATCTGGTGCAAATGGGCGTCTGCTCCATCCCGCGCACGGCGACGCCGGATCACCTGAAACAGAACATTGATGTGTTCGACTTCAAGCTTTCGGACGCGGAGATGGCGGAGCTCAGGAAGCTCAACGCAACCAACATGCGCGTCGTCAATCCGCCGCACGCGCCGAAATGGGATACCCCTTGAGGCATAGCGGCGTCGCAGCCGTTGTCCTTTGCCTTCTCGCCGCATCGCCGGCGAGGGCAGAGGACGACAGACCCGATCCTCGCGACGCCGCAGCGATACAGCAATGCATCAAGGCCAGGACCGGCCGGCACTGGGCATGGGAAAATTGCATCGGCGTCGTATCAGAGCCATGCATCAAGGACGAGATGGCGATGCCGCCGTCGGAGATCATGGCGTGCTATGAGCGCGAAAGGCTCGTATGGGACAGCATCCTCAATGACAGCTTTCGCCGCCTGCGTGCAAAACTCGAGGAAAAGCAGCTGCGCAAGGCGCGCGAGATGCAGCGCGCGTGGATCGCGTCGCGCGACAAGAGCTGCGGCTTTTTCCATGACTATTTCGAAGGCACCATGGCGAACACGATGATCGCGGCCTGCCAGAGTCGTGAGACCGGCCGGCGGGCGCTGTTCCTTCGCGGCTTTGCCGACGACGCCGAAGGCAAGTAGCAGCGCATGCAGTCCGTCGAGTCGAAAGGATTCAAGATCCCGATTGTCGGCCTCGGAACGTGGGCCCTGCGCGGCCGCGACTGCGCGCGGCTGACCGAGCAGGCCATCCGCATCGGCTACCGGCATATCGACACGGCGCAGATGTACGACAATGAGCGCGAGGTGGGCGACGGCGTTCGCGCCTCGGGCCTGCGATCCGAGGTGATGGTCACGACCAAGGTGCAGCCAACGCTGCTGGCACCGCACGATCTCGAGCGCTCGGTCAAGGAAAGCCTGGCCCGGCTGCGTCTCGACGTGATCGACCTGCTGCTGATCCATTGGCCAAACCCGCG
>DASSRJ010000080.1:0-8050 GCA_035701845.1 Pseudolabrys sp. | reverse complement strand
GTCCTCGTCCGAGGTCCGTTGTCCAAGAACTTTCAGGCCGGCACCGACGCGGCCATCGTAATACGGAATCATGCCGCCGAGATGATGCGTGATGACCTTCAGCTTCGGATAGCGATCGAACAGTCCCCAAAACACCATGCGAACCATGGCCACCGACGTTTCGTAGGGCCAATGGAAGCACCACCACATTTCAAACCGCGATTTCTTCTCGGCCGGATAATCCGGCATGGCGGCGGTGCCAACAGGGTGCAGCCAGATCGGCAGGTCGAGCTCGGCCATCGTCGCGAAAATCGGCTCAAACTTCGGCTGGTCGAGCGGCTCGCCGGCGACATTGGTGTAGATCAGCACGCCGCGTGCGCCGAGGTCTTTGACTGCGCGGCGCGCTTCGGCGACCGAGCCTTCGACATCGGTCAGGCACAGCGCGGCCGCGAACGCAGGGAAGCGATCCGGATGCTTGCGGCAAAGCTCGGCCATCGAGTCATTGGCGATGCGTGCGAGATTGAGGCCGACGTCGGGAGACGCGATATCTTCGATGGCGGGGTTCGGTAAAGAGATAATCTCGCGGTAGTCACCGAACTCGTCCATTTCCTTGAAGCGGGCATTAAGATCGAACAGCTTGGTCACGCCGCGCAGGCGTTTTCCGATGTTCTCGAGGTTTGGCGCGGCCTTGGTCATCTCCCGGAAAAAACGGTCCGGATAAATGTGACAATAGACGTCGACAATAGTCATGACTTTCCTCGCGCGTCCGTTCCCGGCACCAGGTGCCGCTGCAGCGGCAAAACTTGCCAGCCGAGTCGCTCAACGACCATTCCCCACAAGCCTTTCGGCGCCCATAGCATCACGACAATGGCGACCGCGCCCATCATGAGCAAATAGAGGCTGCCGAGGCCAGCGAATGTCTGCCGAAGGGCAAAAAAGATGATCGTGCCGATGATCGGTCCCTCGATCCTGCCGATGCCGCCGATGACCGTTATGAAAATAACGAAGGCGGTCCAATCGTTCACGCTGAAGGCAGTATCAGGTGAAATGCGAAGCTTCTGCAGGAAGATGAAAGCCCCGACCATCGACGTCCCAAAGGCAGTCAGGACATAGACGGTAAATTTGATGTTCCATACACCAATCCCGTTACTCTGCGCGGCGAGCTCATTGTCGCGGATGGCCGTAAGCGCGAGGCCGTGACGCGAGCGTAACAGCGCAAAGATCACGGCCAGGATCGCGATCGTGAGCAGCAGGGCGAGCCAGTACATTTCGAATTCGCGCATCTGCCTGCTGGGCGCCATCGCGATTACCAGCGACGCCGGAAGGCTGATGCCGGAGCCGCCTCCAAGGACCGAAATTTGCGACGCGAGCAGGCGGAACACCTCGGCCACGACCCATGTCCCGATCGCAAAGTAGGCACCGCGGAGCCGAAAGATCAGCAACGCCACCGGAATCGCGACCAGGCCGCCGGCCGGACCGGCGACAAAGACCGCCAGGATAGGATTGACATCGAACAGCATCGCCAGCGCGAACAGGACATAGCCGCCGAGCCCGACAAAGGCCTGCTGGCCGACCGACACAAGTCCGGCATATCCGGCGAGCAGATTCCACAGGCTTGCCAGTGCGATGAACGTGAACATTTCCGCGAGCAGCCGCAGCGTCTGGCGGTCGCCCCAATAGGGCGCCAAAGTCAAAACGACGATTGTTACGGCAATGAGCGCAAGGCCGATGCGGCTTGAGCGTGTGGCGTGCTCGACAATCATCCCGACACCTTCGGAAACAGCCCCTGCGGCCGAACGGCGAGGATGGCGAGAAACACGATGTGCCCTGCAAGCAGCTGCCAACCGGGGTCGATCTGCGCGCCGATTGCCTGCGAGACGCCGAGAATGATGCCGCCGGCCAACGTTCCCCACATGCTGCCAAGTCCGCCGATGATCACCGCCTCGAAGGCAAAGATCAGCCGCGCAGGTCCGATGGCCGGGTCGAAGTTGGCGCGCACGGCCAGAAATACGCCGGCGATGGCAATCACCGCCAATGACAGGGCCATGGCCACGGCGAAGACGTGACGCGTATCGAGTCCCATCAGTTGCGCCACGGCTTGATCGTCCGAGGTCGCGCGCAGCGCGCGGCCGAGCGCCGTGCGATAGAACAGAAGTTGCAGTCCTGCGATAACTGCCACGGCGACAACGAATTGGATCAGAGGCAGTGCGCCGATCCAGAGGTTCTGCGCCAGCTGGAAAGCCTGGATTTCGATGGCGCCTGCCTGCAGCTTGCGGCTGTCCGCAGTGAACAGTTCGAGAAGCCCATTCTGAATGATGATGGAGAGGCCGAACGTAACCAGCAGCGGCGGCAGCAGGTCGTCGCCAAGCGTGTAATTGAGCAAGCCGCGCTGCAGCGCGTAGCCGATCAGCGCCATGACCGGCACGACGAGCAGCAAAGAGGTGAGGGGATCCATGCCGAAAGCCTGTGTGGCCATCAGCGACACGTAGGCCGCAAGCACGATAAGGTCGCCATGGGCGATATTGACCAGCCGCATCACGCCGAAAATCAGCGAAAGTCCGGCGGCAAACATCGCGTACAAGCCGCCGATCAGCACGCCCTGCAGGATGACGTTGAGCCATTGCATCGGTCAAACCCCGAAATAGGCGGCTGAAATTTTCTCGCGGGTGAGGTCGCGTGCGGGTGCCTGCAGCGCGACGCGGCCCTCCTGCAGGCAGTAGACATGGCTCGCGGCCCGTAACGCCTGGACGATGTCCTGCTCGACAATGATCAGGGACAGCCCTTCCGCGATGATCTGCGGCAGCCGTGCGTAGATGTCGCGCACGACAATGGGTGCGAGGCCGAGACTGATCTCGTCGCACAAGAGCAGCCGCGGATTGCCCATCAATGCCCGCCCGATCGCGGCCATTTGCTGCTGGCCGCCCGAGAGTGCCGGCGCGGGAAGATTTCGCCGTTCCGCCAGAACCGGAAACAACTCGTACACGCGGGCCAATGTCCACGGCCCGGGACGGCGCGATTGGCCGCCGATCAGCAGATTCTCCTCGACCGTCAGCGATGGAAAAAGCCTGCGTCCTTCGGGAACGAGCGCAATCCCGTGCCTGAGCGCCTCGAAGGCAGGTATCGTCGTGATGGCGGCGTTCGCGAAAACAATCTCACCGCGCGCCGGATGCATCAAACCGGCAATACATTTGAGGAGCGTGCTTTTGCCTGCGCCATTGGCGCCGATGACGGCAATCACCTGGCCCACATCGATGCTGAGCGAAAGGTCGAAAAGCGCCTGGAAATCGCCATAGAACGCGTCGATCGCGCTGATCTTCAAGAGCGGTCCGTCAGGCATCGGCAGCGATACCCATGTAGATTTCCTCAACCTGCGGGCTGCGGATGACGTTGCGAGGGTCTCCTTCGGCGATGAACTTCCCGCCGTGCAGGACGAGGAGCCGGTCGACAACGGCCAGCAACGCGTGCACGACATGCTCGATCCAGATGATCGAGACCCCGCTTGAACGCACGTCTCCGATCAGGGCGACAAGTGCTGCGCATTCATGCTCCGTAAGCCCGCCGGCGACCTCGTCGAGCAGCAGCACTTGCGGATTTGTCGCCAGTGCGCGCGCCAGCTCCAGACGCTTGCGATCGAGAAGAGTTAGCCCACCCGCGCGCCTGTTCGCCTTTTCAATCAGGCCGCAACGCTTGAGCAGCTCGGCGCAGCGATCATAAACTGCGGTTTCGCGTTCGCCGGCGCCGAATGCCGCGGCCACCACGACGTTCTCGAAGACGCTCATGCCCGAGAACGGCTGCGGAATCTGGAACGACCGCGCCAGGCCCATCCGGCAGCGTCGCTCCGCCGGTAATCCGGTCACATCATGCCCGGAAAATATTACGCGACCGGCATCCGGATTTAGCGTGCCGGTCGCAATGCCAAACAGCGTCGTTTTTCCGGCGCCGTTGGGTCCAATGATGCCCAACGCTTCGCCGTGTTTCAGCGCGAGATCGATCCCGTCGGCCACCACGACGGCGCCGAATCGTTTCGAGATCTTCTCGAGCGCGAGGAGAGGCATGTCCGTCCACTCGTCGTGCCCGGCCTCGTGCCGGGCATCCACGTCTTTGGCTTGGGCAAACAGGAAGGCGTGGATGGCCGGGACAAGCCCGGCCATGACGCCTCAATGAGTCCGTCCTACGAAATCGGCTGCAGTTTTCCTCCGACCGGAATATTCGGTGCCGTCCTGTTTTCGGCGATGACAAGATCGAATTTGCCGTTCTTGCGCTGCCACTGGCCGGCCACCAATGGCGTCTTGGTGACGTTCTTGACCGGCGCGCCGGTCCATTGGATCGGCCCGACGATCGATTGGTAGTTGGTGGAAACGATTGCGTCGAGGACGGACTTGGGGTCACTCAGGTTCTTCGAGCGCCTGAGCACGTCGATGGCGACTTCAAAGAGTGCATGCTGAAAGCCGATGGGCTGCGTCCATGGCCGGTTCGACGCCTTGGTATAAGCGTCGGTAAGCTGCTGGCAGCTTTGGCCGGTGAGCCCTGACTTGAAAGGATGATTTGGTGTCCACCAGATTTCGCTGCTGAGCCCGTTGCCGCGCGCGCCCAACGACTCGATCACCGACGGAAACAGAAGCGCCTTGCCGATGGTGACTATCTTCGGCTTGAAGCCTTGTTGTGCCGCCTGCGACCAGAATGTCGCGAAGTCCGGCGGGATCATGTTACCGGTGACGATTTCCGCGCCGGCTGCCTTGAAGGCCGAGATTTGCGACGTGAAATCGCTGTTCATGAGCTGGTAGCGGCCGGGGTCGTGCAGCTTGTAGCCGGCCTTTGCTAGCGCGGGCGGCAGCCCGAGATTGGGATCGCCCCAGGCATTACCGTCGGCATCATTCGGAAAAAGACCGCCAACCACCTTGTTGGTCGGAAGCCCATCCCACAGCGCGAGGAACGACGCGATGACGTCCTCCAGTCCCCAGAAGAAATGGTAGGTCCAGGTAAAGCCTTTCTTCGGATCGCCCTTGCGCCCGAAGAAATAGGGCTGCCACGGGCAATTCGTGGTGATGCACGGCACCTCGTTGACCTCGGCCTGATCGGAAACCGGGTTGGTCGTATCCGGCGTTGCCGAAGCGACGATAAGGTTGACCTTGTCGCCGAGGATCAATTCGGATGCGACTTCGGCCGCGCGGTTGCCGCTCGACTGGCTGTCCTTGGAGATGATCTCGACCCTGTAGGTCTTGCCGCCGTTTTGCATGCCTTTGGCGAGAATGCCGCGCACCTGGTCCAGGATGAAACCATCGGCCTCCCCGAAGCCGGCAAGCGGGCCGGTTTTGGGGCTGACGTGACCGATCTTGATGACTTGAGATTGCGCCTCGGCCGGCAGCACGCGCAGAACGGCGGGAGCGGCAATTGCACCCAGGCCGGACTTGACCAGCGTGCGGCGTGAAATCGTGCGGTGGTCACTCATTGTCACCTCCCTTGTTTCATTGCGCGCTCTTTAGCTCGTCTGCACGCGCTCGTTTGAGATGTTGCAGAACTTTCGATCGCAGTGCGGCTTGCTGCTCCGGGCTCCATTTGCGGAAGCCTTCGCCGGACTTGAAACCAAGCTTCCCGTTCTTGACCAGTTTTTCGAGATAGGGCGAAGGGGAAGGACGGCCGTCGATGTCGGGCAGCACGGTCTTGTGGATCGCAAGTGTCAGGTCGGTGCCGACCATGTCGGCGTTTTCAAGCGGACCCAGCACGGCCAGCCTGCGTCCGAAGGCGGATTTGATGACCGAGTCAACCGTCTCGGCATCGCAGATGCCTTGCTCGACAAGTGCCACGGCTTCGCGCCACAGCGCGTGCTGTAGGCGATTGCCGATGAAGCCGGGCACGTCCTTTTTGACGTGAGCCGGCTTCTTTCCCGCTGCGGCGTGAAGCGCCATTGTGAAGTCGACCACTTGCGGCGACGTCCATTGCGTTTCGATCACCTCGACCAGCGGAACGAGATAAGGCGGATTCCACCAGTGCGTGCCGAGCGCACGCTCGCGGTGCGCAAGGCCTTCCATGATCTTCGTGATCGGGATCACCGACGTGTTGCTGGAGAGGATCGTGTCCGGCCGGACATGCTTCTCGATTTCGACGAACAGTTTCTGCTTGAGCGGCAGATCCTCCAGCACCGCTTCGACGACGTAGCCGGCGTCGCGTACGGCTTGTGACAGCTCGGGCACGGGCGTCACGCGCTCGACCGCCTTCTGGTCGTCGCCAAGATCCTTCAGATTGGCGAGAATTCGTACCTTGGCGCTGTCGAGATTGGTCCTGACGCTGTCGGTGATCGTTACCTCATGGCCGGCCAGCGCGAATACCTGCGCGATACCGTGGCCCATGAGGCCGGCACCGATCACGGCAATGCGAGTTTTCGCCATGGTTATCCCGCCGTGTAGCCGCCGTCCGCATAGAGAATGTGGCCGGTGTAGAAATCCGACGCTTTCGAGGCCAGAAACAGCAGCGGTCCGGCGAGATCTTCCGGCTCGCCCAGCCGGCCTTTCGGCACGCGGGCGAGGAATCCTTTGCGCACGGTCTGCGCGCGCTCGGTGTCCTCATACATCCATGCGGTAAGCGGAGAACGAAAGACTGTCGGGCCGAGCGCATTCACGGTGATCCCGGTCTCACCCCATTCGCAACCGAGCGCCTTGGTGATGCCGTCGACCGCGGATTTCGATGCGCAATACGCGCTGTAGCCGGCGGGATGTCCGAGCAGTCCGCGCGCCGACGAGGTCAGGATCACCTTGCCGCCCGGTTTGCCTTCCTGGCCCTGCTTGAGCATCTGCTTTCCAGCCGCGCGTGCCATCAGCCAGGACTGGTTGACGTTGGCATCCATCACGTCGAGAAAATCCTCGACCTTCTGGTCGACGATCTTGGAAACCTTGTTGAGGCCGGAGGCGACGACGAGAATGTCGACCTGGCCGAACTTGTCGACCGCTGCCTTGACGATCTTCTCGCAGTTTTCCTCCGAGCTCGGCCGTAGCGCGATGACCTCAGTCTTGCCGCCGAGCTTTTCGCATTCGGCGGCCACTTTCTTCAGCTCATCCGCCTTGCTTGCCGCCAGCACGACATTGGCACCCGCGCCCGCGAATGTTTTCGCCGCCAGTGCCCCGAATGCGCCCGATGCGCCGGTGACGATGGCGGTCTTGCCCTTGATGTCGAACAGCGACAGAGGATTCTTCAGAAAGTCGTTGGACATTACGTCCTCCAGGCATTTCTTTTCATGGCCGGGCCGGTCCCGGCCATCTCGCTTAGGAAGGCACTGCCCTCCGGATCGGGATCACCGGGTCAAGCCGGTGATGGGGGGCCAGGAGGCCCCTCATTTCGGTGCGGCGACCGCGACCAGAATGGTGCAAACATCCTTGCCGCGATTGATGATCTCGCGATTTTCATTCGGCGCGATGAAGACGGTATCGCCCGGCTTCGCCACCTTTTCGTTGCCGCCCGCAATCACGGTCAGCTCGCCCTTGAGCACGTGATAGATTTTCTCGGGCGGCGAGGCGTCGGGCCCGGCGCCGCCGCCGGGCTGGAAGTGCGAGATGCCGAAGATCAGCGTCTGCGACCCGCCCATCTCCGCGCCGTAGATGCGGAGAGATTCATAGCCGCGGTGGTTGGGAGCTTCGTACGGCTTCGCCTCTGAGAGCTTGCGGACAATCATCAGAATTTCCTCCCGCGCTCGATGCGATATTTGCCGGTCGGATCGACAATAGCGACCAGGCGTACGATGCAGCCGTCGCCGCGGTCCCAGTTCCACGGGAAATAGGCGAACGTGCAGCGTTTTCCGGTGACCTTGTCGATGTCGCCGCCGACGTTCTCGATGCCGAGAATGCCGTTCTTGAACAGGATGCGGTGCACCGGCTCCCATTCGGGGAAATCATCTTTCCAGTCGCGGCCGCCGGACCACTCGCGATATTCCTCGGCGAGATGAGGATGCAGCGGGCCGTTACGCTGCGGGCCGATTGCGGTTGCGAGTGGATGATCGTTCGCCTGCGTGTCGTGGCCGACCACTTTGACCTTCTTTTCCACGAACCACTCGCCGGCGGAGGGCACGAAGCCCGGCGCGCGG
>DASSRJ010000079.1:0-73693 GCA_035701845.1 Pseudolabrys sp. | reverse complement strand
AACCATTTCTCGTCGACATGCACCAGGCAGGTGGCGCAGGTGCAGGAGCCGCCGCATTCGGCGACGATGCTGGCAATGTCGTTGCGCAGCGCGGTCTCCATCACGGTGGAGCCGATCTCGGCGTCGACCGTGTGCGTGGCGCCGTCGTGCTCGATGTAGGTGATCTTGGGCATGCGTCAGTTAACTCGTCGTCCCGGGCGAGCTTGCGAAGCAAGCGAGGCCCGGGACCCATACTCCGTAGTCCCTCGACTAGCTGCGGCGTATAGGTCCCCGCTTTCGCGGGGACGACTGAGGAGAGACACCACCATCACGCCACGCCCAGCTTCTTCTGCAGGCTGGTCGACGACGTCGTGTACTGGAACACCAGTTTCTTCTCCGGATAGACGTAGCGGTGCGCCTTCTGCGCCATCAGCGCCACCTCGTGAAAACCTGAGAGGATCAGCTTGAGCTTGCCGGGATACGTATTGATGTCGCCGACCGCGAACAGGCCGGGGATGTTGGTCTCGAACGCCGCGGTGTCGACCGGGATGAGCTGCCCGTCCATTTTGATGCCCCAGTTCGCCACCGGGCCGAGCTTCATGGTGAGGCCGAAGAACGGCAGCATGGCGTCGACCTCGACGCGGTGCACGGTGCCGTCATTGCCCTTGATCGAGCAGGCCGAGAGCACGCCGGCATCGCCCTCGAGGCCGGTCACCTGGCCGATCTTGAGATCCATCTTTTTGTCGGCGACCAGCGCGCGCATCTTGTTGACGCTGTCGGGCGCGCCGCGGAATTCGTCGCGCCGGTGCACCAGAGTGAGGCTCTTCGCCAGCGGCTGCAGGTTGAGCGTCCAGTCGAGCGCTGAGTCGCCGCCGCCGACCACCACCAGCCGCTTGCCGCGGAAATTTTCCATCCTGCGCACGGCGTAGTGCACCGACTTCTCCTCGTAGGCCTCGATGCCGTTGATCGGCGGGCGCTTGGGCTGGAACGAGCCGCCGCCGGCCGCCACCACCACGCATTTGCATTCGAAGGTCTTGCCGCCGTCGGTGGTCACGCGGAAGCCGGGATTGTCGACCTTCTCCAGTGACGTGACCATCTCGTTGAGATGGAAGGTCGCGCCGAACGGCTTGATCTGCTGCATCAGGGCGTCGGTCAGGCCGGTGCCGGTGATGTAGGGAATGCCGGGGATATCGTAGATCGGCTTCTCGGGGTAGAGCTCGGCGCACTGGCCGCCGATCTTGTCGAGAATGTCGACGAGATGCGCCTTGATGTCGAGCAGGCCGAGCTCGAACACGGCGAACAGCCCCACCGGCCCCGCGCCGACAATGAGAACGTCGGTTTTGATGGTCTCACTCATTATGCAACTGCCTCTCTCTAACTGTTCGTCGTTCCGGGCTGGCCCGTTGTGTTCCTGCAGGGTGGGCCAAGGCGCGCTGTGCGCGCCGAGCCCATCGAAACAATTTGCAACTCTGCCGGTGGGCTCGCGTCCGCCTCTGCGCGTTGCGCATCGGCGGCCGCTTAGCCCACCCTACGAATTTCTGTTCGTCGCGGCCCCAGTCCTCGTCGTCCCGGGCGAGTGAGCGAAGCTCGCGAGGCCCGGGACCCATACTCCGCAGTCCTACGATCGGCTGCGGCGTATGGGTCCCCGCTTGCGCGGGGACGACCGGAGTTATTCGCGCGCGACCGCCTCACGAAACCCTCTCCTTATCCATTGTCGGGGAACCGCTGCGCTGCCGCGCGGCAATGCGCGTACCGGGAACTTCGATCAAACGCAAGAGTTCCGCCACGTTCTGCTCCGGGCTGCGGCCGCTGGTCGACAACGCCACGTCGGCCTTGGCGTAAAGCGGCTCGCGGCTGCGCAAAATGGAAACGAGGTCCTCCATCGCGCGCGCGCTGTTCGCCATCGGGCGCATGTCGCCCTGCGCCATCACGCGCTTCATGTGCTCTTCGGGCGCGGCCTTCACCCAGACGGTGAAGCACGACGCGAGCAGCAATTCGAGCGTGCCCGGCTCGGTGACGATGCTGCCCGAGGTCGCCACCACGAAGCCCTGGTGCCGGCGCAGCACGTCGTCGAGCGCCTCGCGCTCGGCGCGGCGGAAGGTCTCCTGGCCGAACATGTCGAAGATCTCGCTCAAGGTCGCGCCGCTGCGCTTCTCGATCTCGCGGTCGAGCTCGATGAAGGGCAGGCCAAGCCGCCCGGCGGCAAGCTGGCCGAGCGTCGACTTGCCGCCGCCGCGCAGGCCGATCAGGGCAATGCGATGGCGGCGCGCGTCGTCGGACGGCGCGCTGAAATGGCGCAGCAGCAAATCGCGCGCTTCGGCCAAAGCCGGCGGCGCGAGGCGCTCGAGGAACTGGGCGAGCAGCACGAAATCGAGCGCGGGCTCGGAGCCCTCGTGCACCAGCTGCGTCACCGGCAGGCCCATGGCGCGCGAGATGCGCCGCAGCAGCACGATCGAGCCGTTGCCGAGCCCGGCCTCGAGCTGGGCGAGATAGCGCTCGGACACTTTCGCGTGACGTGCGAGCGCCTTGCGGGTCATGCCGCGCTGGTTGCGCAGCCGGCGCACGCGCTCGCCCAGCGCCCGCAGGTAGGCGTCGGTTTCGCGGGGAGGCTTTGGGGCGGCTTTGCGGGCTACCGTCATGGTTTCGACCTAACATGCATTATAATGCCAGGCAATAGGGTAATGATTACAGGTGAATTATGAGTCCAGTTGTAGGGCCGACGGTGAGGTGATATGCGTATGCAAGATAATGCACGATGGATTTAACCCGTCATTCCGGGACGGCCCGAAGGGCCGGGCCCCGGAGTCCAGAACGACGCACTGAGCCCATTTCTGGATTCCGGGTTCGTGCCGGACGGCGCGCCCCGGAATGACGTCCGTAGGATGGGCTAAGGCGCGTCGGAGACGCGCCGAGCCCACCATCGAGGTTGCAACCGGTTCGGTGGGCTCGGCGCGTTACGCGCCTTAGCCCACCCTACAGATGATCGCCGAGAACCGATGCCTGATCCAATCGACTACCAGACCGACCCCTCGCGCTACCGGCACTGGCGCATCGAGTACGACGGCGACGTCGCCTATCTGATCATGGACGTCGACCAGGCCGGCGGGCTGGGCGACTACGAGCTCAAGCTCAATTCCTACGACCTCGGCGTCGACATCGAGCTGAACGACGCGGTGCAGCGGCTGCGCTTCGAGCACCCGGAGGTGCGCTGCGTGGTCATCAAGTCCGGCAAGGACAACGTGTTCTGCGCCGGCGCCAATATTCGCATGCTCGGCAAGGCGACGCACGGCGCCAAGGTCAACTTCTGCAAGTTCACCAACGAGACGCGGCTCGCCATCGAGGACGCTTCGGACAATTCGAAACAGATCTACGTCTGCGCCATCAACGGCAACGCCGCCGGCGGCGGCTACGAGCTGGCGCTCGCGGCCGATCACATCATGCTGGTCGACGACCGCCGCTCGTCGGTGGCGCTGCCGGAGACGCCGCTGCTGGCGGTGTTGCCCGGCACCGGCGGGCTCACCCGCGTCACCGACAAGCGCAAGGTGCGGCGCGACCGCGCCGATGTCTTCTGCTCGATCGAGGAAGGCGTGCGCGGCACGCGCGCGGTCGAGTGGCGGCTGGTCGACGAGGTGGTGCCCAATTCGAAATGGAAAGATGTCGTGGCGGCGCGCGCGAAAGAGGTCGCGGCGAAGTCCGACCGGCCGAAAAGCGCGAAGGGCATTGCGCTCACGCCGCTGGCGCGCAAAATTGAAAAAGACCACCTGTCGTATTCGCATGTCGACGTCGAGATCGACCGCGCGCGCGGGCTGGCGACGGTGACAGTGCGCGGGCCGGCCGGCGCCGTGCCGGCTTCAGTCGAAGCGGCGCATGCACTGGGCGACCGGTTCTGGCCGCTGACGGTAGCGCGCGAGCTGGAAGATGCCATTCTGCATTTACGGACGAACGAGGCCGCGATCGGCGTGGTGCTGTTCCGCACCGACGGCAATGCGCAGGCGGTGCTGGCGCATGACGATTTCCTCGCCAGGGCCAACGGCGACTGGCTGATGCGCGAGATCCGCCATTATCTGAAGCGCGTCCTGAAGCGCGTCGACGTGACCGCCAAAAGCTTCATCGCGCTGATCGAGCCGGGCTCCTGCTTTGCCGGCACTCTGGCCGAGCTGGCTTTCGCCGCCGACCGCTCGCTGATGCTGATCGGCACGCGCGAAGGCGACAACCGAAAAGCCGCGGCAATCACCCTGGGGCAGGCCAATTTCGGCTTCTATCCGATGGGCAACGGGTTGACGCGCCTGCAGACGCGTTTCCTCGGCGAGCCCGACACGCTCACCGACCTCAAGGGCAAGATCGGCGTTGCGGTAGAAGGCGAGCAGGCGGCGGAGCTCGGCCTCGTCACCGCGGCTTACGAGGATTTCGACTGGGACGACGAGCTGCGCGTGATGCTGGAGGAGCGCACGTCCTTCTCGCCCGACGCCATGACCGGCATGGAGGCGAATTTGCGCTTCGCCGGTCCCGAAACGATGGAGACCAAAATCTTCGGGCGGCTCACCGCCTGGCAGAACTGGATCTTCCAGCGCCCGAACGCCATCGGCGAGCAGGGCGCGCTGAAGCTCTACGGCAGCGGCGTGTCGCCGACGTTCAACAAGGACCGGGTGTGATGTGCGCAGCATGCGTATCCCTGGGTTTCGCTCCGCTCAACCCAGGCTACGAAGGAACGCGACGCGGAGTCGTAGGATGGGTTGAGCGCAGCGAAACCCATCGCCACCCCGGCATGAAGTGAAAACGAATGAGGGTAACACCATGAACATCCCGCAGGTCGACTATGACGGCCTGATCCCGAACAACGTCGCGCTCGGGCAGGATCCGCGCGTCAAGCGCGCGCTGGAGAAATGGCACCCCGGCTACCTCAACTGGTGGAACGACATGGGGCCGGAAGGCTTCCAGGAGTCGCTGGTCTACCTGCGCACGGCGGTCAGCGTCGACCCGAAAGGCTGGGCCAAGTTCGATTACGTGCGCATGCCGGAATATCGCTGGGGCGTGCTGCTGGCGCCGCAGATGGAAGGCCGCAAGGTCAATTTCGGCACCCACAAAGGCGAGCCGGCCTGGCAGGAGGTGCCGGGCGAATACCGCGCCATGCTGCGCAGGCTGGTCGTGATCCAGGGCGACACCGAGCCGGCCTCGGTCGAGCAGCAGCGCCATCTCGGCAAGACAGCGCCGTCGCTCTACGACATGCGCAACCTGTTCCAGGTCAACGTGGAAGAGGGCCGCCACCTGTGGGCGATGGTCTACCTGCTGCAGAAATATTTCGGCACCGACGGGCGCGAGGAGGCCGAGGCGCTGCTGCAGCGCCGCTCCGGCGATCCCGACACGCCGCGCATGTTAGGGGCCTTCAACGAGAAGACGCCGGACTGGCTGTCATTCTTCATGTTCACCTATTTCACCGACCGCGACGGCAAGATGCAGCTCGAGGCGCTGGCGCAGTCGGGCTTCGACCCGCTGTCGCGCACCTGCCGCTTCATGCTGACCGAAGAGGCGCACCACATGTTCGTGGGCGAGACCGGCGTCACCCGCGTCGTGCAGCGCACCTGCGAGGCGATGAAGGAGGCCGGCATCAGCGACCCGCACGAGATCGAGAAGGTGCGCAAGCTCGGCGTCATCGACCTGCCGACCATCCAGAAAAAGGCGAATTTGCACTTCTCGCTGACGCTCGACCTGTTCGGCAGCGAGATCTCGACCAATGCGGCCAATGCCTTCCACGCCGGGCTGAAAGGCCGCTACCGCGAGGACCGCCTGAAGGACGACCACCAGCTCGAGAGCGGCACCTATCCGGTGCTGCGGCTGATCGACGGCAAGATCCAGAACGAGGACGCGCCGGCGCTGTCGGCGCTCAACATGCGGCTGCGCGACGACTACGTGCACGACGCCAACAACGGCGTCGGGCGCTGGAACAAGGTGATCGAGGGTTTCGGCATTCCGTTCGAGATCAGGCTGCCGCACGTCGCCTTCCACCGTCACATCGGCGAGTTCTCCGACATCAAGGCGGATGTGAGCGGCAACGTGCTGAGCGATGCCGAGTGGCAGAAGCGCCGCGGCGAATTCCTGCCGTCGGATGCCGACAAGGATTTCATCGAGAGCCTGATGGCGCCGCAGATGGAGCCGGGCAGGTTCGCCGGCTGGATCGCCCCGCCCAAGGTCGGCATCGACAACAAGCCGGGCGACTTCGAGTACGTGAAGATTACGTGACTTGGGAAGGAAGGCCTCCGACTTGGTCATTGCCGGGCTTGACCGTTGGACCGCACTACCCCTCCCACAGTCATTGCCGGGCTTGACGACCTGGAAGGCACAGACTGTCCCGCCGTCGTCGCCGGGCTTGACCCGGCGATCTATGAGGCCTCCCCACAAAATCGGTCTTACGTAAGTCTCACACGTGTCGAGACTCATCATGGCTGCGCGGGTCAAGCCCGCGCATGACGATCGAGAGGTCGCACTCCGAACTCGCGGGTCGAGCCCGCGCATGCCGATCGAGAGGTCGCACCCGAACTCGCGGGCCAAGCCCGCGCATGACAAGTGAGGGGGCCGCCCAAGCCCGATGACCGCACCACCGTCCTCTGAACGACCGATTGTTCTATCCGGCATCTCGTGGTGCCGTCGGCCATGGTTGGCTATTGGGTTTACGTCCTGACCAACAAACCGCGCGGAACATTATACGTCGGCGTCACCAACGACCTCGTTCGACGCGCGCACGAGCATCGCGAAGGCCTGGTCAACGGATTCTCGAAACGATACCGACTTGAAATGCTGATTCACTTTGAACGATACGATGCTCCACAGCTGGCAATTCAGCGCGAGAAGAACATCAAGCACTGGCCGAGGTTGTGGAAACTGGAGCTCGTTGAAACAACCAATCCGCAGTGGCGTGACCTCTATCGCGAGATCACGCGGTGAGCATCAGCAACACTGAGAGTTGGGCAATGCGTCCCAACATAGTCATCGCCGGGCTTGGATGCGCAGCCTCTCACTTGTCATGCGCGGGCTTGACCCGCGCATCCATGAGGCCGTGCCGCGAGAGCGCCAGTACTGTCGTGCCTGTTGTGCGCCTCATCATGGATGCGCGGGTCAAGTTTATGACCGGGCCGGCCTTCGGCCGGACCCGGTTGCCCGCGCATGACTACTGAGAGGTTGTAGGTCGGTCCCCGGTCAAGCCCGGCAATGACGAATGAGAGGCCTGCGCGCGCCGCCCGCTCAATCCGGCGACTTGAAGTTCGCGCACCATTTCGGCCGGAACTGCGGCTTCACTTTCTGCGAGCAGTTGATCCTGCATGAATTGGTGACGCACTCCAGCAGCTCGCCCGGCGCGGCGCCGCCGGCGGCTGCGGCCGTCGCCGCCGGTGTCATCGGGCCGCGCGGGCCGCTCTGCGGCGCACCCTCCGGCGCCGGCACGGCGCCTGCGGCCGGCGCGGGCGGCGGCTGCGGCGGCTCGTTCGAGGTGAAGAGGCTGCTGGTCGATGTGCATCCGGCAACAAGGCCGAGAATAAGCATCGCGATGAACAATCGTGTCACGTCCGTCACCCCGCTTGCTGTAGTGCCGCTCGTCCCGCCGCAGCCCGGCGCCGCGCGTCAGCCCGTGCCCTCGAACTTGAACGAGACCTTCACCTTGGCCCGGTAGGCTTCGACCTTGCCGTCCTTGAGCACCATGTCCTGCTCGACGACCTCGGCGATGCGCAGGTCGCGCAGCGATTTGGCCGCCCGGTCGACGGCAGCCTTTGCGGCCTTTTCCCACGATTCCGTGCTGGTGCCGACCAGCTCGATGACCTTGTAGACGGACTCAGGCATGGCGTCCTCACTTTCTCCCTTAAAGGTTGCCCGGCGTCAGGCGATCAAAACGAAACGTGCAACGAATTCCTGCAATGGGCCGGGAGTGTAGCTTAAGTGGTGGCGGGACCTAAAGGCGGCATTATGGCAACGGTGCGGGGTTGCCCTTTTTCCCGGTCATTCCGGGGCGCGCGTGCACATACCTGGCTGTGTTTGCCGGCCATGGCCGTTCGAGAACGGCGTGCTTTGGCACGCCTGTGAACGCGCAATCCCGCTGCAGGTGTGATGCGAGGCAAAAGTCCCTCCCACGGTCGTTGCCGGGCTTGACCCGGCAATCCATGATGCTCCTGCCGGAAGAACGGCAGTACCGATTTGCCTGCGGCCCCTCCTCATGGATGCGCGGGTCAGGCCCGCGCATGACCATCGATGATGCGAAAGCGCTTCATTGCAACCTTCGTCTTTCTAGCGTCGTCCGCACTCTGCCTGAATGCCGCGCGCGCCCAGGACCACTACGGCGCGCCGCCGGCGTCCATCAACGACGACCTCGATCGCCTGGTGCGCGCCTATCGCGGCACGATCGCGAGCCACGACGGCACGTTTCTCACGCTCAGAAACGGCATGCGCTTTCGCATCTCCGACGGCCGCACCGACAAGACGTTCACAGAGCTGCTGGAGAGCCCGGACATCGACGACATGTTCTATGCTCGCTATCCGGCAGGCGTTGAGCCGAAGCAGCCCGACGTGAACAGCGACCCCGGCCGCGTGCGCTTCGCGCCGCTGTTTGCTGCCATGTATGGCGACTGCAGGAAGAACGAAGTCGCGAAGCACCTGCGCTCGGTGCAGTGGCTGCCGAAGCACAATGGCGGCAGCGTCAAAATGACGGCGGTGAACGGCGCCGCCGATGCGCTCTCGCGCGTATCCGCCGAGCTCGATGCCCTGCCTGGCGATCTCGTCAAACTCCTGGTGCCGGCGGCCGGCACCTATCACTGCCGCAATGTCGCCGGCTCGCGCGCCGTCTCGATGCATGCCTATGGCGCCGCCATCGACATCAACACAAAGCGCGCGGACTACTGGCGCTGGGCGTCAGGCGAACGCGCTGCGCCGCGCTGGCGCAACCGCATTCCGGTTGCGATTGTGCGCATCTTCGAGCGGCACGGCTTCATCTGGGGCGGCGCCTGGTATCACTACGACACCATGCATTTCGAATACCGGCCGGAGCTGCTGGGGCGGTGATCCCGCTCGCGTCTATGAGCGCCTCTGTCGTTCCGGGCGAGCGCGCATTTTGCGCGCGAGGCCCGGGACCCATACTCCGCAGTCCCTCGATTGGCTACGGCGTATGGGTCCCCCCTTCGCGGGGACGACGAGAAGTTCTTTACGTCAGCCCGTTCCTCACCCCCCGAACACGCCCTTGCGCGGCAGGATGATGCGGATCTCGGTGAAGGCGTCGGGCTCGGTGTCGACCTCGATCGCGCCGCCGTGCTGCTTGACCACGATGTCGTGGCTGATGGAAAGGCCGAGGCCGGTGCCTTCGCCGGCCGGCTTGGTGGTGAAGAACGGATTGAACATCTTCTCGCGCACCGCGGGCGGAATGCCGGTGCCGTTGTCGCGGATGCGGATCTCGACGCGGTCGCCGAGGCTGCGGGTCGCCGCGGCCAGCACCGGCTCGAAGCCGTCGCCGCCTTGCGTCTTGCGCCTTGATGCCGCGTAGAAGCCGTTCGAGATCAGGTTGAGCAGCACGCGCGTGATGTCCTGCGGGAAAATATCGGCCTCGCCGGCGTCGGGATCGAGTGACCGCTCGAGCGTGACGTTGAAGCCCTGCGTCTCGGCGCGCTTGCCGTGATAGGCGAGGTTGAGGCTCTCCTCGACCAGCGCATTGATGTCGACGACGCGGTGCTCGCCCGAGCCCTCCCGCGAATGCAGCAGCATGTTCTTGACGATCGAATCGGCGCGCTTGCCGTGCTGCACCACCTTGTCGAGATTGCCGCGCAGCATCGCGGTGAGCTCGTCGATCTGCCCCCGCATCTCGTTGTCAACCGCCAGGCCCTTGAGCGTGTCCTGCAGCTCGTCGAGCAGCTCGCTCGAGACGGTCGAGAAGTTGTTGACGAAATTGAGCGGGTTCTTGATCTCGTGCGCGATGCCGGCGGTGAGCTGGCCGAGCGAGGCGAGCTTCTGGGTCTGCACCAGGCGATCCTGCGTGGTGCGCAGGTCCTCCAGCGACTTTGCCAGCTCGCGCGTGCGGCCCTGCACAGCGTCGAACAGGCGCACGTTCTCGATCGCGATCGCCGCCTGGTCGGCGAAGGTGGTGGCGAGCTCGATCTGCCGTTTGGTGAAGGGACGGACCTCCGAGCGCGTCAGGCTCAGCACGCCGGTGACGACATCCTCGCGCAGCATCGGCACGGCGAGCACCGTTCGATAGTCGCCCAGCCGCTGCCCCTCCTGCAGCGTGTAGTCCGGATCGTTCAGGACATCGGGGATATGCACCGCGCGCTTTTCAAGCAGCGCGCGCCCGAAGGCCGAGCCGCGTTCGGCCGCGATCGGGATGCTGCTGACATGATCGATGAATTCGCGGGAAAAACCGTGCGACTCGGCGCGGTAAAAGACCCCGTCCTTCTGGCGGGTGATGATGGTCCGGTCGGCATCGCAGAGCGTGGCCGCCGACTCGACCAACGTCTGCAGCACGGTCTGCAGGTCGAAGGTCGAGCGGCTGATGACCTTCAGCACGTCCGAGGTCGCGGTCTGCTGCTGCAGCGATTCGCGCAGCTCGTCGAACAGGCGCACGTTCTCGATGGCGATGACGGCCTGGTCGGCGAAAGTATTGACCAGCTCGATCTGCTTGTCGGTGAACGACTGCACGGTCCTGCGCATCAGGACGATGACGCCGATCGGAACCCCCTGGCGCAGCAGCGGAACCCCGAGAATGGTGCGGAACTTGACCCTCTGGATCGCCTCGGAAAAATTGAACTCGGGATCGGCCTCGGCATCGAGGACATGGACGATTTTTTTCTCCAGCGCGGTGCGCCCGGTCACCGACGAGCGGTCCAGGGCGATCGAGACATGCGTCATGGCCTCGTGCGCCTCGGGCGCCATGCCGTAGCTTGCGACGTGGCGGTACACCGTCCCCTGCAGGCGGGTGATGGCTGCGAGATCGGCCTCGCAAAGACGGGCCGCCGACTGCACCAGAGTGTCCAGCACGGTCTGAAGGTCGAAGGTCGAGCGGCTGATGACCTTGAGCACGTCCGAGGTCGCGGTCTGTTGCTGCAGCGACTCGCGCAGCTCGCTGAGCAGGCGCACGTTCTCGATGGCGATGACCGCCTGGGCGGCGAAGTTCTGCACCAGCTCGATCTGCTTGTCGGTGAACGGGCGCACTTCGGTGCGGTAAATGACGATTGCCCCGACCAATTCGCCTTCCATGAGCATCGGCACGGCAAGTTGCGTCCGTGCCCCGGCGAGTGTGGCGGGTGGACTGGGCACACGCACTGCCAGCATGTCGCTGGTGTGAACAACCTGCTTCGACTTGTAGAGCTTGTCCATATCGGAACCGGGGATCGCCTTCCGCTGGCCCCGCGTCCGAAGAAACTCAACAAGCGGCCCGGGCAAGTTCAGGTGCGCGACGGAATAGAATTCCTCGCCGGCGAAGCGATGCATGACTCCGAACCTCGCCTCGCAGATGCGCACGGCGTTCTCGAGCATCGCGTTGAACACCGGCTCCAGATTGCCCGGCGAGCTTGAGATAACCTTCAGCACCTCGGCGGTCGCCGTCTGCTGCTGCAGCGACTCGCGCAGCTCGTTGAGCAGGCGCGTGTTCTCGATGGCGATGACGGCCTGGGCGGCGAAGTTCTTGACCAGCTCGATCTGCTTGCCGGTGAACGGGCGCACCTCCGTGCGAAAGATGAAAAGGGCGCCAACCAACTCGTCGTCCTTGAGCATCGGCACCGCGATCGATGATCGGGCGCCGCCGTATCTGAACGATGGGCTGGGGTCCGGATCGGTTCCCCGATCGACGACGTCTATGACCGTTTTTGATTCACAGAGGCGGCCAAACAGCTGTCCGGGCTGGGGCGCAAACGCGCCCTGCCTGGCCATGAAATCAGCAAGGGCGGGCGGCAAATCAAGCGATGCGACCGGGTGAAACAAGCCGCCCTCGTACCGGAGCACAATTCCAAACTTGGCGTCGCAAATGCGTGTGGCCTGCTCCAGCATTGCCTGAAACACGGGCTTCAGCTCGCCAGGCGAAGAACTGACGATCTTGAGCACCTCCGACGTCGCGGTCTGCTGCTCCAGGGATTCGGAGAGATCGTCGGTGCGCTGGCGCAGCTCGTTGAGCAGCCGCGCGTTCTCGATGGCGATGACGGCCTGGGCGGCGAAATTCCTGACCAGCTCGATCTGCTTGTCGGTGAACAGGAGAACTTCCTGGCGGTAGATCACAAGCGCGCCGACCAGCACGTCTTCCCTGATCATCGGCACGGCCAGCAGCGTTTTCGCACCGCCGTACTTGCCGGCCGGATGTTCGCTGAGTTCAGATGAGATGTCGGCAATGTGGACGACCTGCCTGCTGCGCATCACGCGCTCGAGTGGTCCGCCGGGAACGGGCGGTTGCAGCCCCCATTGATCGTCCCATTTCACAAGCGGTTCCGGCACGTTGATCTGGGCGACGCGCGATACATTGCCGTCCTGGTACAGGAATGTCTGGCCGAACCTGGCCCGGCAGATGTCCATCGCGTTCTTCAGGATCGCGTCGAAAACGGGCTCCAGTTCTCCGGGCGAGCTGCTGATCACCCTGAGCACGTCGGCGGTGGCGGTCTGCTGCTGCAGCGACTCGCGCAATTCGTTGAGGAGCCGCGCGTTCTCGATCGCGATCACGGCCTGGGCGGCGAAGTTCTTGACCAGCTCGATCTGCTTCTCCGTGAACGGAAGCACCTCCGTACGGTAGATCGCGATCGCGCCGACAAGTTCGCTTTCCCTGAACATCGGAACGACAAGCAGCGTGCGAATTCCTGCGACGTCGACGCCGGAAACCGGGAGCGGGTCGCCTTGCAGGTAAGACGGGTCCTCGCGCATGTCCGCGACCTGGATCGGCTGACGCCCCTCGGCAGCGCGTGCCAGGCCGACGCCCTTGCCGGGGCGGTAGAGAGCTCCGCTGCGCCACTGTTCATGCCAGGCCGGCGGCAGATCGCCGTGCATTGCACCTGCACGGAATCCATCGCCGTCGCACAGCCACAGCGTGCCATAGCTGGCCTCACAGAGATCGGTTGCTTTCGCCAATAGGGTGCCGAACACCGGATCAAGCGTGCCAGGTGAACTGGAGATCACCCTGAGTACGTCGGCGGTGGCGGTCTGCTGCTGCAGCGACTCGCGCAGCTCGTTGAGGAGCCGCGCGTTCTCGATGGCGATCACCGCCTGGGCGGCGAAGTTCCTGACCAGCTCGATCTGCTTGTCGTTGAATTCGCGGACTTCCTGGCGATAGATGAGAATTGCCCCGATGATCTGGCCGTCGCGGAACATCGGCACGCCAAGCGTCGTCCGCGCGCCCGCCAGCGTGGCCAGGCGGATATTGCGGTAGGCCTCGTCGGCCTGGAGGTCGGCAATGTGAACCAGTTGCGCGGTCTCAATAACGCGGGCAACCGGTGTCCGGCGCGGCACCGCGGCACCCAGCTGCACCGCGTCCGCGAATGCCGCCGGCGCGCCATGCCGCGCACGGAGGCGCAGCTCGCCGTCCTCGAGCAGAACAAGATTTGCAAAACTGGCTTCGCAGATGCGGGTGGCATTGACCAGGATTGAATCAAACACCGGCTCTATATTGCCCTGCGAGCTGCTGATCACCTTGAGCACGTCGGCGGTGGCGGTCTGCTGCTGCAGCGACTCGCGCAGCTCGTTGAGCAGGCGGGTGTTCTCGATGGCGATCACGGCCTGCGCGGCGAAGTTCTTGACCAGGTCGATCTGCTTGTCGGTGAAGGGACGGACTTCCTGGCGATTCATGGTGATCACGCCAATCAGCTCGTCATCCTTCAGCAGCGGCACGCCAAGCACAGTTCGGAATTTGCCGAGTTCAACGGAGGTAACACTAAGCGGATGACCGTCGCGATAGGATTGAAGCTCCCTGATATCGGTCACGTGCGCGACCTGCTTCGTGGCCGCGGCCCGGCGAACCGGTCCGTCCAGCGGGAAATCTTTCCCCCGCTCCGCGCGCATGCGCGCCTCAACATATGCGGGCGGCGCGTCGCGAGTTGCGGCAGCTGCGCGCAAGTCGTCTCCGTCACGAAGGTACAGTACGCCGATCCTGGCTTCGCAAACGCGCGTCGCATTGGCGAGCATGGCATCGAAGACCGGCGTCAGCTCGCCGCGCGAACTTGAGATGATTTTCAGGACTTCGGAGGTCGCCGTCTGCTGTTCCAGCGACTCGCTCAGATCATCGGTGCGCTGGCGCAGCTCGTTGAGCAACCGCGTGTTTTCGATGGCGATGACGGCCTGGGCGGCGAAGTTCTTGACCAGCTCGATCTGCTTGCCGGTGAAGGGACGCACCTCCTGGCGGTAAATTGTAAAGACGCCGACGGTCCGTTCATTCCGGAGCATGGGGACAGACAGCACGGTCCGCGCCCGTCCGAATTTGACGATCGCTTCTTCAGGCCACTCTGCAAGCATGTCCGCGACCTGGACAACCTCTTTGGTCGCAGCCATGTGAGCCAGGAAGCGGGATGTCGATAGCGGAAGAACCGGATCTTTTGCCTGCTGTTCGAGAAACTCTGCCGGCGCGTTGCACAGGGCTGCGCGCCGGTAGGCGTCTCCCTCGAACAACACGAGGCTGCCAAATTTCGCGGCGCAAATTCGCACGGCGTTTTCGAGCATTCCATTGAAAACCGGCGCGAGTTCGCCGGGCGACCGTGAGATGATTCCCAGCACTTCCGAGGTTGCCGTCTGCTGCTCGAGCGACTCGCTTAGGTCATCGGTGCGCTGGCGAAGCTCGTTGAGCAGCCGCGCGTTCTCGATGGCGATTACGGCCTGATCGGCAAAGTTCTGAACAAGCTGGACCTGTCTGTCGGTAAAGGGCCGCACTTCCTCGCGGTAGATGCCGATGATGCCGATCACCTCGCCGTCTTTCAGCATCGGAACCCCGATGAGCGTGCGTGCACGCGTAAGCTTGACGAGGGCTTCGCGCGTTTTGTCGCCATACGTTGGCACCGCGCCGAGGTCCAATGTGTGGAAGGACCGTTTCGTCCTGATGATGGCTCCGGGTCCTACCCTGGGATCGGGGTGGAAAAGCCCCAGGCCGCGCACGAAGTCGGCATAGGCTCGCGGCACACGATGCATCGCACCGATGCGGAGACAGTCCCCCTCGCGCAGCCAGAGATTGCCGAACTTGGCGCCGCAGATGCGCACGGCGCTTTTCAGGATTTCCTGGAACACTGGCTCCAGTTCGCCGGGCGACGCGCTGATGATTTTCAGCACTTCGGCGCTTGCCGTCTGCTGCTCGAGCGACTCAGTGAGGTCGTCAGTGCGCTGACGAAGCTCGTTGAGCAGCCGCGTGTTCTCGATGGCGATGACCGCCTGGGCGGCGAAGGTTTTCATCAACTCGATCTGCTTGTCGGTGAAAGGACGCACCTCCTGGCGGAAAATCGCGATGAGGCCGATCAGTTCGTTCCCCTTGAGCATCGGGACAGCCAGCACCGTGCGGGCGCCGGTAAGATCTACAAATTTGACGTTGGCTTCATCGCCTTCGAGGTAGGGTGGACGAGTCCGAACATCGTCGATGTGCGCGATCTGCCTGGTTCTGGCGACGTACCCAAAGCCGCTTTCCGGATGGGGATGGATCACCTCGCCCAGCCGCATCGCGAACTGGGGTGTGGGATTGTGGATCGCAACCCTGCGAAAGACTTTGCCGTCGTAAAGATTCAAGTTGCCGAACCGGGCCTCGCAGATCCGCGTGGCGTTTTCCAAAATGGCCTTGAACACCGGCTCCAGATTGCCCGGTGACGAGCTGATGACTTTCAGCATCTCGGATGTTGCTGTCAGCTGCTCGCGCGCTTCCTTCAGCTCGCGAGCGAGATCGGCGGCTTTGTCTTTCAGTGCCGTGCTGGACCGGTGTGGCGCCGCCGGCTTGCGGACGCGGCTCTTGACCGGCCCGGCGCGGCGCCGTTTCACCTGCCGTCCACTTCCACGGTGCCGCCGCATGCCGGCCTCCGCCGGGGTTCACGACAAGGCGCAAGCTTACGAAAAAGCGGGGGGTGCTGTCATGGGAGGGGCTGCATCTCGGTCATTCCAGGACGGCCGGCCCGTTTCGGTGGGCTCGGCGCCATAGATGCGCTATGGCGCCTTAGCCCACCCTACCGTGTTGCGACTCTTCCTCGCGCAATTTGAAGCGCTGGATCTTGCCGGTCGCCGTGCGCGGCAGTGCTTCGCGCAGCTCGATCCAGCGCGGAAACTTCCACGCGCCGGCTTTATCCTTCACATGAAGTTTAAGCCGCTCGAGCAACACATCATCCGCCCTGAAGCCGTTGCGCAGCACGATGAAGGCCTTCGGCTTGATCAGCCCGTCGGCGTCTTCCTTGCCGATGACGGCGGCCTCGAGCACCGCTTCGTGCGAAACCAGCGCCGCCTCGACGTCGAAGGGCGACACCCACATGCCGGAGACCTTGAACATGTCGTCGGTGCGGCCGCAGTAATAGAAGTAGCCTTCGGCATCGCGCCGGTACTTGTCGCCGGTATGCGTCCACTCGCCGGCGAAGGTGCGGCGGCTCTTCTCGCGCTGGTTCCAGTAGCCTTCGCCGGCCGACGGCCCGCGCACGATCAGCTCGCCGATCTCGTCAACGCCGAGCTCGCGGCCGTGCTCGTCGACGATGCGCGCCTCGTAGCCGGGCACCGGCCTGCCGGTCGAGCCGTAACGGATGTCGCCGGGCCGGTTGCTCAGGAACGTGTTGAGCATCTCGGTCGAGCCGAGACCGTCGAGCACGTCGCAGCCTGTGACCTCGCGCCAGCGCTCGCCGATATGGGCGGGCAGGGCTTCGCCTGCGGAAACGCAAAGCCGCAGGCAGCCGGAGCCCGCGCCCTTGCCGATGTCCTTGTGCGCGAGCAGCGCGGTGTAGAGCGAGGGCACGCCGTAGAAAATGGTGACGCCGTTGCGCTTGAGCGTGTCGAACACGGCTTCCGGCGACGGCCGCTGCGGCCACAGCGCGGCGGTGGCGCCGACCGACAGGGGAAATGTCATGGCGTTGCCGAGCCCGTAGGCGAAGAACAATTTCGAGGCGGAATGCACCACGTCGTTTTCCGTAATGCCGAGAATGCCCTGGCCGAACAGCTTCGCGGTCGCCATCAGGTTGGAGTGGACGTGCTTGACGCCCTTGGGGTCACCGGTCGAGCCCGAGGTGTAGAGCCAGAAGGCGACCTCGTCGGACAATGTGTCGGCGGTGAGCAGTCTCGAATCCGCCTTGGCGATCTGGGTTTCGAAGTCTCTTTCGTCATTCCGGGGCGCGAGCGAATGCGAGCGAACCCGGAATCCAGAAGCGAGCGCCGTGTCAGCGTCTGGATTCCGGGTCCGGCCCTGACGGGCCGCCCCGGAATGACCGCTGAGAACCTCTCCACCGTCATGGCCGGGCTTGACCCGGCCATCCACGTCTTTTGCAACTGTATCGCCGGAAGACGTAGATGGCCGCAACGAGCGCGGCCATGACGTTGCAACGTCGGTGCATCCAACAACGATAACCACGGGCCGGCGCGGCAGTTTGTCGAGCACCGGCGCGATCGCCTCGGCGAGCGACGCCTCCACCACCAGCGCCCGCGCGCGGCAGTCGGCCAGAATGTACGCGTATTGCGGCAGCGTCAGGTAGATATTGAGCGGCACCGCGACGCAGCCGGCGCGCAACGTGCCCCAGAACGCCACCGGATAATCGACGGTGTCGTTGAGCAGGAGCGCGACGCGCTGTTCCTCCTCGATGCCGAGATCGCGCAGCGCATTGGCGAAGCGGATCGTGCGCGCCTGCAGGTCGCCGTAAGTGAGCGAGCGTCCCGGATCGACGAAGGCGATTTTGCTCGCACGCCCCGCCGCGATATGCGCGTCGACAAAATCGGAGACGGCGTTGTAGGGCCTGCGTTCGGTGATGCGGTCCACCCCGCCGTCCATCTGGGCCCCCGTGCTTCAGCTTTCGAACAGCCGCGTGAGCAGGCGGCGCGCCAGCACGCCGGCGACGCGCCGCCGGTAATGGCCGGGCGTGAACGTCGTCTTCATCGGCATGATCTGGTCGCGCACCAGCGCGTCGAGGCCCCTGATGACGCGCTCGTCGAGCGCAGCCCCGCAGAGCCTGTCGGTGCCGGCCAGCAGCACCGGGCGCGGATTGGTGCCGGTGAAGGCAATGCGCAGATCGGTGAGCTTGTCATTCTCTTTCTTCAGCGCCACGGCGACGCCGGCGACCGGATACTCGATCGAGCGGCGGATGCGGATCTTGTCATAGGCCGAGCGCAAGTTCGGCGTGTTGTTCGCGCGCACGGCGGTGACGAGCTCGCCCGCGCGCAGCGACAGATAATATTTGCCGTCGCCCTGCGTCTCGGTGACCGGCACGTCCTGCCTCGCAAAGCCGATGTAAAGCTGCTCGAGCGGAATGGTGCGGCGGCCTTGCGGGCCGGCGATATCGACCTCGGCGCCGAGCGTGAGGAGAGCAGGGGCCAGATCGCCGGAGAACGTCGCAAAGCAGACGCCGCGGCTCTTGGGCGCGACGTGGCAGATGGTGCCGGTGGTCTTCAGGCAGTGATTGTTGGCGTTGCGCCACCACTCGCTCTGGTTATAGAAGATGCAGCGGGTGTCGAGGCAGAGATTGCCGCCGACCGTGCCCATGTTGCGGTGGGTGGGGCCGGCGATATGCGCCGCCGCCTGCGCGACTACCGGGTAGTGCTCGATCACGCCCGCATGTTCCGCAATCTCGTTGAGGCGCACGGACGCACCGATCTCGAGTCCCTTCGCATCCGCCCTGATCGTGTGCAACCCGTCGACGCGGTTCATGTCGATCAGCACGGGCGGCGCGACGATGCCGCGGCGGATGTTGACCACGAGGTCGGTGCCGCCGCCGAGCGGCATGGCGTGCGGATTGTCCGCGCGCGCGGCGATGGCTTCGGCGAGCGTCTTCGGTGTGACGATGCGGAACTGGGGCAGGGCGTCCATCAGGAAACCCTCCTTGTCATTCCGGGGCGCGGCCGAAGGCCGCGAACCCGGAATCCAGACACAGCCGCTGTGCCTGCATCTGGATTCCGGGTTCGCTCGCTGCGCTCGCGCCCCGGAATGACCGGAATTTTTTTTCGGTTCGCGCGACACATCCGCTCATTCCCACGCAAGCGGGAATCCAGGGCTACAATCTCGGACCCCGCGGAATGCTGCTCTGGGTCCCCGCTTTCGCGGGGACGAGCGGGCAGGGTTGATCCCCGCTTACGCGGGGGTGAGCGGAGAGTGGTGCGCGGTTTTGCCAGCATCACTTGCCTCCGCTCTTCTTTTCCGCCGCTCGCCGCCGTTTCTCGATCGCCTCGAACACGCGGTCCGGCGTCACCGGCAGATCGTTGAAGCGGACGCCGATCGCATCGGCGATCGCGTTGGTCAGCGCCGGCAGGAACGCCGCGAGCGAGCCTTCGCCCGCTTCCTTGGCGCCGAACGGCCCGTGCGGGTCGTTGCTCTCGATGATGCCGACCTCGATCGGCGGGGAGTCCTGGATGGTCGGCACGCGGTAATCGAGCATGTTGGCGGTGACCATCAGCCCGTCGTGATAGGCGGCCTCCTCGCTCATGGCCTGGCCCATGCCCATCCAGACCGAGCCCTGTACCTGGCCCTCGACGGTGAGGCGGTTGAGCGCCTTGCCGCAGTCATGCGCGACCCAGACCCTGTCGACGGTGACGACGCCGGTCTCCTCGTCGACCGAGACTTCGACCACCTGCGCCGAATACGAGTAGCCCATGGTGCCGCCGATGGCGGCGCCGCGATATTTCCTGCCGCCGTGCGATTCAGGAATCGTCGAGTAATTGCCGGTGACGGTGACGGTGCCGGTGTCTTTCAATGCTTCCGTCACCACTTCCTCGAAGGTCGCGCCCTTGTCCTGCCGGCCGGCACGGTAGACCTCGCCGAGGCACTCGATGTCCTCCGGGCGCGCCTCGAGCTTGCGGGCGGCGGCACTGGTGAGCACGCTTTTGAGATTGCGCGCGGCCTCGAGCGCGGCATTGCCGACCATGAAGGTAACGCGCGACGAGTACGAGCCGTTGTCCTTCGGCACCACCTCGCTGTCGCCGGTGACGACGCGCACACGCGACAGATCAAGGCCGAGCACTTCGGCGACGGTCTGCGCCAAAATCGTGGTCGAGCCCTGGCCGATATCGGCCGCGCCCGACAGCACGACGATCGAGCCGTCGAAGTCGAGCTTGATCTTGACCGTCGCATGCGGCTCGCCAGTCCAGTTCACGGGCTTGGACGCGCCGCTGATATAATGAGAGCAGGCCATGCCAAATCCTTTGCGCAGGCCTTTCCCGTTGCCGGACTTGCTCTTGCGTTTCTTCCAGCCGCTCTCGCGCTCGATCCAGTCGAGGCATTCCGGCAGGCCGTAGGAATTCACCATCAGGTCGTTGTCGGTGAAGGTCGGCGCTTTCATGAGGTTGGCGCGCCGCACCGCGAAGGGATCGAGCTTGAGCGCGATCGCCATCTCGTCGATGAGGCTCTCGAAGGCGAAGCGGATGTCGACGGTGCCGTGGCCGCGGAAGGCGCCGCAGGGCGGCGTATTGGTGAGCACGCGGCGGCCGGTGTATTTGACGTTGTGCAGGTCGTAGATGGCGTAGAGCATCGAGCCGGCGTAGAGGATCGTCACCACGCCGTAGCCGGAATGCGCGCCGCCGCGCTGGTCGCAGTCGCATTCGACCGCGGTGATGCGGCCGTCCCTGCGCATGCCGATCTTCAGCCTGACGTCGGTCTCGGGCCGGCCGCGATGGGTGATGAAGGTCTCCTCGCGCGTCGTCACCATGCGCACCGTTGCACATGCCTTGCGCGCCAGCAGCGCGGCGATCAGCTCGACATTGAGCGCCTCGGTGCGGCAGCCGAAGCCGCCGCCGACATGCGGCTTGATCACGCGGATGCGCGACATGTCCATGCCGAGGATCTGCGCGAGCATCAGGTGCACGTAATAGGGCACCTGCGTCGAGGCGTGCACGGTCATGCGGTCGCGCAAGGCGTCGTATTCGGCGACGGCGGCGTGCATCTCCATCTGGTTCTGGCAGACTTCGGCGCAGTTGTAGGTGCCCTCAAGCACGAGGTCGGCCTCGGCGAAGCCCTGCGCGGTCGAGCCGAGCTCGAACAGAACGTCGCGCTCGATATTGCCGGGCTTCTTGTCGTGCAGGAGCGTGGCGCCGGGCGCGAGCGCATCTTTCGATGTGTAGTACGCCGGCAATTCCTTCACGGTCATCCTGAGGCGGCGGAGCGCCTCGCGCGCGGCGCTGTCGTCGAGCGCGGCGACGGCGGCAACCGGCTCGCCACGGTAGCGCACCCGGTCGCGCGCCAGCGGATATTCGGTGCGCGCGATCGGCAGCACGCCGAAGCCCCTGTCGCAGTCGGCGCCGCTGACGATTGCGATCACACCCGGCACCTTAAGTGCTTCCGACACGTCGACGTTGAGAATTTCCGCGTGCGAATAGGGGCTGCGGTAGATACGGCCGGCAAGCTGGCCCGGCGCCACGATGTCGGCGGTGTACTTGGCGCGGCCGGACACTTTCTCCGGGCCGTCGATCATCGGCACGTAGCCGCCGATGTTGTGCGCGGGCAGGGGCTTGTTCATGCGGTGGCCCCGTGCGCGTCGAGACCACCCGTCGTCATTCCGGGACGGCCCGAAGGGCCGGACCCGGAATGACGAATAGAGCGAGCGACAAGGAAATTCACGGCGCCACTCCCTGCCTGCCGAGCGCAATGGCGTGCTTCACCGCCTCGATGATCTTCACGTAGCCGGTGCAGCGGCAGATATTGCTGCCGAGCGCTTCCAGGATTTCCTCGTCGCTCGGATCGGGGTTTCGCCGCAGCAGCCCGGCCGAGGCCATGATGAAGCCGGGCGTGCAGTAGCCGCATTGCGAGCCGAGCTTCTCGTGGAAGCCGCGCTGCACGGCGGAGAGCTGGCCGTCATGGCCGAGCGACTCTATGGTGTCGACGCGCTTGCCTTCGACGGTTGCCGCCAGCGTGAGGCAGGAGAGCGTCGGCCTGTCGTCGATGAGCACCGTGCAGGCGCCGCATTCGCCGCCGTCGCAGCCGGTCTTGGTGCCGGTGAGGCCGGCCTGCTCGCGCAGGTAATCGAGCAGCAGGATATTGTCGGCGACCGCATCGGAGCGGTCGCGCCCGTTCAGCCTGCATGACAGCAGCCGGGCCAAGTCGTCTCTTCCCTTCAGGCGCAGCGCGTCGCCTTTCATTGTTCTTATTCGCAATAATATCCGCGCCGCGGGCCGCCCCGAAGTGCTTCGGCAAGCCAATTCCCGGGAATGGATGGAACGATTACGCCGTAGCCTCATCCTGAGGAGCATCGCGCAGCGATGCGTCTCGAAGGATGAGGCTGTGCCGCCTCATGGTTCGAGACGCGCTGCTGCGCAGCGGTCCTCAGGATGAGGGGCCAGCGGTAAATTTCGCGATCACATCGGGGGGAATGGCGGTCCCGCCGATCTTTTCCGGGTCATTCTTGCTGCGCGCCGCCCAGACGCGGGTTTCCGAGCCCTCGCACGCGAGCTCGCCGTCGACCGAGAGGCGGTGCTCGACGTCGAAGCTGGAACGGCGGAACTCGCTCACCCGCGAGACCATGTCGACGCTGTCGCCGAACCTGATGGGCTTGATGAAATTGGCGCTGGCGTCGACCAGCGGAATGCCGATGATGCCGAAGCTGCGGGCGAGCTCGTGCGGCTTGACGCCGAGGGCGGCCTCGAACATCCGCCAGGTGCTGGTGTCGAAGATCTCGAAGAAGCGGCTGTTGAACACGATGCCGGCCGGATCGCACTGGCCCCATTCGATGCTCAATGTGCTGCGGTAGGTGAACGACGCCACGCGAAGCTCCGTCTTTCGTGCTGTTGAGTTATACCGGCAGCCCTTGCGGCTGTCATCGCCGGGCCATGACCGCTGAGTCTGAAGTTTTCTCTGTCGTCCCGGGTGAGCGCGCGTTTGCGCGCGAGGCCCGGGGCCCATACTCCGCAGCCTTCCAGATGGGTTGCGGAGTATGGGTCCCGCTTTCGCGGGGGCGACTGTGAGCGTCAGGTCATGCCAAAATTTCCGGTCATTCCGGGGCGCGAGCGGCAGCGAGCGAACCCGGAATCCAGAAACAGAGACCGTGCTTGCGTCTGGATTCCGGGTCCGGCGCTGTGCGCCGTCCCGGAATGACCGGATTAGAGTTGCGTCGATCGTTTCTTCCGTTTCTTTTTCTTCCTCGGGTCCGGCCATTCGACCACGTCCTGCGACAGCATCTCCACGCGCGAGGCGCGGCGGCGGTTGCGCAACACCTGCGGCGGTGCGACCGGAAGATGCAAGGAGGTGTCGAGATCGACCAGCAGCTGATCGAGATCGTCCGCCGCGATCACCCAACTCCCCGGCGTGTAGCGCGCAAGCGAGAACGGCTTCGAATAAGACAGCATCGATTTCTTGCCGCTGGGCAGACAATATTCGTGCGCGTAGCTCATCGCGAGCTCGCGCACGCTGCGATAGACCGGATCGCGCCAGCGCAAAATCGCGTGATTGGTCTTGCTGATCGCGCCCCACAATCCGCGCTCGCGAAACAAAGTGACGATGTGATCCTGGTCGCGCGGCAGCGCGCGGATGTCCATCAGCAGCGGCGGCCGGCCGTGAAAAGCGAGCGCCGCGGCCGCAAACACCGCGCCCTCCGCGCAATGCGCCATGCGCGTCTGCAGCACGCGGCGCGGCGACATCGCGGTGTCGCCGTCGAGGCTGAAGTTCACCGGCAGCCTGTCGAGAAAGGTCTGAATCTTTTGCGGCGTGTCGAGACGCGCGAACAGCCGGCGCTCGCCCGGCAAAAGAACGTCGTGCAGCCTGCGGCGATAGCTCGGCATCAGTGAATACGTTCCAGAGTGAGAAACATCTTCCGTGTTTTGCATACGTAAATGCGGCTTTCGAGCGTAACCGGCGTTCTCCACAATAGGAGCAGGGAAGGAAATTGTTACGCCGCCGGCCGCCTGAGGAAGCAGATTTCTTCTTATTTTCGGGCACTTATTGCGGTTTCGCAGAATGATCTCCTACTTAGCGGGTCCAGAGGTTCCGTCACCGGAGCAGGCCCGATGTCCGATTTCCCGCATGAGCCCGAGCGCATTTCGGGGCTGGAAGCCTGGGCGCTCGCGCTTGCCACGGCGCTGGTGGCGCTGATCGCCATCGGCATCGTCCCGCACATTCACTGGTAAGGGGTAAGGGCACTTTTCATGACAACTGCAACCTGGACCGGGCGCGCGCCAAAAGAAACATTGAAGCGCGTCGACAATGTCGAGACCGCGCCGCGCATCAGCGAAGACTGGCTGTCGCTGATCATCGGCCTGTTCATTTTCGTGCTGTCGCTCGCGGCGATCGTCAATATCGATCTGCTCGGCTGGGTCGTCACCACCGCGGTGTGGGTCGACTTCAGCAAGGCGCTCGGCACGGTATCGAAGTCCTACGCGGCGCTCGGCGGCTTCGGCGCGCTGGTCGCGACCTATGTCGCGCTGCTTTCCGTGCTCAGCGCGGCGGCGGTCGCGCTCAAGATCGACGTCAGGAAGTTCGCGCTCGCCTTCACCGCGGTGTTCTGGATCGCCTATGCCAGCTGGATCATCGGAAATTTCGCGACCTTCGCGGCGGTGACGCCGGCCGACCTGCAGAAGTTCGGCATCAGCTGGTCGCTGCGGCTGACCAATGAAGGCGCCTATATCGTCGCACTCATCGTCGGCCTGGTGATCGCCAACGTGTTCCCGCGCTTCGCGGAGGCGATCAAGGACGCGGTGCGGCCCGAGCTCTACATCAAGATCGCGATCGTGATCCTCGGCGGCTTCTTCGCGGTCACAGCCGCCGGCAAGCTGTCGCTGGCAAGCTCGCTGCTGCTGCGCGGCGTCGCGGCGATCATCGAGGCCTACCTCATCTACTGGGCGGTGGTCTATTTTGTCGCCCGCAAATATTTCGGCTTCAACCGCGAATGGGCGGCGCCGCTCGCCTCCGGCATCTCGATCTGCGGCGTCTCGGCGGCGATCGCCACCGGCGGCGCCATCCGCGCGCGGCCGGTGGTGCCGGTGCTGGTGTCATCGCTGGTGGTGGTGTTTGCGGTGGTGGAAGTGCTGATCCTGCCGTTCCTGGCGCAGCATTTCCTTGCGCATGAGCCGCTGGTGGCCGGCGCCTGGATGGGCCTTGCGGTCAAGACCGACGGCGCGGCGGTCGCCGCCGGCGCCATCACCGAGTCGCTGATCCTCGCGCAGAACGCGGTCGAGGGCGTCAAATATCAGGCCGGATGGATCCTCGGCACCACGGCGACGATCAAGGTGTTCATCGACATCTTCATCGGCATCTGGGCCTTCGTGCTCGGCTACATCTGGACCAATCACATCAACCGCACGTCGGACAAGGCCAGCATCCGCGAGATCTGGGACCGATTCCCGAAATTCGTGATCGGCTTCGTGATCACCTTCATCGTCGGGCTCTATCTCGCGCTCGCGACGCCTGCCGACATTGCGCACAAGGTGCCGGCCGCGATGGGCGAAGCGAACACTTTGCGCGTCGTGTTCTTCATCCTGACCTTCTTCTCGATCGGCGTTCTGTCGAACTTCAAGAAGCTCTGGCAGGAGGGCATCGGCAGGCTCGCCGCGGTCTACCTGCTGAGCCTGTTCGGCTTCGTGATCTGGGTCGGGCTGCTGATTTCCTGGCTGTTCTTCGCCGGCGTCAAGCCGCCGCTGGCCAGCTGAGCCTTTGGAGAAACGAAATGTCGCAAGCGAACGAAGTGAATATCGGCGAGGAACTGCGCAAGGCTGAAACCGAGCCGCTGCTGCCGGTCGAAAAGAAACTGATCGGCTGGAGCCTCGGGATCGGCATCGGCCTGCTCGTCGTCCTCGCCATCGTCAACCACCTGTACCCGGCGTCGATCTGACGCCTGCAATACGGCGGCGCCGCTCGCGCCGACGGGAAGTGAGAATGGAAATGTCGCCTATTCCGAAGACCGCGCCTTTCGCCGACGAGGAGATCGATCTCCTCAATCGCGTGGTCGGCACCGCAACGCCGGTTCAGCGGGCCTGGCTCGCAGGGTTCCTGGCCGGGCTCGACGCCTCGGGCGGGACACCGGCGCTGCACCCGGCCGCGCCGGCGCGGCCGGCGGAGCCTCTGACCATTGTTTATGCGAGCGAGTCCGGCAATTCGGAAAAGCTCGCCGGCGACATCGCCAAGGCGGCGCGCAAGAACGGCCTCAAGCCGACCGTCATCGACATGGCGGATCTCGAGCTCACGGTGCTCACCTCCGCCAGGAAGCTCATCTTCATCGCCGCTACCTGGGGCGAGGGCGATCCGCCGGCGCGCGCGGTGCGCGCCTATAACGAGTTGATGGGCGAGGGCGCGCCGCGCCTCGACGGCGTCGAGTTCGGCGTGCTGGCGCTGGGCGACACCGCCTATGCGGAATTCTGCCTGGTCGGCAAAAAGATCGACGAGCGCCTTGCCGCGCTTGGCGGCAAGCGCGTCGTCGACCGCGTCGATCTCGATCTTGATTTCGCCGAGCCTGCGGCGCGCTGGATCGGCGATGCGGTGAAGGTGCTGACGCCGCCGAATGCCGGCGGCCGCGTCATCGAGGTCGATTTCGGCGGCAAGCCCTCGGCGCCCGCGAGCACCGACATTGTCGAGGCCGAGATCACTGAGCACGTCGATCTCAACTCCTCGCGCTCCGACAAGGAGACCATCCACCTGGCGCTGTCGTTCGAGAACGGCGCGCCGGCCTATGAGCCGGGCGACTCGCTCGATCTCTATCCCGAGAACGACCCCGCCTATGTCGACGAGTTGCTCAGGCTGGCGGGCCTTGCGGGCGACGAGAAATTGCGCGCGGATTTCATCAAAACGCGCGACGTGACCACGCTCTCGCTCAAGACGGTCGAAACCTACGCCGGGAAGACCGGCCATCACTACGTCAAGGCGCTGATCGCCGACGGCCAGGCGCGCGAATGGATTGCCGGGCGCCAGCTGATCGACCTGATCGCGACCTTCCCGATCGCGCTCGATGCCGAGACGCTGCGCGCGCTGACGCGGCCGCTGGCGCCGCGCGCCTATTCGATCGCCTCCTCGCGCCGCGAGGTCAGCGACGAGGCGCACCTGCTCATTTCCGCCGTGCGCTACGAGAGCCATGGCCGCGAACGCAAAGGGATTGCCTCGAACTACGTCGCCGAGCGCCTCAGGAAAGGCGGCCGCGTGCGCGTGAAGCTCAAGCCCAACAAGCATTTCGCGCTGCCGGCGCCCGACAGGGACGTCATCATGGTCGGCCCCGGCACGGGCGTCGCGCCGTTCCGGGCCTTCGTGCAGGAGCGCCGCGCCGTCGAAGCGAGCGGCCGCAGCTGGCTGTTCTTCGGCGACCGCACCTTCACGCACGATTTTCTCTATCAGCTCGACTGGCAGGAGGCGCTCAAGGACGGCGCGCTGACCCGCATGGACGTCGCCTTCTCGCGCGATACGCCCGAGAAGATCTACGTGCAGCACAAATTGTGGGACCGCCGCGCCGAGCTCATCGAATGGCTCGATGGCGGCGCCTACTTCTATGTGTGCGGCGATGCCAAGGCGATGGCGAAGGACGTGCGCGCCGCTTTGGTGCGCGCCTATGCCGATGTCAAATCCGTCACCCCGGAAGTGGCCGAGCAGGCGGTGGTGACACTGGAGCGCGAAAAGCGCTATCTGCAGGATACGTATTGATCATCACGGAGCGTCATTCCGGGGCGTCCGGCTAGCCCGAAGGGCGAAGACGGACGAACCCGGAATCCAGAACCATCGCAATGCCTTTCGTGGATCTGGATTCCGGCTCCCGGCCGCTGCGCGGCCTCGGCCGGAATGACGAGGTAAAACAATGACCGACGAAGTGTCGCGCAACGAGCGCATCAAGGAAGCGAGCGACTATCTGCGCGGCACGCTTGAGCAGGGCCTGCGCGAGGAGATCACCGGCGCCATCATCGAGGATGACGCGCAGCTGGTGAAGTTCCACGGCATGTACCTGCAGGACGACCGCGACCTGCGGCCCGAGCGCACACGCAAGAAGATGGAGAAGGCCTTCGCCTTCATGATCCGCGTGCGCATCCCCGGCGGGGTGCTGACGCCGCGGCAGTGGCTGATGCTGGACAAGGTCGCGCGCGACTACGGCAACGGCACGATGCGGTTGACGACGCGGCAGACGGTGCAGCTGCATGGCGTCATCAAGTCGAACCTGAAGGCGACGCTGAAGGCGATCGACACCGTGCTGCTCAATTCAATCGCGGCCTGCGGCGACATCAATCGCAACGTCATGTGCAACGTGCTGCCCGAGCAGTCGCGCGCGCATGCGGCGGCGATCGCCCTGGCACGCTCGATTTCCGATGATCTGTTGCCGCATACGCCGGCCTATCGCGAGATCTGGCTTGACGGCGAGCGCATTGCGGGCGGTGAGGGAGAGGTGGTCGAGCCGATCTACGGCAAGACCTATCTGCCGCGTAAATTCAAGGTGGTGGTGGCGGTGCCGCCATCGAACGACGTCGACATTTTCGCACACGATCTCGGTTACATCGCCATCACGGATGATGCCGGCAAGATCGCCGGCTGGAACGTGATCGTCGGCGGCGGCATGGGCATGACCCATGGCGAGCCCGACACCTATCCGCGCATCGCCGAGGTGATGGGCTTCTGCCGCACGGAAGACGTTCTGAAGGTCTCCGAGGCGGTGGTCACGGTTCAGCGCGACTGGGGCGACCGCAGGAACCGCAAGCACGCGCGTCTGAAGTACACCATTGAGGACCGCGGGCTCGAGGTATTCCGCGCCGAGGTCGAGAAACGCTCAGGCGTCAGGCTCGCCCCGGCAAAGCCTTACACCTTCACGTCGACAGGCGACCGCTACGGCTGGACCGAGGGCCTGAACGGCCGCGGGCATCTCACATTGTTCGTGCAGAACGGGCGCGTGCAGGATCTTCCCGACGCTGCGCAGCAGAGCGCGCTGCGCACCATTGCGCAGATGCACGACGGCGATTTCCGCATCACGCCGAACCAGAACCTGATCATTGCCAACGTGCCGACGGAGAAGCAGGCCGCGATCGAGCGCATTGCGCGCGAAGCGGGCCTGCTCGCGCCCTGGTCGGGCCTGCGGCGCAACTCGATGGCCTGCGTCGCGCTGCCGACCTGCGGGCTGGCACTGGCCGAGAGCGAACGCTATCTGCCGGAGCTGCTCGATGCGCTCGACCGGAAGCTTGCCGCGCACGGGCTGTCGGCCGATGACATCGTCATCCGCATGACGGGTTGCCCGAACGGCTGCGCGCGGCCATATCTCGCCGAGATCGGTCTCGTGGGCAAAGGGCCGGGCCGCTACAACCTCTATCTCGGCGCCGCCTTCGACGGCTCGCGCATGAACAAGCTCTACGCCGAGGACCTCGATCACGCCGGCATCGTCGAGGCACTTGATCCGCTGTTCGCGGCCTACGCCAGAGAGCGGCAGAAGGGCGAGCGCTTCGGTGACTTCGTGATCCGCGCCGGCCACGTCGTTGCGAGCGGCAATGGTGCGGACTTTCATGCGAATGTCAGGCTTTACGAGCCAATATAATGAAAACTTGACGCAGAATTTCTCCGTCGTCCCGGGCGAGCGCTCTTGCGCGAGGCCCGGGACCCATACTCCGCAGCCTGTCGAAAGGACACGGAGTATGGGTCCCCGCCGGAGCCTGTCATCGGGCCGCGCTTCGCGCGGACCCGTTGGCGGGGACGACCGAGCAGAGTCCGCGCGCATGACACGGGCGGCGTGCCTGCCTGCTCCTTGAGCAATGTGACAACGCCAGCACCACTGCCCAAAAATTCGACCGCTGCCGAAACAATGCGCGGCAGCGTTGTGCAGCGGATTCGCCTTGGTCAAAATAATCTAACAAAATCAATTACCTCTCAACTGGCACGGTCCTTGCTGCTGTGCAGCATAGGTTTCGCAATGGCTCGCCGGAATCGCCCGGGATCAAGCAGCCGACATGAAAGGGAGTCGCGGAATGGATTACGTGAAGCCGGCGGATGTTGCTGCCGCCATGATCGACACCGGGCGGCGCAAGCTGGCGCTTTCGCCAGCCGATCTCCTGATACGCGGCGCGCTCGCGGGGAGCATCCTCGGCGCCGCAACCAGTCTTGCTTTCACGGGCACACTGCAGACCGGCGTTCCGTTGGTTGGTGCGCTTATTTTCCCGGTCGGTCTCTGCATTATCGTGTTGCTCGGCCTCGATCTGGTGACCGGCAGCTTCGGTCTTCTGCCGCTGCCATCGATCGAGAGCGGCGGCGATGCCCGCACGATGCTCGCCAATTGGACCTACGTCTTCATCGGCAACCTGATCGGCAGCATGGCTTATGGCGCGCTGCTGGCGATCACCCTGACCAATTTCGGCACAACCCCGCCTGCGGGAGTCGCCACGCAGATCATCGCCATCGCGCAAGCGAAGACGACGGGCTACGAGGCGCTCGGCTTCGCCGGTCTGGTGACGGTGTTCGTCAAGGCGATGCTCTGCAACTGGATGGTCTGTCTTGCCATCGTCATCACCATGACGAGCGCTTCGACGATCGGCAAGATCGCCGCGGCCTGGATGCCGATGCTGATCTTTTTCGGGCAGGGCTTCGAGCATTCGGTGGTGAACATGTTCGTCATCCCGACCGGGATGATGATGGGCGCCAACGTGACGGTCGCCGACTGGTGGCTGTGGAACCAGATTCCGGTCACGCTCGGCAATCTGGTCGGCGGCTTCATCTTCACCGGGCTTGCGCTCTATCTCACGCACAGGCCGCGCGCGGCGGCGCCCGCGTCGTTGACCGCGCCGACGCAGGTGCCGGCGGAATGAGCGGCAGCGACAGCACGCTTGCAGGGATGACAGATCAGCAGGCAGGCGACTTCGGACCCGAGCAGAAGCGTTATCTCGAAGGGTTCGTCGCCGGCCTGCAGATCGCCAAGGCGGCCAAAAGCGTCTCCGGCGGCGTAACCGTCGCCGCGCCGTCCGTGCCCGAGCCTGCCGGCCCCGATGCGGCGGCGCTCAGGGCGCAGAACCGCGTACTGGCGGCCGGCGGAAAACTGTCCGACCCGGAGAAATTCAAGCGCGACGAGCATCCGTTCGATGCCTATGAACGTCTCAAGGCGCAGGCCGCGGGCAACGAGTTTCCCAAGCCGCCGGACAATTTCCGCTGGCGTTTCTACGGCCTGTTCTACGTTGCACCCAACCAGAACGCCTATATGTGCCGGCTGCGGCTGCCGAACGGCATTCTCAAGGGCACGCAGTTCGCGGGCGTCGCCGATCTCGCCGAGCGCTTCGGCGGCGGCTACGCGCATGTCACCACCCGCGCCAACCTGCAGATCCGCGAAATCGCCGCGGGCAATGCCGTGGCCATGATCGAGGCGATCCAGGATCTCGGCCTCTGCTCGCGCGGCTCCGGCGCCGACAATATCCGCAATGTCACCGGAACGCCGACCGCCGGGATCGATCCGCAGGAGCTGATCGACACGCGGCCTTACGCGCGCGAATGGCACTTCCACATTCTCAATGATCGCTCGCTCTACGGGCTGCCGCGCAAGTTCAACGTCGCCTTCGACGGCGCCGGCACGATCCCGGTTCTCGAGGATACCAACGACATCGGCTTTCAGGCCGTGGTCGTGAACGTCGGCTTCGGTCCCGAGCCCGGCACCTGGTTCAGGCTCTGCCTCGGCGGGCTCACCGGCCACAGGGATTTCGCGCGCGATACCGGCGTCATCGTCAGGCCGGCCGATGCCACCAAAGTCGCCGATGCCGTGGTGCGCGTCTTCATCGACCACGGCAACCGCACCGACCGCACCAGGGCGCGACTGAAATACGTGCTGGATGCAATCGGCGCCGAGAAATTCCTCGGCCTGGTCGAGGAACAGCTCGGCCGCAAGCTCGACCGCGCGGTGCCGGGCTCGCTGGCGATGCGGCCGCCATTCTCGCGCACGGCGCATATCGGCATTCACGCGCAGAAGCAGGAGGGGTTGCACTGGATCGGCGTCGCCGTCCGGGTCGGCTATCTCACGGTGGCGCAGATGCGCGGGCTGGCCGACATCGCGCGCGACTGCGGCGACGGCGACATCAGGCTCACTGTCTGGCAGAACCTGCTGATCTCCGGCGTGCCCTCTAAGAAACTCAAAGCCGCGCAGGCGAAGATCGAAGCGCTCGGCCTAGCTATCGAGGCCAACGCCGTCCGCTCGGGGCTGGTCGCCTGCACCGGCAATTCCGGCTGCAAGTTCGCGGCGTCGGACACCAAGCGCCATGCCGAGGAGATCGCGCGCTGGTGCGAGACGCGCGTCGCGCTCGACACGCCGGTCAACATCCACCTCACCGGCTGTCATCACTCGTGCGCGCAGCACTTCGTCAGCGAGATCGGGCTGCTGGCCTGCAAGGTGCAGACCGATGCGGACGGGGATGCGGTCGAGGGCTATCACATTTTGGTCGGCGGCGGCTTCGGCCCGCAGGCCGCGCTCGGCCGCGAGCTTTATCGCGACGTAAAGGCGGAGGATGCGCCGCAGACGGTCGAGCGCATTCTGAAGGCCTATCTGAAGAATCGCGCCGCGCGCGAAGAAAGCTTCATCGCCTTTGCGCGCCGGCACGAGATCGACGCGCTCAGGTCAATGACGGAGGACGCGGCATGAGCGTCACGCAGCGCCCGCCGATGCTGTCCTTCATTCCGGAATCGGCGCCGTTCTCGCCGGAGCAGCACCTGTGGCTCAACGGGCTGTTTGCCGGCGTGTTCGGCCTCGAAGAGGGCGTCACGCCGCTGTCGAGTGCCGACGTCGCCAGGCTTCTGCCGGAGTTTGTAGGCGGCGAAGCAGCGCCGGCACCGGCCGACGACAACGCACCCTGGCACGACCCGGCAATGCCGCTGGCCGAGCGTATGAAGCTCGCCGAGGGCAAGCCGCTGCCGCGCCGCACGATGGCGGCGATGGCGCAGCAGGATTGCGGACAATGCGGCTATAACTGCAGGGACTATTCGGAAGCGATCGTCGCAAAGAAAGAAGAACGGCTGAACCTGTGCGTGCCGGGCGGCAAGGAGACCGCCCGCATGCTCAGGCAGCTTTACGACGAGATCGGCGGAGCGCCCGTCGCGCCAAAAGCCGAGCCCGTTGCCGAAAAACCCCCCTCGCCGAAGAGTGCTGCCGGCCGCTCGCGCGACAATCCGGTCCACGCGACGTTCCTGTCGCGGCAGCGGCTCAACAAGCCGGGCTCGCAGAAAGAAACGTGGCATATCGAGATCGATCTCGCCGGAACCGGTCTCGACTACGAGGTGGGCGACTCCTTCGGCATTTATCCGGCAAATGACCCGGCGCTGGTCGACGCCGTGATCGGCGCGCTTGGCGCGCCGGCGAATTTTCCGATCGGCGGGCGAACTTTGCGCGACGTGCTCATCGATGGCGTATCGCTGTCGCCGGCGCCGGACATGCTGTTCCAGCTGATCTCGTATCTGACCGGCAGTGACCGGCGGCAAAAGGCGAAGGCGCTTGCGGCGGGGCTCGATCCGGATGGCGATGCCGCCGTGCTCGACGTGCTCGCCGCGCTGCAGAAATTTCCCGGCGTGCGGCCGGACCCGGAGGCCTTCATCGAGTCGCTCGATGCATTGCAGCCGCGTGTCTACTCGATTTCGTCCTCGCTGAAATGCAATCCCGGGCGCGTGGCGTTGACGGTCGATGCCGTGCGCTACGAGGTCGAGAAACGCACCCGGCTCGGCGTCGCCTCGACCTTCCTGGCGAGCCGCGTGTCGCCCGGCGACAGGGTCAGGGTCTACCTGCAGAAGGCGCAGCATTTCGCGCTGCCGCCCGATCCGAAAACGCCGATCATCATGGTCGGTCCCGGCACCGGCATCGCGCCGTTCCGCGCCTTCCTGCAGGAGCGCCAGGCCACCAGGGCGCCGGGGCGCAACTGGCTGTTCTTCGGGCATCAGCGCAGCGATTTCGATTTCTTTTACGAGGACGAGCTGATCGCGATGCGGGCGGCGGGGCTGCTCACGCGGCTGACGCTCGCCTGGTCGCGCGATGCCAACGAAAAGATCTATGTGCAGCATCGCATGCGCGAGGTCGGCCGCGACCTGTGGGCCTGGCTTGCGGAAGGGGCCTGCTTCTATATCTGCGGGGATGCCACCCGCATGGCCAGGGACGTCGAAGGCACTTTGGTCGACGTGATTGCCGAACATGGCGCCCGCACGCCCGCCGAAGCGGTCAATTTTCTTGCGGAATTGAAGAGGCTTGGCCGCTATCAAACGGATGTCTATTAGGAAGCAATGACCGTGAAACGCAGTCCCTCCGAGGCACGCCATCCGCGCATGGGTCCGCTGGCGCGGCTGCCCGTGTTTCTGTCGCTCGACGGGAAGCACGCGGTGCTGGCCGGCGGAGGCCCGGCGGCGGCCTGGAAAGCGGAGTTGCTGTCGGCGTCCGGCGCGCGCGTCGAGGTCTATGCGGCCGAGATATGCGACGAGCTGCAGCAGCTCGCCGCCGATCCGCCGCACGGCGCGATCGTCATCAATCGCCGTGCGTGGTCCGCGGAGAATTTGGCAAATGCCGCGGTCGCGATCGGCGCGTTCGAAGACGACGAGGCCGCGGCCGCGTTTGCATCGGCCGCGCGCGCGGCCGGCGTGCCGGTCAACGTGATCGACAGGCCGGCATTTTGCGATTTTTCATTCGGCGCCATCGTCAATCGCTCGCCGCTGGTGATCGGGATATCGACCGGCGGCGCGGCGCCGGTCTTTGCCCAGGCGATCCGCGCCAAGCTGGAGGCGCTGCTGCCGAAAGGCTTTGCCGATTGGGCGGCCGCCGCGGCACGCTGGCGCGGCGCGCTGAAGCTTGCGGGACTGTCGTTCGCGGCGCGGCGCAGGTTCTGGCAGATCTTCACGGCGCATGCGGTGGCCGCTCCCGAGCGTGCGCCGGTGCAGGCCGACTTCGACAGTTTCGTTGCCGAAGTGAAGGGCCTGGGCGCGGCAGTCGAAAGCGGGTCGGTGACTTTGGTCGGGGCAGGGCCGGGCGATCCGGAATTGCTGACTTTGCGCGCGGTGCGCGCGCTGCAGTCCGCGGACGTGATCCTGTTCGACGACCTGGTGTCGCGCGAGGTGATGGACTTCGCGCGCCGTGAAGCCAGGAAAATGCTGGTCGGCAAAACGGGCTTCGGGCCGTCCTGCACGCAGGACGACATCAACAGTCTGATGGTAAGCCTGGCGAAGCAAGGCAAGCGCGTCGTCCGCCTGAAGGGCGGCGACCCGCTGATTTTCGGGCGCGCGGCCGAGGAGATCGCGGCCTGCGCGGCGGCCAATATTGCCGTCGATGTCGTGCCCGGTATCACGTCGGTGCAGGGCGCGGCCGCGCGGCTCGGCATTGCGCTGACCGATCGCAAGAAGGCACGCCGGCTGCAATACGTGACAGGCCATGCCAAGAACGGCGGCGTGCCAGCCGACCTCGACTGGGAGAGTCTCGCAGACCCGTCAGCGACCACCGCGGTCTTCATGCCGACACGGACGCTGGCCGCGCTGACCGAAAAAGCGATTGCCGAAGGCCTCGACCCACGCACGCCGGCGCTGGCGATCTCGCGCGCGACCCGGCCCGACCAGGCCGTTGTCACCGCGCCGATCGGCGAGCTTGCGGAGCGGCTTGCGCAGGCTGGATTGCCCGGTCCGGTGCTTGTGATGATTGGGAAGACCGTGGCGCCGGCGAATGGCGTGGCATCGCGGCGTTCAAAAGCGACCGGCCAGTAAAACCGACACGCAGGTCACATTGTATTTGACTTTCTGCCGCAATGTTCTGGTTTTCATTTTTTGACTCCTGATTGCTCGTTCAGGCCAAATACCATTTGAGGAGCAACGAAGCCGGCCACCGGGAACTCGCCGAGCGGAACGAATTCACCGGGAAGATGGCCGGCAAAATCCGCCGAAGCCACGATGGTGCGGCCAAGTTTGGCGGCGATTTTCTCCAGCCGCGCCGCCAGATTCACTGCCGGGCCGATGCAGGTGAAATCAAGCCGGTTGCCGCTGCCGATATTGCCGTAGAGCACTTCACCGAGATGGAGCGCCAGACCAAAGCGCACATGATTCGCATTGGCGGGCGTGTCGATGGCGTCGATGTTGACCTGTGCTTCGCGCGCCGCGCCGAGTGCGCGATCGCAGGCCGCGCGCGCTTCCGCCGTGCCCTCGACCAGGTGAAAGATCGCGAGCAGCCCGTCGCCCATGAATTTGAGGACCTCGCCACCATGCCTGAGAATTGCGGGCACCTGACAGTCAAAATAGCGGTTAAGCAGGTCGACGAGCATCTGCGGCGGCAGCCGGTCCGCCAGGGATGTAAAGCCGCGCATGTCCGACAGCCAGATCACTGAATGGATCGATTCGGTGTGACCGCGCCTGATCCGGCCGGACAGAATGCGCTCGCCGGCGTCATGTCCGACATAAGTATCGAGCAGATTGGCAGCAGTGCGCTGCAAAGCCCGGATCTCGGCGAGACGCGTGAACGGCTTCACAATCGCTTCGATGCCGGCAATCTGCGCGTCAGTGAACCCGCCGGTCTGCTGCGTAGACCAGGTTGCCACGTGGACAGAGCCGTCGGTAAAGATCAGCGGGGTGGCGAGGTAGTCGGTCGCGCCGTCGGCGCGCAGGTCGTGGAATATCGAAAACGCCTCATGGTCGTCTGGCCCCGTCAATTGTTGCCGAATGCTCCGGCCGGAGTTGATGACGGCGACGAAGGGGCTGTTGAGAAATTGATCCTTTTCGAGGAGGTCAAACGATCCTGCCGTGATCGTGACACCGGCGCCTTGCTGCCAGATGAAGCGGCGCCCCATGACTTCGGGGTGCAAGGTCCGCACAAACACCGCCACGCGCCAGAGCGGAATGCCGGCCTTGACAAGCTGGTCACACAAATCCGCAAGGATCATCTCCGGGCGCAGCGTCGAGCGCGCGCCATCCGTCAGCCAATCGACAATGGACTTCGTTTCGGAAGGGCTCATTCCGTGCATCTACGGCCGAACCATTGGCGTTACCAGATAAAATAGTTTCTGGTTTCACGCGATTTGGGTCATTAGCGGAGATTCGAAGCCGCAATTGCAAAGTGACGGCAAGTTGAACGTTCTACCTGGTGTTGGTCAGCTCTGGCGGGAAGAACTATTCCGCGACGGCCCAAGTGTGTTGAACCGTGCTTTCTGTTCATCCGTTAGAGACGCGTAGAAGTCCACGAGGGCCGGGCGTATTGTCTTAATAGCCTGATCCATCGCTTCAAGACGCTTTCCAACGGCATCAAAGCGGTCCAAGGGCGTTTGCGGCGTCTGTCCCGGGCAGGATGCGTGCAGCTGGTTGGCTGCCTCCACCGAGGCGATCTTGAGTCTCGCGAAGGCATCCAGCTGTTGCTGCGTGGGCTTGATGACTTCTTCTACCCGCTGAACGGGCAGCTGCGTGAAACCTTCTGCGCGACGGCTGCACAACCCAGCCAGATCAATGTTCGAAAAACGCGCACGGCGACTTGCCTTTGCGTTTGAGGCCTGACCAAATGCAGAGAAACGTTGCCTTTGTTCCTCATTCAGCGAATTGTACAAATTGTCGAGCGGTGTGCGCACGCTTGCAAAAGCTAGCGTCAAGCCCTCGATGCGCTTTTGCACTGCGTCAAGCCTTCCTAAGGGCGTCAACGGCACTTCATCTGAACAGGACGCCTTGAGAATGTCGCTCGCCTGCAATGAAGCCGCTTTCAGTCCATCGAGTGCTTTGCGTTGTTCTTCGTTCGGCTGAATTGCTTTTTCGATTCGCTCGATCGGAAAATCAGTCACGCCGGGAGCAAGTCCGGCGCAGCTCTGGGCAAGCGCGGTTTTGTCCGAGGTAGAGCCGGTAATTTCCGGAGAAACGTGACGCGCGACGCGCGCTCGTCTTGAACCAGCGTACGCGTATCGGCCGTAGACATCGTAATAGCCCGGCCCATAAGCATAGGCTGGGTCATAGATGTAATAGGGACCGGGCCAGAACAAAGCATCCCAGACAAACCAATCCCCGTAAGTCCAGAACGGATCGAAGTAAGGATAGGGCCAGAACGTAAAGGCAAAGACGTTGCCGAAGAAGTAAGGCCAGAACACCGGTCCGACCCATCCGCCCCAACCGCCGTGCCAGTTACTCCATCCGCCGTTCCAGCCTTGCCAATGACCGTTCCAATTAGGATTGCCCCAATGATTCCAGGCGGCCTTGCCAGCCAACGCACCTGTTGCACCTAACGCACGCGCGCCACGGAGGTTGCTGACATGCGCGGTCCGAATGCGAGCGCCGTTGAAACTGCGGAAATGTGCGCTGTTAAAATTGCGGATATGCCCGCCACTCATACGGGCTGCGCCCAACCGCGATGATCCTATGTGGGCACCCCTGAAGCTCCCTACGCGCGCACCGCTGAAACCGGCGCCGCCCATGCGCGCGCCGCTGGGCCCGCCCATTCGGGCGCCGCTAAAGCCATGCGCACCCCCAACTGCACCGACGCGGGCTCCGCCTCCGCCACCGCCGAAATGTCCTCCTCTCGCGGAGGCGTGTTCGGTTCCGAGGCCTATCAAGGCCCCAAATACAACGGTGATCGCGAGTGTCCTGGTGATGCGAGCAATCATGGCGCGTACCTCTGTACGCAATACTGCGAACATACTGCGCCTTCATGTGGCAACATTGCGAAATATCAATGGCGCTTTGCTACCACGTCCCCGGCTTTCGCACCGTTTAGCACCCACATACGGCCTGAGGCGGACCCGCAAATTTTTTACTTGCCGTCGTTCCAGATATCGGCGGCGAGTTTCCATTCGCCCCGGACCCTCTGCCACAACACAAGATATTTCCCTGAAACCTCTTTGGGCGATGGGCCCCTGGTCATCAAGCTGAATGTCCCGACCTCGCGTAGCGCGGAAGGGCTCAGCCGCTTGACTTCCAGCGTGGTGATTTTTGGGTTGCTCACTTGCTGCGCCATGTCTTTCCACATTGTGCCGATCGCAGCCCTGCCTCTCACGATCGCCGAGCCAGGCGGGAATGCGATCGCGTCAACGGTGTAGAGCTGGGCAATCCCGTCAAAATCACCCCTGTTGAACAATTCCATCCACTTGGCATTCACCGCTTCGATACGGGCTTTCTGCGCGAGCGCCGGTGCCGTGAATGCGACCAGGACAGCAATTACGAACGCAATCTTCTGCATGATCAGCTCCATTGCGGGTTCCATCCCGCGCCAATAAAACTCTTCCAGGGAACGATTCAATGCCGATCATATATCGTCCTGCGCGCCCAACCGATCTTGTACAGGCCGACGAGCTTGTCGTTGGCAGTATGAACGATCTGACCGAGCGTCACGGGTTTGGCAAGATCGCGTCGCCTCGTCCTCCCCCCTTTCAATTGTTTTCCCTGAAAGACGACCCCGATGGACTGTGGGTGGCCGAAGACGCAGGGCAGATGGTGGGCTTCGCCTGGAGCTGGATATGCGACGATTTGTGGTTTCTCGCACAATTATTCGTATCACCCGGTCAACAGGGCAGCGGCATAGGCAATGAGCTGATCAGGCGGACATGGGGACCTGCGCAAAACAAAGGCGCGACCAACAAGGCCCTGATCACCTTTACGTTCAACACGGTTTCTCAGGGGCTTTATCTTCGGCACGGGATGTTTCCCCGATTTCCGATTTACTTTTTCAGCGTCGCAACTGAGCGCTTGAAAGCACGATCAGAGGGTTCGCTATTCCGCTACGTGAGCCTTGAGGACTCGCGTTCACACATGCGTCACCTCGCCGGCATTGACGCTCAAGCATTAGGCGTATCGCGCGAGAAGCATCATAGATATTTACTCAACGACAAATCCACCAAAGGCGTCCTGCTTTATCGGGGGGATACCTGCGCAGGTTACGCCTACGTTGCCGATGGCCATATTGGACCAATGGCCGTCGCGCAAAGCAGTCATATGGGCACCGCATTCGAGACCGCCCTGGCAATCGCAGCCGATAGTGGGGCTTCGCAGATAACGGCGTTTCTTTCCGGTCCATGCGAGGCAGCTCTCTATGCCGCTGTCGAAGCCGGTATGCGCATCACGCTGCCGATGGTTCTGATGTCATCGCGGGATTTTGGAAATTGGGCGCAATATCTTCCCCGCAATCCCGGGTTCATGTGACCACAGGAGATATGCGCCGGCCACGCAAGACCCTGCGATTTGAAACCCAGTGGAGGGATTCAATGCTTGCGTTGCATCGACCGGTTGGGTCGGCACGGTAGAGCGGGCAACAATCCGGCAACTACCTGATGACGTGATCGGCTGCAGCCACCAGCTGCGCAGGAAGGGTGAGACCGATCTGCTGCGCGGTCCGCAGGTTGGCGACGAGCTCGAATTTGGCCGGCGCCTGCACCGGCATGTCGGCCGGCTTTTCGCCCTTGAGGATGCGATCGATGTAGCCGGCCGCGCGGTGATACTGGTCGGTCCTGTCCGGGGCATAGGAGATCAGGCCCCCTTCGGTCACGAAATACCGGCTGAAGTAGACCGCGGGGAGTTTATGGCGCGCTGCAAGTGCAACCAGCCGTTCCGCGGAGATCGCCGAAAACAGGTTCGGCGTGACGATCAGGCCGCCGTCCGCGGTGCCGGCAAATGCCGCCAAAGAGCGCTCGAGCTCCGCGCTGTCGCGCGCATCGATGCGGGTAACCTGCACGTTGAATGACGGCGCCGTGTTCTCGATGCCGATCAGCATGCTCGTCCAGGTCGACCGCATGGGATCCTGGACAACCGCCACGCGCTTCACGTTCGGCGCAATCTGCTTGAGCAGCTCCAGCCACTTCACGCCGATGCCCGATTCGAACTCGACAAAACCCGTGATATTGCCCCCGGGCTTTTCCATGCTTGCGATCAGCCTGCGGTTGACCGGATCGCTCGTTGCGATGAATACGATCGGGATCGTGCCGGTCGCCTGCTGCAATGCGCTCGCGCTCGACCCGCTCACCGCCAGAATGACCTCGGGATCGAGCCGGACCAGTTCCTGCGCATATCGCTTGTAGAGGCTGTCGTTGTGCGCCCAGCGATACTCGATCTGCAGATTGTCGCCCGGTTTCCAGCCAAGCTGTCCCAGGCCGCGCTCGAAGGCCGTGGCCCACATCCGCGCTTCGGGGTCGCTCTGCGCAATATTCATCAACGCGCCGACGTGCCGGACCCGCGTCGATTGCTGGGCACGCGCGGCGAGCGGCCACAACGCCGCCGTTCCGCCGAGCAAGGTGATGAAATCGCGGCGCCTCATGCGACCCCCTTATTTAACACCAGCAATGGCGAGATCGGGTCTCGCCCGAGCTGCGTCCGCGCTGGTCTTTTACACGTTGCGGGACGCGGCGGCTGTGCTGCCGGTCACAAAAATTCTAGCCGCAATGCTCAGGACTTGCAGCCCTTTCGCGCCTTGCAAACCGGACATGACCCTTCATTCGATTTGTCCGATGCACTACGATGTCCGGAATTCGGGAGGGTCTATGCGTCGGCGCGAGTTCATCACCGTTGTCGGCGGCGCGGCGGCGATGTGGCCGCTGGCGGTTGGAGCGCAGCAAACCGGAAAAATTCGCCGGGTCGCCATCCTGCATGACTACCCTGAGGCCGACCCGGAGGGGCGCCTGCAAATCGGCGCGTTCCGTGAGGAGCTCTCGAAACTGGGCTGGATTGAGGGTCGCAATGTCGTATTCGATTTGCAGTCCGGTGCTGCCGAGGCAGATCTGCTGCGCACCTATGCCAGGGACTTGATGGCGAAGAAACCGGATGTCGTGTTGGCCGCCGGCGGGACAATCGTCGCCTCGTTGGCGAGGGCCAGCCGGACGGTGCCGATTGTGTTTGTGAACGTAACAGACCCCGTGGGCGGCGGCCTCGTCGCCAGCCTGTCGCGCCCGGGTGGCAACGCCACCGGCTTTACGCAGTTCGAATTCGGCATCAGCGCGAAATGGCTCGAGTTGCTGAAGGAGATTGCGCCGGGGACCACCCGGGTGGCCGTTATTCGCGACCCCACCGCGCGGAGTGGCGGCGGACAGCTCGGTGCCATCCAGGGGGTGGCCCCATCGCTCAAGGTCGATGTAAAGCCGGTCGACGCCGGGGACGGTGAAGCCATGGAACGCGACATTCCTGTATTCGCGCGTGAAGCGAATGGCGGCCTCATCGTCACAACGAGCAGGTTGGCGCGTACTCATCGCGAATTGATCATTACGTTAGCCGCGCGTCATCGGCTGCCTGCGGTCTATGCGTTTCGCGTATATGTGTCCGACGGCGGGCTGATGGCGTATGGACCCGACTCCACTTCCGCGTACCGGCGTGCGGCAGGTTATGTTGACCGCATTCTGAAAGGCGAGAAGCCGGCTGATCTTCCGGTACAGGCGCCGACCAAATATGAGCTGGTAATCAATTTGAAGACGGCCAGGACACTCGGCCTTGCCGTGCCGGCGGCGCTGCTTTCTCGCGCCGACGAGATAATCGAATAAAGCGGGTCAGCGCGCGTTGTAGCGGATCGGCACGACGATCGGAATTTGCGCGCCTGGCACTTCCGGGGGAGGCGGCGGCAAAGGCTGCGCGCGGTGCACCAGCGCGAGCGTCTCGTGGTCGAGGGCGCTCGATCCCGAGCTGCGAACAATGCGCGCGTTATGCACGCCACCCTGACGGTCGATACTGAAGGCAAGCTGCGCTGTGCCATGGTCGCCGTGCGCTTCCGACGGATACCTCTTGCTGCGCTCGAGCTTGGCAACGAGCTGTGTCTTCCAGTTCGGCAACGCGTTCGAGTTGCGTGACGAGGCTCCCGGCATGGGGGCGGCCGCGCGATCCGCCCGCTGATCGGCCCTGCTCGGCGCGCTCGCAAGGCTCGCGAGCTTCTGCTTCGGCTTTTTCTCTTTCGGCTTTTCGACCGGTTTGGGCGGCGGCGTGACCGCCACGACCGGCTCGGCCTGCGGATCGGGCGGCAGCTCGATCTTCTCGATCGGCTTTTCCGGCTCAGGCTCGGGTTCGGCTTCCTGCTGCTGGGGGCCGGGCGGCACGTCGTTCATAGTGTTCGACGAAACCGCAACCGGAGCCAGATCGACCATGATCACCGGCGCGTTCGCGACCAGGTCGGAATCCTCGCTCCAGCGCGCAAAGAGCGCGGCGGCGCCGGCGGCGTGAAAGGCAACGGCGAACGCAAAACACGCACCCCAGCGCGCGGCCTCGGGCCACCGGCTGAACGGGAATGTCTTGCTGCGGTCAACCATACCTACATCTTGTCGGCTTCGAGCCCGACCAGCGCCACGTGGAGATAGCCGGCCCCGCGCAGCTCGTTCATGAGGGTCATCAGCTCGCCATAGGGAACCGCCTTGTCGGCGCGCAGAAACACGCGCTGCTGCCTGTCGCCGGCAGTTGCGCGGTCGAGGGCACTTGCGAGCGCCGCGCGGTTGATCGTGTCATTGTCGAGCGACACGGACAGATCGGATTTGAGCGTGAGAAACAGCGGCTTGTCGGGCCGCGGCGTGCGCTCCGCGCTCGAGGCGGGCAGGTCGACCGAGATGTCCACCGTCGCCAGCGGTGCCGCGATCATGAAGATGATCAGCAGCACCAGGATCACGTCGATGAACGGCGTGACGTTGATCTCGTGAACCTCGCTGAGCTGATCGTCGCCATGGTCAAGACGCACGCTCATGGCGGTTACTCGGCAGCAATGGCGCGCCGGCGGTCGGCCGGGCGCTCATCAAAGGCGCCGCGATCGAGATCGCGGCTGACGATGCGGAGAATCTCGGCGGCGGCGTCGGCATGCAAGGCGCGATAGCCCGCGATCCAGCGCGAGAACATGTTGTACATGACCACCGCCGGAATAGCCGCGACGAGGCCGAGCGCGGTCGCCAGCAAGGCCTCGGCGATGCCGGGCGCCACCACCGCGAGATTGGTGGTGTGCGACTTCGAGATACCGATGAAGCTGTTCATGATGCCCCACACTGTGCCGAACAGGCCGACGAAGGGAGCCGTGGCGCCGATGGTGGCCAGGATGCCGGTGCCGCGGATCATCTGCCGGCCGGCAGCGGCCTCAAGGCGCTCCAGCCGCGATGCGATGCGCTCCTTGATGCCGGTTGCCGAATGCGCATCGGCCGACATTCGCAGTTCGGTGTCGGCGGCGCGAAGCATCGCGGCCACGCCGGCGTCGCGGCCTTTCGAGCCGACATTGGCTTCGCTCCACGATTTCGCGTGACCGAGCTTGTCGATCGCCGCGCGCATCCGGCGCCGCGCGAACATCAGCTCGATCGCCTTGGCAAACCAGATCGTCCAGGTGAGCACGGACGCAAAGGCAAGGCCGACCATCACCGCTTTCACGACAATATCGGCCGCCATGAACATTCCCCAGGGCGAGAGGTCGCGCGGCAGCTTGAGCGCGATGTCCGGTGAATTCAGCGCCGGACCCGTCACAGGTGAAACGGCGGGGACGGCCACCGGATCAGCGGTCGCAGGCACGGCGGAATTCGGCGCCGGAGCGGCAGGCGCAGGCGCTGCTTGCGAAACTGCCGGAGACGGCGCTGTCGCGGCAGGCGCCGTCTGGGCGAGAACGGATGCCGGCAGAACGAGCACGGCGGCCACAATGGCCACCACGATGGCGCGGTACGTGTGACGATTAAAGGTCATTGAACGCTCGATCCTTTCTGCCTTCCAAAGCCTAGCACAACAGGTCATTCAGCGGGACGTAAGCGTGGTTTGACGCCTTTGCCGGCCAGTTCCCTGCGGCCGGAACGCTTGCGCAGCCACATGATGATGCCCGTGACCGCAAAGATAGTTGGAAATACTCCTGTCAGCGTCACCAGAACGGCCCACACCGGTCCGCTGTGGCTGCCTTCGTGGATCCACCGGATCCAGGCGGCAGCGCGGTCGCCCGACAGCGGCACCGCTGCCGGCGACACCTGTCCGCTGTGGTCGTCGGTTGTCACGGTGACAATGTCGCCACTGCCCGCGCGCAAAATTTGCGTGCGCCAGGTGAGCGGCCAATCGCGCTGCTGAACCGGGAGGAAAAGCGCGATCGGCTTTCCGGTCGGTTCGGCCGCCGATGCCGCCGCAAGCGCCTGATCTGTGGTGAGCGCCGTGCGCTGCGCAACCTGTCCGCCGAAGCCGCTACGTTGCGCCTGCGGACTCATCGGCGCAATTGACGACATGGCCTCGCGCGCGGTCTGCGGAAACGACAGATAGATTCCGGTCGCCGACACCACCGCGAGCGGCAACGAGATCCAGAAGCCGATAAAATTGTGCAGGTTGAAGGTGAAGAGCCACGAGCGCCGCCAGCGCAGGCCGTGCAGAAAATTTCCGCCGCGCGGCCACCACAGCCAGATGCCCGTCAGCGACAGGATCAGCATTCCGACGCCGGCCCAGCCGACGATCTGGCGGCCGCTGTACTCAGGGATGGCCAGGTTCTCGTGGAACACGTGCAGGAATCCGAACAGCGACGCCCGGAAATCGACGACGTCCAGCATCCTGCCCGTTGGCGGATCGAGATAGGCGGTCAGCAGCCGCGGCCGTGCGCCGGCGTCGCGGGATTGTGCGCGCATGACGACGCGCACCGGCCAGCCAGGCTCGGGATAGCGGAGTGCCGTCGCGCGTAGCTTCGCCGGATCATCGGCGACCGCTGCTTCCGCATTTGCCAGATATTCTGACGGCCGCAGCGCAATTTGCGATCCGGAGACCGCATAGCGTTTCGGATTGAGCACGGCATCGATTTCGTCGTGCCAGACGAGCAGGCCGCCGGAAATGGAAACGGGAACGAGCAGTGCGGCGAGCCCGAGCGCGATCCAGAGATGTACGTTGAGCCAGAGGCGGCGCAATCGTGCCGCACGCGTGTCCGCCATGGGACGCCCTTTCGCAATTCGTCGCCGGACCTATAACAGCCAACCCGATTCCACGAAATACAAAACAGCGCCTCGCATCCGGTTTTTAAGTATTCAAAACAATAAGTATAGTTTAGAAATATTCTAATTCGATAATAGCGCTTGAATATCAACTTGTTCTTGACGATTAATACTGTCCATGATTTCAAATATAGCCTAATAATCAGCCTGAATATTACGGTTCTAAAGTATAGTATTCGATCGGGGCTGGGGAAGAATGAACACTGTGATTTCAAGTATTCGGTCGGAGCCGTTCGACCGATGCGGCAACTCTTCACACTATATGAAGTCAAAGACGGGTCGCGCACCGGAGATTTCCAACCGTACTTTGTTGCGTACCGCCGTAAGTCTTGCCTCCTTGATGGCGGCATCCACGGCGTCGGCGCAGGAAGGCGGAAGTTCAGGCCTGCAACTGCCGACGATTGACGTCTCCGGCAACAACCAGGGCGGCTACCAGGCGACCCAGCAGTCCATCACCCGCCTGCAGACGCCGCTGCTCGACACGCCGCAGACCATCAATGTCGTTCCGCAGCAGGAAATCCAGGAGCGGCGTCTCACCACTATGGAGGATGCGCTGCGCACGGTCCCCGGCATCACGTTCAGCGCCGGCGAGGGCGGCCAGCAGGGCGACAGTCCGATCATTCGTGGCTTCGTCGCCCGCGGCGATATTTTCCGCGACGGATTCCGTGACCCGGGCTGGTATACGCGTGACCTTTTCGACGTCGACCGTGTCGAGGTCTACAAAGGTCCTTCCTCGTTTGCCTTCGGCCGCGGCTCGACCGGCGGCGCCATCAACAACGTCTCGAAGCTCCCGACCGGCCAGACTTTCGTCGAGGGCACCGCAACGATCAACTCGGTGGGCGGTTATCGCGCCGATCTCGACGCCAGCGGCAAGCGCGACAATATTTCGGGCCGCATCGCCGCGCTCTACACCGAAACCGACACGCCGGATCGCGACAATGTCTGGACCCGGCGTTGGGGCGTGGCGCCTTCGATGAGCGCGCAGCTCGACGAGAATACCAAGGCGACACTCTGGTACATCTACCAGGGCGAAGAGGGCGCGCCGGACTACGGATGGCCCTATCTGCCGCAACCCGGCTACAGGACAGCGACCGGCGCTCTGGTCAACCCCGGCTATAACGGCGACGGGTCGCCGGTGACGCCGGTGCCGATCCCCCGCAACACCTGGTTCGGTATCGCCACCGGCCCGCTGCGCGACATTGTCACTACCGAGACGCACATTCTCACTGCCAGGATCGAGCGGGAACTCGGAAGCAATTTCAAGATCACAAACGGCACGCGTTACCTGCTGAACGATCGCTTCGGCCGCAACACGGCGCCGCGCGGTCTTGCCAACGCCGCGATGCAGCCATTCACCAGCGGCCTGACCACCGGCGCCGGCGGCACCGGCATCGGGTATCCGGTCGATCTGATGACAATCGCCCGCGAGCGGCGTGAACGCGAGACCGACGCGACTTATCTGGTCAATGCCACCGACCTGACCGGCAAGTTCGATACCGGCATCATCAACCACACGCTGACTGCCGGCGTAGAATTGTCCCGCGAAACACGAAATCAGACCCGTACTGATCTGTGCGTCGCCTCCAATCCTGCCTGCTACACCAGCCTGGTGAATCCGACGGCGGGCGGCGTGCCTGCAACCGGTTTTACGTTCGTACCGGGGAATAACACCCTGTCGACGGACTACGCCGCCTACATCATCGATCAGATGAAAATCACCAGGTATTTCGAGTTGCTTGGCTCATTCCGGTTCGACCGGTTCTATACCCATTACATCGATCTGAACGCCGCGCCAGGCCAGAACGATCTGCGGCGTACCGACAATTTGCCGAGCTACCGCTTCGGTGCGGTCTACCATCCGACGCCGAACTCGAGCATCTATGTTGTCTACGGCAATTCGTACAACCCTGCCGCCGAGCTCGGCACGCTGTCCGGCAACCCGAATAATGCCGCGAGCGTGACGCTCGCGCCGGAAAAAAACATTTCGTACGAGGCCGGCGTCAAAGTCGACGTGCTGGAGGGCAACCTCAGTCTCACCGGCGCGATTTTCCGTATCGAAAAGACCAATCTGCGCATACCCAACGATCCAACTGCGCCGACGGCACAGCAATTCCTGGTGCTCGACGGCCTGGCGCGCGTCGACGGATTCGAAGTCGGCGCTGCCGGCAGGCTGACCGACAAATGGCAGGTCATTGGCGGTTACAGCTACCTGGATTCCAGCATTGAAAAGACGTCGAACCTGGCCGAGCTCGGCCACTGGCTGCCCAATGCACCGCGCCACAACCTGTCGCTCTGGTCGACCTACGATATCACGCAGAAACTGACGGTCGGGGCCGGCGCGACCTACCAGTCAGACGCCTTCGTCAACACGACCAACACCGCCCTTGTGCCCGAATATTGGAAGTTAGACGCGATGGTGAGTTACAAGGTCGACAGCAAGTCGACCATCCAGCTCAACGTCTGCAACATCACCGACGAGTTCTATTACTGGCAGTACTACCAGGGCCAGGCCGTGCCGGCATCCGGCCGCTGGGCGTCACTCTCTTACCGCGTACGCTGGTAAACGAGAGAGGATACTCCGCCGATGATGGTCCATGTGCCCAACGTGCTGACGCCCGAGCAGGTCGCGCGCTGTCGGGAGGTCATGGAAAAGGCGGCGTGGGTCGACGGCCGCGTTACCGCAGGGCACCAGTCTTCCAAGGTGAAGGACAACCTGCAGCTTCCGGAAGGATCGCCGGAGGCGCGCGAGCTTGGCGGCATGGTGGTCGAAGCGCTGGCACGAAACAACCTGTTCATGTCGGCGGTCCTGCCCAGGCAGGTCTTTCCGCCGCTGTTCAACAGGTATGACGCCGGAATGACGTTCGGCGCGCATGTCGACAATGCCATCCGCGGCAGCGCCGCCACCGGCATTCGTATCCGTACCGATGTCTCCTCGACCTTGTTTATCTCGGCTCCCGAAGACTATGACGGCGGGGAGCTGGTGGTGGAAGATACTTACGGCAGCCACACCGTGAAGCTGCCTGCGGGCGACATGATCGTCTACCCGGCGACGTCCCTGCACCACGTCACGCCGATCACGCGCGGCTCGCGTATCGCGTCATTCTTCTGGACGCAGAGCATGATCCGCGACGAGAGCAGGCGCTCGCTGCTGTTCGACATGGACATGGCGATCATCAAGCTTTCGCGCGATCACCCGGAGCACATGTCGGTCGTCGAACTTACGTCGGTCTATCACAACCTGTTGCGGCAGTGGGCCGAGTTGTGAGGCCAGGCCAGACGGTCAAATGAAAACGGCCCCGAAGCAATCCGGGGCCGCTTTCGTATTGCCGGAGAGTCTTATTTCAGTCGTTTGGCAGCTTCCTGAACCAGGCTGAGGTCCGAGTATTTCTTGATGTCGAGTTTTTTCTTCACGAAGCCAAGGTCACGCGTCGTGTCGACGTTGCGCTGCAAGGCCTCGAGATTGGGGATCAAATTCGGGTCGCGATAGTAGTCCTCCTTGGTGAAGAGCCAGCCGAAACGCTCGGGCGGCGCCTTCGTGATCTTGGATGCGATCTGCGCGACCTCGTTGTGATTTTTTGGGTCCATGTACCAATGCGTGATGCGCAGCATGTCCTCCATGAAGTCCACCATGGCGGCGCGATGTTTGTCGATGAAGGACTTGCGCGCCGTCCACACGATCATCTGCGTCACGCCGAGCGCCTCGGTCTGCCTGAACAGGACCTTTCCCTCCTCGCGCAGCTTCGGATTGAACGAGAAGGGGAGCACGGCGGGAATAAGATCCGCCTTCTTGTCGGACAACACCGCCGGCATTGTCGGCAACGGCGCCTCGAGCATCGTGTAGTCGCGATTGGCCTCGAGCCCGTGCTTTTTCAGCATGGCGCGCATGGCGACATCCACCGCGCTGCCGCCGGCATTGGTGCCGACGACCTTGCCCTTGAGGTCCTCGACCTTGTTGATGCCGCTGTCCTTGCGGACGAAATATTGCTGCGTGTAGTACCCGGGCACTCCGTCCTGGAATTCGTCCGCAATGACGCGGATGTCGTCGAGGCCGGCATTTTCAATGGCGATCGCGAGCGACGAATAGGCGAGGTTGGAGACTTCCAGTTCGTTGTTGGCGATCGCCGTGATCATCGGCGGCGTGCCCTGATAGCGAACCGGCTCGAGCGTGTAGGACTTGCCCAGGTGCTTGGCCAAATCCTTCTTTTCCAGAACGATGGACGCCCAGTTTGAGACCGGCGCCACCCACGACATGCGAATTTTCACCGGCTCCGCACTGTTGGCTGAGCCGGCCAGGCCGAGCACGCAAACGCCGGCCAGCGCGAGGTTCAAAAGGCGCATGATTTTCCTCCCAGTTTCGCCGGGCTTGCGCGCTCCAGCTGCAAGCTTCTCGTTGCGAAGACCGGAATTGTCGGGGGTCCAACTGATTTTGGCAAGCCTGCCGCCTGCGGCAAACGCCCCGCCATCCGGTACACTCAGGCCGGCGTTGGCGCCTCGATCGTTGCCCTTTGCCAATTATCGTTGACAGGCATTAACCGCCAAAAAACTGCCGCTACTGCAGGTCGATTGGCTGATAGTGCCCATTGGCATCAAGCTGTGTACCCCACACCTTATGCACGCCCTGATGCTCGGATGGGCCGAAGGTCACCGGCGTACCAAGCCCGATATCAAGGCCGTGAAGATTCTCAAGAGTTGCTACCAGTCGTTCGGTGTCCACCTGAGGACCGTTCCGCTTCAACGCTGCGACCAGCACGTTGGCAACCACATAGCCTTCGAACGACACGTAGTCGGGGGCTTCTCCCGGGAAGTATTTGGCGAGCGCGGACTTATATTCGAGAGCCAGCGACGAGTGGCCATCGACCGCCGGCACGACCTGGGTGACGATTACACCGTTTGCAAACCTCTTGCCAAGGAGCGTCAACTCGTTTGCCAACGCAGTGCTGCCAACGAACGAAACGCTGGTATAGATCATGTCCGGGTACTGATCGCGCGTCTTCTCGATGAATTTTGCCGCGGCCCGATAGGCGGGGACCATGATCACCGCTTTGATCGGAACGCGGCTCTTGTTGGCGTTGTGTGCCTGAAGCTGCGCGACAGCATCGTCCACATCCACGGTATTGCGCTGGTAGTTGAGCCGCAAAATTGCACGATCATTGCCTCCGAGCGACCGGATGGCTTTGGCGACACCGGCGAAGCCCGAATCCCCGTAGGCGTCCTGTTGGGCAAAGACCGCAATCTGGGTGGTCTTCAGATGTCTGACCTTCACCAGATAGTGGACCGTGGCCTCGGTCTCCTCGGCATAGCTGGCGCGGTAGTTGAAGACGTAGCGGTCGGGAGGATCATTCCTGAGCAGTCCGGCGCCGGTGAATGCTCCGAAAAACAGCATCCTGCGGTCAAGCGCGTAGGGCAGTGCGACGACCGCCGTGGGTGTTCCCACGTTGCCGATCACTCCAAAAACTTTGTCGTTCTCATAAAGCTGCTTCATCGCTATGGCTGCTCGAGCCGGCTCGTAGCCGTCGTCGGCCGCGATGAGCCGAAGCTGCCGCCCAAACACTCCGCCAGTGGCATTGGCGGCATTGAACGCTGCCGTGATGCCCATCTTCATATTCTGTCCGAGCTCCTTGGTCGGACCGCTGAGTGCAGCGGAGATCCCAAACCGGATTTCGCTATCGGTCACACCGCGAAAAAGAGTCCGGGCGACAGCCGGAGACGGTTCCGGGGCTGATGCGACCTGCATCTGCGCGTTTGCAGGCGGGGGCGAAGCAGGCGTCGCGGCTGAAGCGGGGGAGTGTACCGGCTGCGCCGCGGGAGCGGGCGCCGGCTGCGCAACAGGCGCAGGAACAAGAGCCGGCGCGGGTCGCGCAACAGAGGCCGTCGCAGGCGGCGCGTTTGCAACGAGTCGATCGCTGCGCCCGTTCGACGATGAGGCGTTCGCGGCCGGCCGGTCAGACAGTTTCGGGGATTGTGTCGGTTCAACCAATGCGCTGACGACCTGCACTATCGGTTTGTAAAAAATGATTGCAAGCCCGAGGACGGCGGCAAATATGAATACCGGTGAAAACCGGACGAACAACGATGGCGACCGGCGATCGGATCGCGGCAGCGGCGGTTCCGGCACACGTTCCGACCTTGGATCGAGTTCGTACACGTCGGCGGGCGCGGGCGGCGCTGAAGGGACGTGAAGTTGCTCGGCAGCAGGCATACGCGGCTGCTCACGATATCGTCTCGGCGCATACTGACCGAAATCGTCGTCGGCAATTGGAGCACCCATCTTTACCTCCCACGTTTGGCTGCTGACGGGACTTGTCGTCCTCTTCGGCTAACCATGAAAACTGCGACGTGGTGGCTTTTTGATGCGGGCCCCCCCACGCCAGAGGAAAAAAGTTACGCCAATTCCGGGCGGACCAAAGGCAGCCAAATACCTTCGCGGTAATATTTTGAATTCACAACTCATCCGGCAGATTCCGCCCCGTTTGCGCCGCCCGAGAGCCTTCACGCGGTACTTGGCGCGTGTGCTTCCTGATGCCAGACCAGCAGGCGGCGGCGCACGAGGCTCATGGCCTTGACCAGGATGTAACCGACGACCGCGATTTCCAGAATGCCGGCAAAGACGCTGGTGGAATTGGCAAAGCGCGACGCCGTCATCATGGCGCCGCCGAGGCCGTATCCGCCCATCAGCATTTCGGCCACCACGGCGACGATCAGCGACAGCGGCAGGGCGACCTGCAGGCCGGTCATGATCTGCGGCGAGGCGGCCGGCAGAATGATCTGATACAGCAGCTCGCGGTTCGTGGCGCCCATGTTGCGGGCCGACCAGATCAGCTCGCGCTCGACGCCCTGGATGGCGATGACAGTCGCCGCGATCACCGGGAAAATGGCATCGATGACAATGATGGTGATCTTGGAGATGTCGTAGACGCCGAGCCAGAGGATCACCACCGGAAGGAATGCGATCTTGGGCATCGGAAAGCCGACCGACACGATCGGGTCAAAAAACCAGTTCGCGAGCACATTGCGCGACATCGCCATTCCGATGAGTACGCCGCCGACCGCGCAGATCGCGAAGGCAACGAGTGCGCGGTAGAGGGTCAGTGCGGTGTTGATCCACAGATCCCCGGAGATGGCGTCGCTCCAGATCCGCTCAAGCACGGCACTCAGTGCCGGCAACTGGAACGGCGTGAATGTCCCGCTGCGGGCGAGAAGCTCCCAGGCGACCGCAAGTGCCAGAACGGAGAAAATCCGCGCAAAGCCCCAGAGGAGCATATAGAAAAGCCGTGCCGCTTTTTCAGGAATGCCGTCTGGCGGCGTGCCGGCCGGAGTCGCTGCTGTCAGTCGCGCCATGCGAGCGTCCGTCTGGTGATCTGGAGATAGATCCGGTCGGCGGCGAAACCGAGAAACGCCACCGTCAGCACGACTGCATACATTCCGTCGTAGTTGCCGTTGGCGCCGAGGAAGCCGATCAGATAGCCGAACCCTTTTTGCGCAACGATCAGCTCCGACGAAACAAGCAGAATGAACGAGAGCGCAAGCGCGGTGCGCACGCCATTGAGCAGCTCCGGCATGGCGCTCGGCACCACGACGTCCCACAGCATGCGCAGGCGGCTCGCGCCCATGCTGCGCGCCGACCAGACCAGCACCTGCTCGCTCGAGCGCGCTCCGTTGAACGCGCCGATCGTCACTGGCAGCATGCAGCCCAGAAATATCAGCAGGATTTTCGAGCCGTCGCCGAAGCCGAGCCAGATGACGGTCACCGGGATCAGCGCCGATTTCGGCAGCGGGTAGAAGATTTCGACGATCGGCGCGACCAGCACGTTCACCGGCTTCCACCAGGCCATGGCGATGCCGACTGTGCCGCCGACCAGGATTGCGAGTAGCAATCCGGCGCCGGCCCGGTAGAGCGAGGACGCGCCGTTGCTGACGAGCTCGCCGTCTTTGACCATGGCAACCCCGGCCGCGATCACTTCGGACAAAGGCGGCAGAGCGGACGTCGATACGAGCTCGAGCCTCGCCACCACCTCCCAGGCGATTGCGAGCAGGAGCAAGGGAAGATAGCGGAGCAGGGACTGCTTCATGACCGCTTGCCCTGCGCCTTGATTGCCTCTTCCTTCACCAGATTCCAGATTTCGTCGACCTTCTCGACAAAGAACTTGTTCTTGAAGATATCGGGATCGTTCTTGTCGAACTTGGTGTCGACGATTGTCTTGATGCGGCCAGGCCGCGCCGACATCACCGCAACCCGATCGGCAAGATAGACGGCCTCCTGCACGTCGTGTGTGACAAAGATGACGGTTTTCGGCGTGCGTTGCCAGATGCGCAGCAGTTCGCTCTGCATCAGTCCGCGCGTCTGCGCATCGAGCGCGCCGAACGGCTCGTCCATCAGCAATATTTTCGGGTCGAAAGCGAGCGTGCGCGCGATCGCCGTGCGCTGTTTCATGCCGCCGGACAGTTGCGAGGGATAGCTGTCCTCGAAGCCCGCGAGCCCCACCAGCTCGATGAAGTCCATTGCGCGTTTCTCGCGCTCATCCCTGGGCATGCCTTGTCGTTCGAGCCCGTAAAGAATGTTTCCGCGCACGGTCTTCCAGGGGAACAGGGCGAAATGCTGAAAGACGATACCGCGGTCGGGCCCCGGGCCGGCAACATTGTTGCCGTCGATCCGGATCGCGCCGGTCTCGACCGGCAAAAATCCGCCAATGAGATAGAGCAAGGTGGATTTGCCGCAGCCGGACGGCCCGAGCAGCGCGACGAATTCGCGATTACCGACCTCGAGTGAAACCTGGTCGAGCGCTAGCACTTCGCGCCCGCGTGGCGGACGATAGAGGTGGTTGACCCGGTCGATGACGATTTGCGCTGCAGCTGTCATGACGAATGAATGCGTCCCCAACGGGCTCAATCTGTCAAGCGCCGTCCGCGCTGGTTCGACGCCGATGATGTCCTATAATGCGGGACCCAAACCTTCTGCACTTTCAAGAGGAAATGCCAGTGGTCAACACGCTTCCCGAAGCCCGCCGCGAACTCGCGCTTGCCAGCCGTATTGCCGTCAATGAGGGCGTACTCGACACTTTCGGTCATATCAGCATGCGGCATCCCGACAACCCGAAGCGCTATTTTCTCTCGCGCTCAAGCGCGCCTGACATGGTGACGGCGGACAGCCTGATTGAGTACGACCTCGATTCCCAGGCGGTGCGCCCGCATGACCATGCGGAATATTCCGAGCGGGTGATCCACGGCGAAATATACAAGGCGCGGCCGGACGTGATGGCGATTTGCCATCATCATTCGCCGACGTTCATGCCATTGCTCGCGACCGGGACGGATTATGTGCCTGTTTATCACCTCGGTGCCGTCGTCGCCGCCAACCCGCCCTGGTGGGATCAGCACGACGAGTTTGGCGACACGATCATGCTTGTCAGGGAGCCGGCAGAGGGCGCTTCGCTCGCCCGCGCGCTGGGCCAGCATCAGATGGTGATGATGCGCCGCCACGGCATAACCATTGTTGGCTCGAGTGTGCGCGACTGCACCTATCGCGCGGTGCAGTCCTGCCGCAACGCCGACTATCTGGTACGCGCCCTGAGCATCGGCAAGGCCGCTTCGCTGTCGCCGGGCGAAACCGAATTGGCCGGTCAGATTACCGGAAAGACTACCGGCCTCACGCGCTCCTGGGACTACTGGGCGATGCAAATTGCCAGGGCTGGGGGGCTTCCAACGGCTGCAACGGGCACAAATCGGCCGAAGCGGCACTTCGCGGCCAAAAAAGCCGCTGCAAAACGAGGCAAGAAGCGGCGGCGTTGAAAGATTCAACTTTGCCGCGGGGATGCCCCGGTGTTGAATGCTGGCCACAAGGGGGCGTGCGGACAAACAAAAGTATCAGGGAGGAAACGCATGAAAGCCTTCACAACAATAGGCAGCATGCTTGGGATTGCGGTCGCGCTGGCCGTCGCGCCCGCTGCGGCCGAGGATCACCTGAAGGTCGCCATCGGGCAGATCAACAACTGGGAAAATCAGGCGCCGACACTTGGCCAGGATGCCGGCATCTTCAAGAAGCACGGACTGGTCCTTGAGAATGTGGGCACGCAAGGGGCGGGCGAAACCATCCAGGCGGTGATCTCGGGATCAGCCGACATCGGCGCCGGCGTCGGCGCCGCCGGCGTGATGCGCGCCTTCTCGAAAGGCGCGCCGGTACGCATCCTGGCGCCGATGTTCACCGGGACTGGCGACCTCTACTGGTACGTGAAGGCGGATTCGAAAATAAAAAGCCTGAAGGACGCCACTCCCGAAAACACGATCGCCTATTCGACCAACGGATCGAGCTCGAACAATATCGTTGTCGCGTTCGTGAGCGAACTCGGCGCCAAGGCCAAGCCGACGGCGACCGGTGGCCCGGCGGGGACGCTCACAGCTGTCATGTCCGGCCAGGTCGACATCGGCTGGGCGGCGCCTCCATTCGGCCTGCAGGAAATCAAGGAGGGCAAAATCCGCATCATTGCCCATGGCAGCGATGTCCCGTCACTGCGCGGTCAGACGGTCCGCACGCTGATCGTCAACCTGAATTCGCTGAAGACCAAGCACGATGCAATCATGCGGTTCATGGACGCGTACCGGGAATCCGTTGACTGGATGTACTCCGATCCCAAAGCGGTCGAGATGTATTCGGCCAAGATTCACCGGCCCGTCGACTTGCTCAAGGAGTCGATGGCGAAATTCCAGCCGAAGGAAGCGTTGCAGACGGACAAGTTCGCCGATCTCGACGGCGCCATAGCCGACGCGGTGAAGTTGAAATTCCTGGAAAAGCCGCTGACCAAGGAACAAATTGCGGAAATGCTCCAGATTCCGCCGCGCAAAAAATAGGATTTACAGCACGAAATGAAAACGGGCCGCTGCATGAGCAGCGGCCCGTGTGTTTAGACTGAAATCCGGATTACGCCTTTTTCTTCTTTGCCTTCTTGCCGCCGGCCGTCTTGGCCGCTTTGCATGCACCGGGCTTGGCGCCCTTGGCGCCGTCTTTCGCGGCCCAGCAGGCATTGTGATAGGTGAACTTCTGGTCGCCCTTGCTCGCGCACACCGGAGCCGGTCCTCCAACGCAGACAACCTGCGGCGGCGGGGGCGGCGCGGCTGCCGCCTTCTTCTTCTTTGCGGCTTCGCTGGGCACGGCCGAACCGATCACAAAAGCGACGGCGGCCGCCGCGACGAACGTGGCGTATGCAAGATTTTTGAATGTCATTTATTCCTCCCCACCAGTTTTGGACGAAACATAGTAGAAGGTGGCACGCCACGATGACAAGAAATTTGCGCTGGAGCGGCCGCCCCCAAATCTGAACGTGCATTCATGTAGACCGCGGGTCAATGCCTGCTTTTGGCCGCCGCGTTTATCGCGCCGAGAATGGCCGCACGTCCCGATTGGAGGGCGGCCCGCACCGTTTCAAGCTTGCCAATCGCGCCCATCTCCCGCTGACGTGCGACGGTGGACTGCACCATCAGAGGATCGAGCCCAAGCTCGCGCAGGGTCGCGGCGGATTCCTCCATTTCAGCCGCCCGCCTGGCGCCGTGGCTGGCCATGCGCTCGAGGTTGTAGTCCGCGATCTGTCCCCAATCGAGCGTCGGGTAGTTGTTCTTCAAGGACGCCGTCACCTCGTCCAAAACCCCGGCACGCGCCGCGGCCAGGAAGCATTCCAGGGTCAGCGCCTCGATGCCTTTGATCATCACGCTGCGGATCATTTTAATGGCCGCCGCCGAGCCGGTTTCGGGACCAACCACCGACAGTTGCATCTCGAGCTCGCGCAACAACGGCGAAATTTCCTCCGCATGCGGGCCGGCGATCAAAAGAGGCGTCCGGTGCCGGGCAGGGTGGATGGCAGCAACCACCGCAACGTCGACATAGCGGGCCCGCTCGCCCAGAAGCCTGGCGGTCTCCTGCTTGCGGCCGGGAGAAACCGAATTGATATCGAGATAATAGGGATTGCCGTTCAGGTGCGGGGCAACGGAACGCGCAGCGTCCACACTCGATGCAGCCGTCACGGCGGAGATGACAATGTCCGTCTCGCGTACGGCATCGGCGGCCGAGGCGGCCGCACGCACCCCCATTGTTTTGCCTGCGGCTTTGAGAGGTGCACCGGCCTGTTCGGGAAACAGGATGTCCCAGGCCGCGACGCGTTCGACACCGGCGTCCCTGAGGCCGGAGGCAATGGCCTGGCCCGCTTCACCGAAACCGATAAAGGAAATTCGCGGCGTGTTACGACGGTTCATGACGTGAGCTCACTCAGGATTCCGGAAAGCCGGGAACGGGTGGCGTGCCCTTGGTGTGGAATGATTTGATCGTCTGCAGACCCCAGGCTTGACCTTTCTTTCGTTCCGCTTCGGTCCAGGTGATCGGCTTCCAGTCGGGTGCGAGCACGAGCCGCGCGCCCGCGCATGAGACTTCGACGCGGTTGCCGCCCGGCTCGTACACGTACAGAAAAAAAGTCTGCTGGATTGCATGCTTGTGTGGCCCGGTTTCGATGTAGACGCCGTTCTCCAGGAAGACGTCGGCGGCGCGCAGCACGTCTTCGCGTGCATCCAGCGCGAATGTAACGTGGTGCAGGCGCCCTTTGGTGCCGGTGTGGTCGCGAGTATAGGCGAAGTCGTAGCTTTTGTTCGTCGCCGTCATCCACATGCCGGCTTCCGTGCCGTCGTCGAGAACGATCTGCTCGGTCAGCATGAAGCCGAGATATTTCTGGAAGAACTCGCGATTGGCCTTGATGTCCACCGCGAGGCCGTTGAAATGATCGATGCGCCGTACGTTGATGCCGCGGGCGGGAAACTTCTGCGCCTGATTCTTGAGCGCGGGCCGTAACTCGCGCGGCGGCTCGTACCATTCGGTGTCGTAGTAGATCTCGAATCGGTGACCGTCCGGGTCCTTGAAGACGAACGTCTTGCCGTGCCCGAGATCTCCGTCCGTCCATCCGATGTCGAAGCCGGAGCCCTTGAGCGCGACCGCGCGGCGTTCAAGCGCCTGCGGGGATCGGGTGCGGAAGGCGGCATGGCCGAGACCGGACGTCTTTGAGTCGGTGAGCTTGAGCGAATAGCGCTCATAGTCGTCCCAGCCGCGCAGGTACGCGCTGCCGTCCTTTTCTCCGCTTTGTGTCATCCCCATGACGTCGATGAAAAACCGGCGGCTCTCCTCGAATTTCGGCGTCAGCAACTCGACATGGCCGAGATGTGCAATGTCGTGGATCGGTTCAGGCTGCATGGTTGAGGTCTTCTTGTGTTGCCGTCGCTGAAATTAATTCTGCCCAAGCACTCGCGTGAAGGCCAGCACCAGGTTATTGGCCGGCATCGGCGAAATCTCCGCTTCCGTCAAGCCGGCAGATCCGGCGAGTCCATTCAGGTCCGACACGTCGCGCACGCCCCATTCGGGATTCTCCGCCCGCAGGCTGGCATCGAATGCCGCGTTGCTCGGCGAGGTGTGGGCGCCGTCGCGCCGGAACGGGCCGTAAACAAACAGACGTCCGTGCTTTCGCAGAAGTCGGCCCGCGCCTGCAAACAGGTTTTCGGAGACAGGCCAGGCCGAAATGTGCAGCACGTTGATGCACAGCATCGCCGTCAGCGGCTTATTGCAGCCGGCGTCGCCGGTCCAGGTCCAGCCGGGATCGCTGAGATCGATCCGCTGCGGCGGGCGCAAGTTTGCGACCCCCGAATATGTGCGCCATGCGGCGATACTCCTGAGGTGGGAGTCATAGATATCGCTGGGCCACCACGTGATCCCGGGCGCGCGTGACGCAAGCGTTGCGGCGTGCTGGCCGGTGCCGCTGCCGATTTCCAGAAGGTCGCCGCTCTGCGCCGCCAGAAAACCGCCAATGGCTGACCAGATCGCCTCGTGGTTGCGGTGAAAAGCGGGCGCATCCAGGCGGCCGTCAGGGTGCGGCGGCTTGCCGGTTTTACCGAACTCGCTGACGAATTGCGCCATGATGGCCGCCGGTCGCTGCTCCGGTTAGTGCCTTAACCCTTGCATTGGCTGCCGGTCAAAGCTTGCGCACGGCGGCGGGACTAAGGCGCCAAGCTTCGTTGTTTTTGCAATGACAATGGGGCAAAATCCCCGTCTTCACGAGCCATTTGCGCGCGAACAACAAGAATCCAGGGAGGACCAGACATGCAAAAATTCACGCCATCGTTGGCGGTGCTCGCCGCGGCGATCATGCTGCCCGCTGCGGCCCACGCACAGACCAAGATCACCATCGGCATCCCGACGTCGCCGCCCAATATCGTCCACATGCCGGTCATCGTCGCCAAGGACCTTGGCCTGTACAAGAAAGCCGGCCTCGACGTCGACATCGTGTCGCTCGGAGACGGGACAAAGGTCTACCGCGCGCTGCTCGCGGGCAATATCGAATTCGGGCTCACCCCAGGCGCGCCGACGATTATCGGCCGCTCCAATGGCGGTAACGTAAAGGCGCTGTCGGCCAACCTGCCGAAATTCGAGGCTTCAATGGTCGTGCGCGGCGACATCAAGACCATGGCCGATCTGAAGGGAAAGCGCATCGGCATCCAGCAGCCGGGTGGTTTTGCCGACATTCTCAGCCGCAGCGTGCTGCGTTCCGCGAAGATTGACCCGAAGGATGTAAACTTCGTCACCATCGCGAGCGAAGACGTCCCGGCGCTCGTCGCCAACCAGGTCGACACCGCCATCCTGCATGTCGAGCAGGAAATGTTCGCCAAGAGCAAGGTGCCGGACCTGCACGCCATTGCGCGCATGTGGGAACTCCAGCCGAAGACGCTCTATACATTCCTCTCGGCGACCGAAAAGACGATCAAGGATCATCCGGACATCGTTCAGAAGGTCGTCGCGGCCAATATCGAGGCGACACGGGCAATGTACTCCGACCGGGCCAAGATCATCCCTATTCTCGTCAAGGAGACGGGCTATCCGGAAAAAGTTCTCGCCGAGAGCTTCGACTTCCTCGTCAAGCAGTGCATCTGGGATGCCAATAGCGGCTTGAGCCCGGAGCGGGTGAACTTCACTGCCCAGTTGATGACCAAGGTCGGTAACATCAAGGAGGGCAAGACGCCGACATACGAGGACGTGGTCGACACCACGTTTGCCAAAAAAGCCATTGAGCAGCTTGGCGAGTGGAAAGGGCCGGTCTGCCCGACCGCAGCGTTCTGAAGTAGACGCGTCACCGAGATGGCGGGCGCCGCTCACCGCGGCGCCTGCCATACGACCCGCGCCGTACGCGGCGCGACGAAAGGACAACAATGACTGTTGCCCAGCAGGTCGATACCGGCGCGGTTGCCGGGAGCGCGCGGGCGCCGGCTGAGGTCAAGGCACCCTGGTGGGAGCACGCCGGGCTCTATCGCTATGGTTTTGTGGTCGCCATCCTGATCGTCTGGGAAATCACTGCACCCTTTATCAGTCCGATCTTTTTCACCTCGCCGAGCAAGATCGCGATTGCCTTCTACGAAACAACTGTTTCCGGCGAATTGCCGTACTTTCTGGCGCAAAGCCTGGAGGTCATGGTCTACGGCCTGGTGAGTGCCATCGTGGTCGGGATCCCGCTCGGCGTGGCGATGGCGCGAATTCGCTGGCTCGACTGGGCGCTCGACCTGCCGATCAATGCCCTTTATGCGACGCCGCTGGTTGCGGTTGTCCCGCTGCTGGTCCTGTGGTTCGGGATTTACTTGAAAGCCAAGATCATCGTTGTCTTCCTGTTCGCGGTATTTCCGATTCTGATCAACACGTATCAGGGCGTGCGCGAATGCGACAAAGGCATGATCGAAGTCGCGCAGTCTTTCCGCTCGAGCGAATGGAGAATGTGGCGGGACGTGCTGCTGCCGTTTGCGGTGCCGTACATCATTGCGGGCGTGCGTCTTGCCATCGGCCGCGGCCTGATCGGCATGATCATCGCGGAGTTTTACACCACGATTTCCGGCCTGGGTTTCATGATCACGAAATACGCGAACGTCTTCGCAATGGATAAGACGTTCGTGCCGGTGATCGTATTGATGGTGCTGGGCGTATCGCTGACCACATTGCTGAAATGGGTCGGCCGCCGCATCGCGCCCTGGAGCGCGGCCAACCGCTAGCCTGTTTCATCGTTCGTCGTATTGCTCCCGTCGTGTCCGCACGGGACAATGTGCGAAGATAGCTGCACGGCTTGGGGCGGAGGTATCCGATGATTGCCGGCCTGTCGATCGAGCACTTCACCATTCTTCACGTCGCGATCAGCCTGATCGCAATCGTGAGCGGTCTGATTGTGCTGGCTGGAATGCTTAAAGCCCGCAGGCTACCCGGCTGGACCGCATTGTTTCTTGCCACCACCATTCTTACGAGCGTGACCGGCTTTATGTTTCCGATAAACGGTCTGACGCCGGGCATCGTCATTGGCCTGATATCGATCGTGATACTGGCGGCCGCGCTCACTGCGCTCTACGTCAAGGGTCTAAGCGGGGCGTGGCGATGGATCTACGTCACGACAGCGCTGATCGCGCTTTATTTCAACGTGTTTGTTCTGATCGTACAGTCCTTCCAGAAGGTGCCGGCGTTGCAAAAGCTGGCACCGACGCAATCCGAACTCCCGTTCCAGATTGTTCAGGGCGTAATTCTGGCTGCGTTCCTGATATTCGGGACGGTGGCCGCGCGGAGATTTAGACCGGCCCCATAAGTACCCGGACGGCCCCTGAAAATAGAAAGAAGCCGCCGTTGCCGGCGGCTTCAATCCATTCAATAACCGCTGCTATTACGGCTTCAGCTGGTTAGAGATGAACTGGAACTTGGAGTTCAGGGTCGAACCGATCAAGTTCACCGTGCCGATAATCACAACCGAAATGCCGGCGGCAATGAGACCATATTCGATCGCGGTCGCGCCGGACTCGTCCTTCAGAAACGCAACAAACTTAGACATCACGCATCCTCCATGTAGCTGGAACTCGAGTACACAGTCATCATCTGGTCGGATGATGGCAGGACCTTACCGGCGGCCCGTTAAGAAGAAGCTTCGTTGATACCGGGAGATTTGTTTAAAATTGTTATCGATACTCCGGTCCCGGCTCGCGCTTGGCCGTGCGGAGGGCAAGGATCCGGGTCCGCATTGATGCGAATTTTCAGCGGGAATTGGGACACCGCGCGCTTCAGGCGCGGCCGGTAAGTCCGATAATCGCCCGAAGGAAGGCCATGCTCGTTAACGGGCCGTTATCCACCAGCTCTAAATCGCTCTGGCTGGCGGAACAATGCCACCACATGCGCGTCCCGACGGGAAAACGCCAAAAAGGAAGCCGCCGTTGCCGGCGGCTTCCTCTCACCCGAGCCGGTCAGGTCAGGGTGAGCCAGGTCACGAGGATGCACGGAGCGACCGATTTGGCTCATCCACGAAGTCGCCTGTGTTCACGACTCCGCGTCCCGTTACCGGATGTCAGTTCAGGTGAATATGGTGCGAAGATGCGGGCTAGTTAGAACCGCCACCGGCGCCGGCGCTCTTCATCGCACTCGAGATGCTCTCGAAGGTCGTGGTGAGGTTCGAGCCGACCGACTTCACTGCGGTAATGATCACAACCGAAATGCCGGCGGCGATGAGACCGTATTCGATCGCGGTCGCGCCCGACTCGTCTTTCAGAAAGGCAAACACTTTGGACATCTGCATACTCCATGTGACTGCGTACGCGGTCACCGTAGCGATGCCACCTTAAAAGCCTCTTCGATCGTGTGCGCGCAATTTCCAAAAATCCGGGCCGCTTGCAGACAAGAGAGAGTCGTCACACGCAAAAAATTTTTGACGAGGCCGAGAACAAAATATTTTTCAACGGTGTTTGGCCAACCAAACGGATGATGGCCGTTCTGAAAAAAGTCTGCGACGACTACGCACGTTAACGCAGCGTTGTGCATGCCCGCCGTCAGTTGTCCTCCAGATGATCGATGTAGGTCAATCCGGCTTTCGCGAGCGGCTCGCGCATCTTGTACATGTCGAGGCTGAGCGTACCGGCCTCGAGTTGCTTGCGCTTGCCGTCCTCATCGTCTTTGCGCTTTTGCGCCTTCTGGGCAGTCTCGACGGCAAGCTTTTTCGGAATAACGACGACGCCGTCATCGTCCGCAACAACGACATCGCCCGGCTCGACATTGACGCCGGCGCAGACGACCGGAACGTTGACCGCGCCGAGCGTGGCTTTCACCGTACCTTTGGCTGAAATGGCTTTCGACCAGACGGGAAAGCGCATTTCCGAAATCGGGCGAACGTCGCGGCAGCCGGCATCGATGACAAGTCCGGCGACGCCACGTGCGCGCAATGCCGTCGCGAGCAATTCGCCGAACATTCCGTCGGAATTGTCCGCCGTGCAGCCGACGACCAGGACATCGCCTTTCTGGCACTGCTCGACCGCCACGTGGATCATCCAGTTGTCGCCAGGTTGCGCCAGAACGGTGACCGCAGGTCCGGCGATCTGCGCGCCGGCCCAGATCGGCCGCATATAGGGCTTCATCAAGCCCGACCGTCCGAGAGCCTCGTGCGCTGTGGAAACACCGACCGCCCCGAGCGTTCCAATGGCGTTGCTGTCGGCGCGTTTGATATTGCGGACGACGACGGGCTTCATTTCAAAATCTCCTCAACGGTCGGAAACAGTCGCTGATAGGCCTCGCCATAGGTCATTGGGATGCCGGTATTGCGGCTGCCCTGGATGCCCCGGTTGAGGGCCACCCGTTCATAGTAGCCCCAGAGATGCTTTTGGGCGGTGAGGATCTGGAACGCCTTGAACTTCTGCTCCCAGACTTCGTCGATTTTCAGAATGAGATTGGGCTTGTAATTGCACATTTCGGGCTGATGCGGCTCGAACAGGAAAACCGGCGGCGCCGCGTATCTGTATTTTGCATCCGGCTTGTGCCCCATCGCCTGCGCCACCACGCGCGTTTCCTGCGCGAAGTGAGCCGCGTTGGGGTGGTCGAAATTGTACGGGTCCTCGAGCGCATGCGTCAGCACGAAAGCCGGATTGAGCTCGCGATAGATGTCGACCATGCGGTCGAAGTGGCGTTCGTTAAGCTTGAGCGGATAGTCGCCGCAATCGAAAAACTCGATTTCGGCGCCGAGCAATTTTGCAGCCCGCTCGGCCTCGTCCTTGCGGCCGGCCTTCACTTTTTCCAGCGTGGCGCCCGGTTCTTTCCAGGCGAACTGGCTTTCCCCGCGCTCGCCGTATGACATGCAGACGATTTTGACCCGATAGCCGCGCTTGGCATGCAGCGCGATCGCTCCGCCTGCACGCCAGACAAAATCACCGGGATGGGCGGTCACCACGAGCCCGGTCTTTTGATCCGCCATGCCGCCGCTCCTTTCACATGTCGGCTTGTTAAACTAGGTTGGGTGGCGGGCGGTCAAGCGGCCGGACGCGGTTCGAGCGGAGGCATCTCACAATGGCAAATGGCGGCACGACATTGCGCGTCGCGCTCGGCGACTATCCGCATACGGCGCCGCTCAAGCGAGGCGAGATAACGTCGCCCTGGCTGAAACTCGACTTTGTCGAGGTTAAACCCCTGTACCAGGCCTTCAAGCCGATGGCCCGCGAGCACGCATTCGACGCGAGCGAGATGGCACTCGTGACGTATTTTCAGGCCAGGGATCACACGAAGGGGCTCACGTTGCTGCCGGCCGCGATGCTTGCGCGTTTTCAGCATGGCACCATGCTGTTCAATGCAGAACGCGCAAAGCTCACGCCGGCGGACCTGCCGGGGAAGCGCATCGGCGTGCGGTCATATAGCCAGACCACGGGCGTGTGGATCCGCGGCATTCTCGAAAACGACTACGGTATCGATCTCGGCGGTGTGCAATGGGTGACGTTCGAGGACGGCCACGTCGCCGAAGCCGCCGATCCGCCCGGCGTCGTCCGCGCGCGCAAAGACCAGGACATCACCGAAATGCTGATCGCCGGCGAGCTGGACGCGGCGGTTTATGGCGCCGCGCTGCCCAAGGATCCACGGCTGCAAAGCGTCATACCCGATCCGGACGCGGCTGCACGCAGCTGGTACGGCAAGCACGGCCTTGTTCCTGTCAACCACATGGTCGTTGTGACTGACGAACTTGTCCGGTCAAACCCGAAGGCCGTTGCCGAGTTCTACCGTTTGCTGGAAGAGGGGCGGAAAGCCGCGCCGCCGCCGGGAAACATCGACACCGCACCGTTCGGCAAGGAAGCCAACCGGCACTGCCTGGATCTCCTCATGTCATATTGTCAGCAGCAGAAGTTGATTTCACGGCGGCTGAATTTCGACGAACTTTGGTGACAACACGCAGCCGGCCAAGAGGAGCGCGCAAGCAATGAAAAAAACCTACACCGGCGGCTGCCAGTGCGGAAAAGTACGCTACGAGGCGCAAGCCGACATCGGAGATGTGATTATCTGCAACTGCTCGCGGTGCCGGAAGCTCGGTGGGTTGCTGTCTGCTGTTGCAATGTCCGACTTCAAGCTGCTGTCGGGCGAAAATGAAATAACCGACTATCAGTTCAACAAGCGCACGATTCATCATCCGTTCTGCAAGACATGCGGCATCGAGTCCTACGCCTACGGCAAAGGGCCGGGCGGCAGGGACATGGTGATGCTCAACGTGCGCTGCCTGGATGGCGTCGATGTCGAGCAATTCAAGGTGAAGAAATTCGACGGCGCGGGCCTGTAAACGAGGAGGACACTCGCGCATGAGCCCTCCTGAAAGCCATAACGGGCAGACCGTCGTCCGCCCGTCACAAGCTCTCGGATCCATTCCTGGCGCGCAGGCCGAAACCCGCAGCGGAGGTACCAGTTACTGAGAGCCAGGGCCGGTCGTCATGAGCCACGAATACTGCAAGCAGCACCCACGTCCCATGTCCAGTCCGGTCATGGCGGCCATCCGTGTCCGGCAGAGCCGAAGATGGGCGACCTGCGGGAAAGCGTACCTTCATCACCCGGCGTGGCAAGACCGAAGAATCGCTGTTGATAATTCTGAGGATGAAATATGGCGGCGCTGATCAGCCCAAAATCGTGCCTTTGCCGCGGCCATCTTTGCTTTGCTCGATCATGACCGTGTCATGCTTGAGCGCGAGTTGCCTGGTGAGCTCGGCATTCATCAACTGATCCTGCGAGAGCGCATGCATGTCCGCGAACATTCCCTCGGTGCCGGCCGGACTGTAGATCATCAGCATGCGCACGCCTTCTTTCGACGTCACCTGGTGCGGCACGCCGGGCGGGATGTGAACGCAGGATCCTTTGGTGGCGTGGAACAAGTCATCGCCCACCTGAAAATCTGCGCTGCCGTCGAACAGGTAGAACGTCTCGTAAGCCTTGATGTGATAATGCGCGCGCGACTGAAAGCCGGGCTTGCAGTTCTCCTCGACCACTTCGAAAGTTTGAGCGGTATCATCGCCCGTGATCTTTACGATGACCTCGTTGGCCTTGGCGTAGATGTTGCCTTTGCCCGGCGGCGAATGCTTGCCCTTGGCGGTCATGGCGGCCTCTCTCGATCGTTTCCTGTCCAATTGATTGCATAGACGCGGCCTGGCTGAACAGAGGCCGATGGTTGAGCGGTGGGCTGGACGCGACATGAAAATGGCCCGACAGTCCCACCTGGAGACGATCCACGAAGGCGGTTCCTATGGCACGAAATTCCGCACGCGAACGGCTTGAGGCCGCGCTCGCCCGCATCGATGATCCGAAGGGGGAAGGGGCCCGCACCTGCCTCACCGTCTATCGCGAGCAGGCCAAGGCCGCCGCCGATGCCGCAGACGCGCGCGCCAGGTCTGGAATCTCGCTTGGTCCCCTCGACGGCGCGATTGTGAGCATCAAGGATCTCTTCGACATCGCGGGCGAGGTCACGCGCGCAGGATCCAGGATCCTGGCGGAAGAACGAAAGCCGGCCACCGCCGATGCGCCGGTCGTCCGCAGGCTGCGTAGCGGCGGCGCGATCATCGTCGCCAAGACGAACATGAGCGAGTTTGCCTACACCGGTATTGGCGCCAATCCGCATTTCGGGACGCCGGGCAATCCGGCCGACCGCAAGCGCGTTCCCGGCGGCTCATCGTCCGGCGCCGTGGTGTCGGCGGCCGATGGCATGTGCGAGATTGCCATTGGCTCGGACACCGGCGGCTCATGCCGGATTCCGGCAGCGATCTGCGGAATCGTCGGCTACAAGCCGAGCCGCCAGCGTATCCCGACCGCTGGCGCTTTTCCGCTGTCATACAGCATCGATTCAATCGGCCCGATTGCCCGGACGGTGGAGGCCTGCGCGAAGGCCGACGCCGTGATGGCGGCTGAAGACTTCGCGCCGCTCGAGCTCGCGCCGCTCGCCGGCCTTCGCATTGGGGTCGTGCAGGGGATGCCTTTGGAGAATCTCGACGACACTGTGTCGAAGCGCTTCGCGGAAGCGCTTGATCAGTTGCGCAAAACAGGCGCGCGTCTGTCGGAGGAAAAAATTGATTTGCTCGCCGACATGGCCGAGGTCAACAGCAAAGGCGGCGTGGCGCCGGCGGAGGCATTCGCGATCCACCGCGAGTTGATGTCGCGCCGTGCCGGCGACATTGACCCGAACGTGCGGGTACGGCTTGAGCGGGCATGCACCATCAGCGCCGCTGACTACGTCGACATGGTACGCCAGCGCGCGCGGCTCATTCGGCTTCTGGATGCGCGGTTTGCGGGTCTCGATGTTCTGGCGATGCCGACCACCGCGATTGTGGCGCCAACGCTTCAGGAGGTGGCGCCGGGCGACGAATTCGCGCGCAGGAACGTGATGCTGTTGCGCAACACGGCGATCGTGAATTTCTTCGATCTTTGCGCAATCTCCATTCCGATTCCGCGCGAAGGCGGACTTCCGGCCGGCCTGATGCTGGTGGCCCGCAACGGTCAGGACAATCGCCTGTTCCGTATAGCGATGGCGGTGGAGCGATTGTTTGCGGGATAGTCCAGGCGCCTAGAACGTCCGCAGAGATTCAAGTAACAACCGGTGGCGTTCGGGGCCGAGTCTTTCTTTCAGCGCGGCTTCATGTTGCGCTGCCAATATTTTGGCGCGCACCAGCATCTTTTGGCCATCCGCGGTAAGCCGAAGGGCGTGACGACGACCATCGGCAGACGACGGCAGCCGCTGTGTCAGGTCGCGTCTTTCCAGGCGGTGCAACAGGCGTACCAGGCGCGCCCGCTCGATGCCCAGGGTCGCCGCCAGTTCCGCCTGTGACAGCCCCGTATTGGCGCCGATCACCACCAGGACGGAGAATTCGGCCGGACTGATGTCGATCGATGACAGTCTGCGGATGAAGTCCTGAAACACCCAGAGCTGGGCCCGGCGGACGAAATAACCGAGCCGTTCGTTGAGAACGCCGAGGTCGATGACGGGCGCGCTCGCGCGCTTCTGCGGCGTTTTGCGCAGCGCTATGGCTCGTTTGGTCACGTGTTTGGCGCCTGTCACGGGGTAGGCCTTGTCCCGCAAGGTGTTGACGAAATTTGTTGTCCTAGTCAACAATATAGCCAGGGGGATATCGGGAATGGGCGGACGGCTGGCGCGAGGGTCGCTGCGGCCGAGGTTCGATCTTGTGAAGATTGGAAAAAATCCGGCATCATCCGGAACAGCGGCCGCGTGCTCGGCCAGGGAGGAACCTATGACGAAGAAATCTCAATCGAAGGCGGCCATGAGCCGACGAAGCTTCAACGCCGGGCTCGGAGCGGCCGGTATCGTTGCAGGAACGGCACCGTTCAATATCGTTCGTGCGCAAGGTGCCGCACTGAAGGTAGGCGTGCTCCTGCCACGTTCAGGCTATCAGGCCAGCATTGGCCAGGACTGCCAACGCGGCGTCGACATTTCAGCGGGTATTCTCAAGGAACTCGGACTGCCCTCGCTCCAGATCATGAATGCGGACACCGAGACGAACGTGGACGTCGCTCGCTCGCGTGCCGAAAAACTGATCAGCGAGGGCGCCCAGTTGCTGATCGGCGCTTTCGATTCCGGACAGACCACCGCGATCGCTCAAGTCGCCGAGCAAAAGGGCATTCCGCTTGTCATCAATATTGCGGCTGCTCCGCCGATCACCGAGCAAGGCTACAAGTTCGTGTTCCGCAACTTCCCGACCGGGCCCATGATCTTGCGCGACGCCTTCCTCAATCAGAAGGAGGTTTTCCAGGTCACCGGCTCGGCGCCAAAAACGGCGGTCATGCTGCATGTCAACGACACTTATGGCACGTCGATCCAGAAGGGCATGGCCGCCATGTTCCCGAAGTTCGACATGCCCTATAAAATTCTGCAGGAAATCGCATACGACCCCGCTGCGCGCGATCTCTCGGTCGAGATCGCAAAAGCCAAGGCGACCGGTGCGGAGGCGCTCATCGCGGTGAGTCGTCTCAACGACGCAATCCTGCTCACCCGTGAGCTGGTCAAGCAGCGCTGGACGCCGATGGCGGTGCTGAGCATCGGTCCGGGATGGTACGAGGATCAGTATCTCAAGACCCTCGGCAAGCTGTCGGACGGTCCAATCAGCCTGGTGCCCTGGTACGATCCCAACAAGAAGCTCAGCAAGACTTTGGAAGCCGCGCTGACGAAGGCGTATCCCGGCGTGAGCATGTCGACCAACCATGTTTATACGTTCGAGGCATTGCTGGTCGCCGCAGACGCTTACAAGCGCGCCGGCTCGGCGGATCCAAAGAAGCTCGCCGACGCCATTCGCACAACCAACATCACCAACAATGTCAGCCCCGGTCCGGGCATCATGTTCGACGCCAAGGGCCAGAACGACAAGCTGAAGGGTTCCGCGATCCAGAATCGCGGCGGCAAGCTGGTGACGCTGGCGCCGAAAGAGGCGGCCAATGCAAAACCGGAGTGGCCGCTGAAGCCCTACGACAAGCGCGGCTGACAAGCATCGCTTTGACTGCGCTCCGGCCGCCAGACCCGGCGGCCGGATTATTGCTTATCAGGATTCATCCGTGCCGCTTGATGTCTATCTCAATGTCGCCGTCAGCGGCTTGCTGACCGGCCTTGTCTACGGCCTGATGGCGCTCGGTCTGTCGGTGATCTTCGGCGTCGTGCGCGTGGTCAATTTCGCTCACGGCGAGATGATGACCGTGGCTATGTACGTCGCGGTCACGCTGTTTTCGGCGTTGCATCTCGACCCGCTGATGATGCTGGTCCCTATCGCGGTGGTGTTGTTCGCATTTGGCTATGTGCTGCAGGCCGGCCTGATCAACCCGTTCATCACTCGCCCCGAACACAGCCAGTTCCTCCTGCTGGTCGCGATAGCGATCATCATCGTCAACGGGCTTCTCATTATATTCGGCCCCAGCTCGCAGAATGTGCAGGTCGCATACGCCTTTGACAGTTTTCAGTTCGGCCGGCTGATCATCGATGCCACAAAGGCCTATGCCGCGCTTGCCGCGGTGGCGGTATCTACCGCACTGTTCATTTTTTTCCGGAGCACGATGCTCGGCACCTCGATACGCGCCTGCGCCGATAATTACACCGGGGCGCTGGTGGTCGGGCTCAATGTGAAGCGGCTCTACGCGCTGACATTCGCACTTGGCGCGGCATGCGTCGGCGCCGCGGGCCCGATGCTGCTGCTGATCTTCGATGTCACCCCGGCGGCGGGGCCCGCGTATACCTTGCTCGCCTTCGTCATCGTTATCACCGGCGGCCTGGGTTCGATGCCTGGCGCGCTCGTGGGCGGCGTCCTGATCGGCCTTACCGAAGCAATAGCGGGCCTCGTATTCACGCCGTCCGCCAAGAGCATGTTCGCCTTTGCCATCCTGGTTGTGGTCTTGCTGTTCCGTCCGCAGGGCATCATGGGAAAGAGGACGGCATGATCCGGCGGCTGACCGCCGGAGTCCCTGCGCGCGCCTTGTTGCTGCTGGGCGCGCTCCTTGCCGGTTTTCTCGTCGCACCATTGTTCGCCGGCGACTATGTGCTCACCGTACTGATATTGGTCCTGTACTTTGCGTTCACCGGCCAGGCCTGGAACATCATGATGGGCTTTGCCGGCCAATTGTCGCTCGGTCATGCGCTCTATGTGGGACTGGGCGCCTATACAGCGGCGGCGCTTTATGTCCATTTTGGCCTTGGCCCCTGGATCGGCTTGCTTTTGGCCATTCCCGTCGCGGCGCTCACCGGTGCATTTATCGGCTTCCTCGCATTTCGTTTTCGGGTTGCCGGGGTCTACTTCGCCATTCTCACCATTGCGTTCGCCGAATTCGCGCGGGTCGGCTTCGATCATCTCGGCTGGACCAATGCCTCGTCCGGCCTGTTTCTGCCGGTGGCGCAATATGCCCATAACGATCTCTGGCAGCTCCGCGGCCATCCGGTGATGTTTTACTACGTGTTGCTGGCAGCGACCGTTCTGGCCTTTGTCTTTTGCCGCGCGCTGCTGAAAAGCCGTATCGGATATTTCTGGCTGGCGATCCGGGAGGATGAAGAAGCCGCGCGCTCTGCCGGCATCGATACGTTTCATTACAAGATGATCGCGGTGGTCATCTCCGCCGCGATGACATCGTTTGCCGGCGTGATTTACGCCTTCTACTACAACAACCTGTTTCCCGAGCAGGTGTTCAATATTTCCCGCTCGATCGACATCATCCTTGGACCCATCGCCGGCGGAATCGGCACGTTGTTCGGTCCCATCCTTGGGAGTTTCGTGATCGAAATCATCGGTGAGGGCTTGCGAAGCCTGCTGGAGTCGTTCGGCATCGACGTGCCCGGCATCAAGCAGGTGGTGTTCGGCGCCATCCTGCTGCTTGTCGTTCTGGCCATGCCCGACGGGATCTGGCCGTGGCTCGCGCGCAAGCTCGGCCTGACGGAGCGTCAGAAATGACCGCGCTCCTTTCAGTCAACGGAGTTACCAAGCAATTCCGCGGCCTGCTGGCGGTCGACAGCGTGACATTTGACGTTGGCGGCGGTGAGATCTTTGCGGTGATCGGGCCGAACGGCGCCGGCAAGACGACGCTCTTTAATATGATTGCCGGGGTGTTCGCGCCGAATGCCGGAAACATTGCATTTTCCGGGGAGCGCATCGAGGGTCTCACCCCGGACAAGATCTGCAGGCGCGGTATCGGCCGCACATTTCAGATCGTGCGGCCATTCCCTGCACTGACCGTGGAGGACAACGTCATCATCGGCGCGCTGCTGCATCGCCACGACGTCGATGACGCGCGCCAGTACGCCCGCGACGTGCTGCGCCGGCTCGATTTGTACGTCAAGCGCAATCAGATGGCTTCTTCGCTCACGCTGCCCGATCGCAAGCGGCTGGAGCTGGCGCGTGCTCTTGCCACCGATCCCAAACTGCTTCTGCTCGATGAGGTGATGGCGGGCCTGCGGCCGATGGAGGTCGACGGAGTGGTCGCAACCCTGCGCGAGCTCAACCGCGAGACTGGGCTTACCATCCTGTTGATCGAACATGTCATGCGGGCAGTGATGGCGCTCGCCGCACGGGTCCTCGTGCTTCATCACGGCGCGGCGATTGCGGAGGGCACGCCAGATGCGGTGGTGCGGAACCCCGCCGTCATCGACTCTTATCTCGGCGCGGAGGCCGTCGGCTGATGCTCAGCGTCGAAAATCTTGATGTTTACTACGGAGACGCGCAGGCGCTCGACAATATCGCGCTCGAGATCGAGCAGGGCGCGATCGTCACGATCGTGGGCGCCAATGGTGCCGGTAAGAGCTCGCTCATCCGTACCATCGCCGGGATGCACAGGCCCGCGCGCGGCCGGATCCTGTACCGGGGCACGGACATAACCGGATGGCCGAGCTACAAGGTCTGCAATCTCGGTATCGGCCAGGTTGCGGAAGGAAGGCAGGTATTCCCGACGCTCACTGTCGCTGAAAATCTTGCGATGGGGGCCTTGGTGCCGCGTGCGCATGCCGGGCGCGAACGAAATCTCGATCGTGTCTATGCAATGTTTCCGGTGCTGTTGGAGCGCCGGAATCAGGCCGCCGGGACGCTTTCGGGCGGCGAG
>DASSRJ010000078.1:0-10817 GCA_035701845.1 Pseudolabrys sp. | reverse complement strand
CCGAAGGCGACACCGGAGCCAATCCGGGCCGAACTGGAACGCGCCACAATTGCCGCGCTTACGACGCCGGACACGCGCGAGCGTCTGCGCGCCGTCGGCGTTGACGTTGCTGCTGACGGCGCTGCAGCGCTTCAGAAACGCATCGCCGACGAAACGGCGATGTGGCGCGGCGTCATCACCAGGGCCGGAATCAAGGTCGAGTAGTCCGCCCAACCCATCGAACACCCGGATCAGAGGCAGTGCCGGATACATCACCGGTCCGGGCGCGATTACCTCGCAAGCCGCGAATCAGTTGTTCAATGGTGTGGATCGCAGCGACAAGCCGCCTGACCGCGCCTTAACCACATGGCATGATGCGGGGCACGTCCGGGAGAGCCCCATGTTCGCCCAGAAGCTTGCCGATGAGATTGCTGTCGACCGCGTTGATCTGGAGGCGCTCGACGATTTTCTGATGTCGGACCGTGCGCCGCCGGAGAGCATGATGCTGTCCGATCTTGACGGCTTCCTCACCGGCATCGCCGTCGGGCCCGAACTCATACCGCCCAGCGAGTGGTTGCCGCTGGTCTGGGGCGGCGAGGCTCCCGAGTTCGCCGACGAAGTCGAAGCCAAGACAATCCTTGGCAGCATCGTGGGCCGCTACAACGAGATTCTTCGGCAGATCGAGGACGGCGTCCTCGATCCCGTATTCTTGACCGACAGCGACGGCATGCTGATTGCTCTCGGCTGGGCCGAAGGATTCCTGCAGGCGATCACGCTGCGCGCCGATGCCTGGGAACGGCTCTTCAAATCCAAACGGGATAGCCAATTGCTGTTCCCGGTCCTGGCCCTGTGTGGTGATGAACATGGCGGCTCGCTGCTCGGTCTGGAGCCGGACGAGGATGACGCCGTCATGGAGGAGGCCGCCGCCTTCATCCCCGATTGTGTCCTCGCCATCGCGGCCTATTGGCGCGCCAAAGGGCCGCGGCAAGTCTCCATGCCGTTCACCGCCGGTCCGCAGCGAGAGCCTCAACGCGCTTCAGCGAAAGTCGGTCGCAACGACCTGTGTCCTTGCGGTTCCGGAAAGAAGTTCAAGAAATGCTGCGGCAAGGCCGCGTGAGTCGGTGGCCTTCACCGGATGCGTAGGTTTCTGTCCCGCCTGATATAGTCTGTCGCAGAAGGCACCAAACCCTTCGGCGAAAGTCCTCGGAGTGTTTAGTCGGGGCGCGGCGCGCGCGAAGCCCATGATCGGCGCAAAGACCATCTGGATGTGCTTTGCGCCAGACGGAAACCGAACAATACGATCACCAGCCCCGCCAACTGGAGGGTCGTCGGGGTTTCGCCGAGCGCGAGCCATCCAATGAGCAGCACGAAAGGCGGGACCAGCGAAGGAAAGACCGCCGCGCGTGCCACGCCCAGGAGCTGGATGGAGCGGACAAACAGATAAATTGCCGCGGGTCCCGCCAGCACGCCCTGTAACACGGCCTGGAGGAGGTTTTCCCGCCATCCCAGTGCGACCATGTGATCGAAGCCCCCAAGCGCCCACTGGACGGCAACGACGGAGAGCGCCAGCACGCTGATGACCATTGTCGCCGGCATCGGGGCAATGCGCCACAGCCGAAGCAGGGCCCCGAAGCCGGCAAACATAAGCCCGGCCAGGACAAAAATGAGGTCGCCGGCGACTCCGTGGCGGCCAATGGCGGCCACTGACTCCAGGCCGATCACCACGAGGCCGCCAACAATGAAAAGCGCGCCGGCGGTATGCGCTGCCGTAAGCTTCTCGCCCAGCAAGATCGCCGCGAGTAACAGTCCGCCCAAGGTCGCGCAGGACGGCTGGATGACCCCGCCATGTCCCAGGGGCACCAACATGAATCCCGTATAGCTGATGACCGCGAACACAGGGCCGCCGAACACGGCCAATAAGATGCCGCGGCCCCAGCCAATTCCGTTCAGGTCGCTGATGCCGCCGCGGATCACGAACGGCAAAAACGCAAGGCCGGACCAAAGAAAGCGGTGAACTATGAGCTCAAACGGCGAAAACCCCGCATCAAGGCCGTGACGGACTCCAACAAACCCCGCTGCCCAGAAGAGCGATGCCGCTACGCCGGAGCCGATGCCCACCGCGGTCGCGTTGAAGCGCCAAGTCGAATCCAAAAGCTCACCAAATCGTCCGATGCAATCGGCACAGTACGAGCCGCGTCTGGCCGGTACAAGACGTGCTTCGCTCAAAGAGATATTCAGCCCGTGACCCGCCTTCCATCACGCGAGCCGGTAGAATTCCTGGTGCGAGATCAAGAGCGACAAGACTGACCACATCGTCTTGCATAAAGCTTCCAGGCGTCTCGTCTGAGACCGGTGGGGGTTGCATGTCGTTGCCATTTTTCACTATTGGACTAACTCCGCGACAAACTGCGAGCCCTTCCCCCGTGAAACATCTATCGCCCGCTTATTTTGCGCTGGTGATGGCGACCGGAGTCGTCTCTATCGCGGCATGGGATTTCCAACTCTCTATTCTGGCAATCGGCCTGTTCGGCTTTAATGTGATTGCCTATGCGGTGCTGGCGGGGCTGACCTTGCTACGCGCAATCCGCTACCCCCGGCTGTTCTATGCCGACATGACCGATCACCAACTTGGGCCCGGGTTCTTCACCGCGGTCGCGGGATCTTGCATTCTTGGCACCCAGTTTCTGCTAATGGCGCGCAGTCTTGCGGCGGCCGTCGTCTTCCTGGCGCTTGGCACCGCGCTTTGGATCGGCCTGACCTACACGATTTTCACCGCCCTCACTGTGAAGCGGCAAAAGCCGCCGCTCGAGAAAGGCCTTACCGGTGCCTGGCTGATAGCGGTGGTCGCCACTCAATCGATCGCCGTCCTGGCGGCACTGATCGCTCACGACTGGCCGCAACCGCTTCGGCTGGAACTGAATTTCTTCGCGCTGTCGATGTGGCTGTGGGGCGGGATGTTCTATATCTGGATCATCTCGCTCATCTTTTATCGCTACACCTTCTTTATCTTCTCGCTTGGCGACCTGACGCCTCCCTACTGGATAAACATGGGAGCAATGGCGATCTCGACCCTGGCCGGTGCGGAGCTCGTGCAGAACACACCGGATGCCCCTTTCCTCGCCTCGCTGCTGCCGTTCCTTAAGGGATTTACCGTCTTTTACTGGGCCACTGGAACGTGGTGGATTCCAATATTGCTCGTGCTCGGTGTGTGGCAGCACCTGATCCAGCGGTTCCCGTTTCGCTATGATCCGCTGCACTGGGGAGCGGTGTTCCCATTGGGCATGTACACCGTAGCAACAATGCAGATGGCGGACGCGCTCGACCTTCCTTTTCTTGCGCCATTGCCGCCGGTGGTATTCGCGGCGGCGATAGTTGCGTGGGCGCTCGCCTTAACCGGCCTCCTGCGGGAGTTGCGCAAACTCATGCGGCCAGGTGAAAGCAGTTAGGCCGTTCTGGTCGGAAGCAATAACAGCAACCTGGGCCGGAACTCGATATGCCTCGCGAGCATGTCCGGCAGGCGCATGTCGCAAAGCTGTGAACTCGCAACGGTGTGCAATTCATCCAAAAGATATTCCAAAAGATATATTGACAATACATCTTTATAGGAGAATGTTGGTGCTAAGGGGACTTGAGAGGGTGCGAAGACATAAAGGTGAAGAGCGAGATGTCTGCATTCGAAGTCCACAGCCATCGGCCAGACAGCGGATTGCTGAGCGTTATGCTGAGGGCCCTGAAAAAATTCTCCGATGGAATAGTTCACGGGCGCCAGTTGCATCGTGACTATGTGCATCTTTCGGCGATGAGCGATCCCGAACTCCAGGACATTGGGATAACCCGCTCCGATATTTTCGCCGTGGTCGCAGGCACTTATCGGAATGCGCGGCGGCCGGTCGCGACCTCCCGAAAGCGAATGCCGGACGGAGAAAAAAATAGCCGTTGAGTATGGATATGCCTGCCCCATTCACAGTCGCGCTAGATGACCTGTCGTTCACGCTGGTGGCTTTGTTGCGGGCAGAGGGACATCTCTGCAACGTCCTGACGCACATCTCGTCGGGCGACTGGCGTGCCGTGGAACAGGCAATAGTCGCCATTCTGACTCCCCGTGCTTCATCGAAAAAACTGTCCACTGTGGCTCGCAACATCCTCGAGCTTGCCTGCGACAATCGCGGCGTAACCGGACGCATCATGGGACCATTTTTCTTCAATGCCATTGTGCGCGTCGCCGGCAAACCCGAGGGAAAGCGCCTGGAAAAGAAAATCAGGCGATTGCGACGCCGCATGGTGTTGGACAGTCAGATGCGCCCCCTGGCGCATCCGCGGCGGACCCGGGAATCCATCCGCGCGCGTAGCACCCGGCCGATTCACTTCGGCCCGGCGGCCATTTTGCGGATGACGGAGGCTACCAGCGGAGCAGAACCATGACCTACGTCGTCACGGAGAATTGCATCAAGTGCAAGTACATGGATTGCATCGAGGTCTGTCCCGTTGACTGCTTTTACGCCGGCGAGAACATGCTGGTGATCCACCCCGATGAATGCATCGACTGCGGCGTTTGCGAGCCGGAATGCCCGGCTGAGGCTATCAAGCCCGATACGGAGCCCGGACTGGAGGACTGGGTGAAACTCAATCGCGAATATTCGGCGAAATGGCCGAACATCACCACGAGGGGCCTGGCTCCCGCCGATGCGAAGAAATGGGATGGCGTTCCCGGCAAACTCGCTTCCTTCAGCCCGAATCCGGACGAAGGGCTCTCCCAACCTGATTCTGCTCCTGCGAATATGCCAGCCGGGGAAAGCCGTCCGTGAATCCCAAGACAATCCCATCAGGCCAGGAGCCGTCGATTTCAGGGCACGGGCGTGAGCGTCGACATCTCGAATCGCTGGTTCGGACGAATTATGAACAGTGCCATCCAGACGACAGCTTCGAAGATCTCAAGCGGCGGGCACTTTTCGCAAAAGAAGACCGGGGTCTGCTGCGGGACTGGCTCGCCACGGCACTGCAGCGCAGGCAGCGCTCACCGAAATCAACCACTGGAAGCAAGCAACGATGACTGACACCAAGACGCAATTGTCGGTGGATACGACTATTGATGTGCGCCCGATGATCCCGCGCGAGCGGCATCCCTTGATCTTCAACACATTCGAAAAGCTGGACCCGTCGCACGCTTTCATACTTGTCAACGATCACGATCCAAAACCGCTTTACTATCAGTTCCAGGCCGAGCATCAGGGCAAATTTGGTTGGAACTATTTGGAAAAGGGTCCTGAGGTCTGGCGGGTCGTCATCAGTCGGACCGCGTAAACGAAGGGCGATTTATCGCAGACGTTCGGTACATTCCACCCGCAATGGCGATCCAGACAAGGCTGCGAATCGTCATCGCGGCGACCGTCCTTGTCTCAAATGCGCCGCCGAGAAAAATATAGACAACCAATGCGCCAAAGACTGTGACCGTTGCGAGTGCGATTGCCGCCGACAGTTGCGCTGCCCAACGTTTCCACCGGAATATCCCAAAGCCGGCAATGATGTAGGCAAAGCCGGCGGCGAAATTGAACCAAAGAACAAAAGGAACGATGTTTCCCGCAGCGGCCCTTTCAACCGAACCGCCAAACAAGGTTCTTCCCCCTACGAACACAGTGACAATCCCGAATGCCACCGCGACAAAAGACGCCACGATGGCCCAAAGCGGACGGGGTACCCTGTCGGTCATGGTTCTCACGAGTTCGGCAGGGCCAGCAGCCGCGCGAGGTTGCGACTTGGCTTCATCAGATCCGCAACGGTGTAACTATCGAGGGTCCTGAAAAAAGCATCGAGCGCCTGGCGCAGCGCCTTCCTCAGCACGCAGGCCGGCTCGATGACGCACGAGCAGTCCTGCTGGAAACACTCGACGAGCACGAGATCATCCTCGGTTGCGCGGATTAACGTCCCGAGATTGATCTTGGCGGGGTCCTTTGCCAGCCGGACTCCCCCTCCCTTTCCACGCACGGTATCGAGATAGCCGAGTTGGCCAAGTCGAAAGATAACTTTCACAAGGTGGTTGCGATTGATCGCGTAACGATCAGCAATCTCGTCGATCGTCGCCATTTCGCCGTCCTTAAGGGCGACGAACATCAGTGCGCGAAGGCAATAATCGGTGAAGGTCGTCAAACGCATGAATGGGGTCCTGTCAATCTTGGGCGCTCCGACTTTATCATATAACATATATCTTCAATATATTATTAGACTCTCAAGATAACAGCGGCGCCGGAAGAGGACGACCGAGGTTCGCGTCGGGCACCACGCGGAAACAGGAGCGGGATAGGATGTATTTTGACGATTTCGAGGCAGGTCAGGTGTTCGAAACCGACCGTTACATTGTCCGGCGCTCGGATATTCTTGCGTTTGCAGAGCGCTTCGATGCCAGCCCGTATCATCTCGACGACGACGCAGCGAAGGCGGTCGGTCTACCAGGTATCGTCGCGTCAGGATTTCATACGCTCTCGCTCAGTTTCAAGCTCTTCTTCGAATTGCATCTCTGGGACGAGGCGGTCATGCCCTCTCCGGGCATTGACAAGGTTCGCTGGCTAAAGCCCCTGTTTCCCGATGAGACGGTCTGGGTCCGCGCAACCGTTCTTGACGCCAAAATCTCGAAATCGAAAGGCGACCGGGGAATCGTGACGATGTTGCATGAATTATTGACAACAACATCGCAAGATCCCTTGTTGACGGTCGAGGCGATGCATCGCCTGCGACTGCGGCCAGGTGATCTGCAGACATCAGGCTAGGTATTTGCCGGTTTTGAATGACCAAATTTGGGTAACCGTTCCGGGGACACTTCATCCTCGTTCCGGGGACACTTCATCCTGGCACTCGCTTAGAAACAAGCTGAGTGCCTTCCGTCCGGCGCGATTGGCCTCGGTTACACTGCTGAAATAGATCTCTGACTGTTTGACCGGGCTCTTCCGGCCCGAGCGATAAATCTCCCATTTCCAGGGGCTTGGCGGGCGGCCCCTGTTTTTCACCACAACGGAAAAATCGGGATGGTCCATTATCGATCTCCCGGGAGAACTGTCGCTTTAGAATGATGGCGATGACCGTAACGCCGGACGTTGCCCGGCCTTGTTTCCGTCCAGCAGCTTCTTCTTGCGCGTATCGGGAGGAATGAGGCCGTCGCGCTGGGCCTTCTTGCGCGCGAGTTTGCGCGCGCGGCGGATCGCCTCGGACTTCTCCCGGTTTTTGCGTTCTGAAGGCTTTTCATAAGAGCGTCGCTGCTTCATTTCACGAAACACGCCTTCGCGCTGCATTTTCTTCTTCAACACACGGAGAGCCTGATCGACATTGTTGTCGCGTACAAAGACCTGCAATTGATGTTCCTTTGTCTGGAGTGGCGCACTCACGCGAAGACAATCCGATTCGAATCGGCGCCACCGCGCGTGCGAAACACAGCAGGATTACGCGACCGCGAGCGTCAGCTGATATTCCTCTGCGGTGCGTTCGAATGCTTCGGCCGGATTCTTGATTCGATAAATGACCTTATTGTCTTTCTCGATTGGCACCAGGCTGACAATCTTGTATTGGCCGCGCGCAGCATTGTACTGGAACGCCCCTTCGAAGAACACCAGCTGGCCGATTGAATATTTATGCATCATTGGCAGGCAGGCTGTTGGCAATCCGGTACCATGTCTGCGCAATGTGCTCCAGCATGAGACGCTGCGAACGCGATACTGTTTGCTGCTGCGCCAGGGACAGGCCCTCTTTCGCCCTGTCTTCGCAAAGACCGGCAGTCAAATGACCGGACGTGTCGGCAGAAGACATGATCTATTCTACTGACCTTTCCGGTGCGTGTCACACCGATGCCTGTCCCGCCGTAAAGGAAACGCCAGTGCTTTCGCGCTGGCGCCATCTTCGAAACGGACGTTAGACCGCTTGCAAGTTTGCGGCAGCGGACTTGCCGCTGCGCGGATCGGCCTGCACATCGAACGAAAGCTTCTGGCCCTCGTTGAGACTATGCATGCCGGCGCGTTCGACCGCCGAAATGTGAACGAACACATCGGGGCCGCCGTTGTCTTGAACGATAAAGCCGAAGCCCTTTTGGGCATTGAAGAATTTAACAGTACCTGTGGCCATCAAAGGCCTCCTTATAAAGCGCGCAAAGGCGTGGTTACCCCATACGAACCATTCGCATGGGCTCTCATATCCGGGATTTTGCGTGTCTTGGGGAGGGCCGTTAGGACCGAAATTACAAGGTCAGGCACAATCGCGAACAGCACCCATATAACGATGCCGCGCACGCATTGCAATCATCGTCCGCTTCTCTAATCGGCCGGCCTGGGTCAACCGGACACAATTGTCAGCTCATATCGGTTTCTTTTGCACCGAGGCGACCGCCGCGAGCGGTCGTTCCGCCCTTTTAGGGCCACGCCGTAGCGCTTCTCGACCTTGCCGGTCACAAAATCGGCAATCATTGACCGGCGCAGAAAGGAGGCGTGGCACCTATTGGCCAAATCAGCGTGGCCTATATCTTGGGAGCACTGCATCACCGTCCGAGCCACCGCGTAAGCGTCGATCGTTCGCGGATCAATCCGTCCTGATTGAAGTGATGAATACAAAAATGGGCCCATGACTTCCCGAACGCCATCTCCATATCGCCCGTTACCGACGTCGTGCCCAGACCAAGCTCCGCATAGGTGAACTCGAAGCTCCCACTCGGCCGCGCAAGTGCAATGTGGAACGGCTCACCAGTGAATTCATTGATCTTTGGAGCAGCCCGGCTCTCCAAGATACCCGGTATCTCAACTCTCGCAGTCCGTTCTTCAAGGTCGGCTTCGAGATCGATCGGTAGAAACAAGGTCCTGCAAAATTCCGAGCACGTGGACGCGAAAACGGAGAAGAGATTACTTAACGGCTCGCAGGCTCCGCCTGAGATGATGGTTTCCAGTGCAGACCGCTGAGCTTCATCCGCACGTTCGTCGATGATGATCTGACGTTTGCCGCGTCCATCGGCGATTTCGCCCGGCCACTTGTAAAGCGCCGCCCAACTCAGTCCTGTGGTCGGGGTATCGTTGAAATGGCCTTCGACGAGGTGGCCAATGAATGCGGACTGACAAAAGCCATGGGTACTTGGGAGGTTGAATTGACAACCGCAGTTCATTGCGCAGTTGCAGTTATCGTATGTTTCACTCTTGAAGACCCATTGATCCGCCATTTGATGATTGCCCCCTTTGACCGACATTTTTCTCCGGAGGACCGTCGGTTGTAAGCATATCCTTCGACAAGCAATATTGGTCAGAGACGAATTGTCGCAAAGGTCAAAAACAGACCTGACGCCAACCAGTTGCCGTGTCCGCTCCTCGAAAGCAGAAATTGGACGCCGAGCAAACGCGTGAGCCACTTATCGTAGGGCTCCCGGTTTTTGCCGCGCGGACATCACTGTAGCGAAGACAACAACATCCAGGCACCCGCGACGACGCAGGCAGCGCCGGCACCACGCGCGACCCATCGCCCGAACGGGGTCAGCTTCTCCAGAAGGACAAGGAGCGCCAGGAGCGCAACCCAAAGCACGTTCATTATCCCGCCCACAAACAGAAGCACCATCAGCATCCAGCAGCAGCCGACGCAATAGGCACCGTGCCGAAACCCCAGCAGCAGGCAGCCAGGTACATCGCCACGAAAGCCGCCGTGGCGCATCAGAAACTGGAGCGGTGACTGGCATTGGGCGAGACAGGTGTCCTTGAGCGGGGTCCATTGGTAGACGCCCGCCGCAATCAGCACGACACCTCCGAGCACGTTGCTGGCGCTTGCCATCCGGGAATCGAGTAAAGCGCCCCGATCGATCATCCACTGGACCAAGGTCGCTGCCAGCGAAAAACCGGTCCAGGTCAGGAAATAGCCGGCAGCAAACCAGCCTGTCGCGGCGAGCGGCTTGCCCTCAGCCCTCCCCTGGCGACCCACGCGGGCGTACATGAGCATCATGGGTGCCGCCGAGGGTGCCATCATGCCGACCATCATCACCGCCCACATCATGAACACGAACGCGAACTCGATCGCTCCCCATGGCGCGTTCGCCGGCGCCATGAGCCCCATGCCGGCCGGGATCATGCGGAACCCGGCCATGTCCATGCCACCCATGTCCATGTCGGCGGCAAGCCAGAGCACGTAGCCCCATGCCAGCACGACGATCACGCCGAGTGCGCCGGCGATGAGCGCGCGGTCTCGTCGCAGCATCGTTTCCAATGCGCTATCGCTCATTTGTTACGAATGTCGTCGGCCTTGCCGACGGGTCATTTCACGGCGTCACGACTGATTTGACCAGCGGATCGGCGCATAGTGGCCGTTCTTGCCGGAATTATCCCAACGCATGCCGTGATCGCTAAAGGTATTCCCCGCCGCCCCCATGGCGAATGCCAGCTTCTCGGGATTGACCGGATGGCCGGTGTTCGCCCACATCTCGCCGCTCGGATGCGCGGTCGGCAGCGGATCGACAGACATGTGCAGGATGCCCGGGATTTCCGCGGACCGGGTCTTACCCGCGACGCGGTATGTGATCGGGACCTTCTTCACTCCGAGATTCTTGCTGATCAGTGGCGCAAACGCCGCCATGGGTCCGCCGGCAGCGCCGGTGAAGATCGTACCCAGTGCCTCGGTCTGCTTGTCGTCGGCGCGTTGATCGATATAGGCAGCCACCGACCAGTTCCCGTCCGCCATCGGCCCAGGCGTATGGATCGCGAGCGCAACATTGAGGCCGTCGAGGGCAATGTCACCGTACTTGCCATTTTCAATGTGGAACGCGATCGGCACGTTGCACACGCCCTCGGTTGGCCGCGAGGTCAAGGGTGCGGCCTTCGAGACAAGGCAAGGACATA
>DASSRJ010000077.1:0-5740 GCA_035701845.1 Pseudolabrys sp. | reverse complement strand
GATGGAGCAGCAGGCCTGTCATTTGCCGCGGGCTTTCTCATCGCGACGGCTTTGCTGCTGAGTGCGGGCGCAGGACTTGGGCTGCTCTTGCAACGGCGGACTTTGAGCCGGTGCTTGATTCAAGCGGGTGGTGGAGCAATGACGCTGGTTGGCATTGCCGTGTTGGCGGGCATCGTTTGATCAAGCGTCGAGGAACAACGACGCTGTGTTTCGGGTTGCGCGGAAGGGAGTAACAAAATGCAGCTAACTCCGAGAGAGTTCGACAAGCTGCTCATCTACATGATGGCCGAAGTTGCATTGAAGCGAAAAAATAAAGGCCTGAAACTCAATTATCCCGAAGCTGTTGCTGTAATCTCGGCGGTCGCCCTTGACGGTGCCCGTGCGGGTAAAACCATCGAAGAAGTCACGAAGGATGCGCGCTCTGCGCTGACCAAGAACGACGTCATGGACGGCGTCGCGGACCTGGTCCCGATGGTGCAAATCGAGGCGGTATTCACCGACGGCAGCCGCCTGGTAACCGTTCACACGCCGATACAGTAGCGCGCGACTGGAGATTGCTATGGCCACGGCCAAGACCTTTCCAACCCTTTCGTCAAAAGTCGACCCGGCGTCGGAGGACGTGCCTCTCGGTGGTTATGTTTGCAGCCCCGATCCGGTGACTTTCGATGAAAAAAAACAAGTGACGAAGCTTACCGTGCGCAATACGGGCGATCGTCCGGTGCAGATCGGCTCACATTTCCATTTTTTTGAAGTCAACCGTGCTCTGGAGTTCGATCGGGCGGCGGCGTTTGGCCTCCACCTCAACATTCCGTCGTCGACCGCCATGCGATTTGAGCCCGGCGATGAGCGCGAGGTCGCTTTGGTGCCGTTTGGCGGTAAGCGGGCCGTTTTCGGATTCAACAATCTCGTCGACGGCCCGACGGCGGGTAAAGATGCACCTGCTCGGAAGTCCAAGGCCGTGAAATTGGCGAGCAAGCGTGGGTTCCGCTCGGCCACCTCGAAGTCCTGAATTGCCTGAAGCAGTGTATGTGAATTGAGGGACGCCCCATGGCCACGATTTCCCGTAGTGAATACGTCAATTTATTTGGTCCAACGGTCGGCGATCGCATTCGATTGGGCGATACCGGGTTGTTTGTCGAGATCGAGCGCGACCTGCGCGGCCGACTTGGCGACGAGATTGTGTTCGGCGGCGGCAAGAGCCTGCGCGAAGGCATGGGCATGGACAACCGGTTAACGCGCAAGGCCGGGGCGCCTGACCTTGTCATAACCAACGTCACAATTATCGATGCGGTGCAAGGCGTGGTCAAAGCCGATGTCGGCGTCAAGGACGGGCTCATCTGTGGCATCGGCAAGTCCGGCAATCCGCAGACCATGGATGGCGTGACGCCGGGCTTGGAGCTTGGTCTCGCGACGGATGCGATCTCGGGCTCGCATTTAATTCTGACCGCGGCCGGTATCGACACCCATATTCATTTTATCTCGCCTCAACAGGCAGAGGCCGCTTTATCCAACGGAACGACGACGTTGATCGGCGGGGGAACGGGTCCGTCAGATGGCTCCAACGCGACGACCGTCACGCCGGGCCCGGGCAACATCGAGATGATGCTGAAATCTTTCGAGGGCTGGCCCGTCAACGTCGGCATCCTTGGAAAGGGGCACGGACACGGCAAGGCCGCGCTGGCGGAGCAAATCGAGGCCGGTGCGGTGGGCTTTAAATGTCACGAAGACTGGGGGACCACTCCGGCCGTGCTTCGCTCCGCGCTCACCGTGGCGGACGATATGGACGTGCAGGTCTGCATCCATACCGACACACTGAACGAATCCGGGTTCGTCGAAGACACGATCGATGCTTTCGAGGGACGTACTGTCCATTCGTTCCACACGGAAGGTTCTGGCGGTGGGCACGCCCCTGATATCATCAGGATCTCCGCGCTGCCAAATGTTCTGCCATCGTCAACAAATCCGACGCTTCCCTACGGCATCAATTCGCAGGCCGAGCTCTACGACATGATCATGGTCTGCCACCATCTCAGTCCTGATATTCCGTCCGACGTAGCGTTCACTGAGAGCCGCATCCGGGCCGAGACAATAGCCGCCGAGAATGTTCTGCAGGACATGGGCGTGATTTCCATGTTCTCCAGCGACTCGCAGGCTATGGGACGGATCGGGGAATGCTGGCTGCGCGCGATTCAGACCGCCGATGCCATGAAGACCGGCCGCGGCAAGCTGCCGGAGGATGCGCCCGGGAATGACAATTTCCGCGTGCTGCGCTACGTGGCCAAGATCACGATAAATCCTGCGATATCGCACGGTATTTCGAAGGTCCTGGGCTCGGTCGAGGTCGGAAAGGTCGCGGACCTGGTCCTATGGGAGCCGGCTTTTTTCGGCGCCAAGCCCAAACTCGTCATCAAGAATGGGCAAATCAGCTGGGGACTCATGGGCGACCCGAATGCGTCGCTGCCGACGCCGCAGCCGGTTTACTACCGGCCGATGTTCGGCGCGTTTGGCGATGCACTGTCAAGGAACTGTATTACGTTTGTCTCCGGCGCAGCGCACGCCGCCGGAATCCAGAAGCGTTTGGGGCTCAAGCGCAAGGTGATCCCGGTCAAGAATATCCGAAAGGTTCGCAAACGTGACATGGTCCGCAATTCCGGTACTCCAGACATCAAAGTGGATCCGGAAACATTTGCTGTCACCGTCGATGGAGTGCATGCAACAGTTCCGCCGTTAAAGGTGGTTTCGCTCAACCAGAAATACTTCTTTAGCTAGGAAGTATCCCATGGTCATCATTGAAACAGTTCTCGGCAACGTCAACGATCGCGAATGGGCGAAGCGATTGTCCGGGGCCAGTATCGACATTCTTGAACTGGATCAGTGGGAGGCGCAGAAAAATCGCTTCCGAAAAAAGACCGCCAGGGGAACCGAGCTTGCCGTCGCGCTTGATCGTGGGACGGTCATGCGCGATGGCGACATATTGGTCTGGGAAGCCAGCAAGGCGACTGGCATCGCGGTGCGGATACGCCTGCGCGAAGTCATGATCATCCATCTGGACGGCTTGGCACGTCTCGCACCCGAGATTGCGATGCGTACCTGCCTGGAATTGGGGCACGCGCTCGGCAACCAGCACTGGCCCGCGCTCGTCAAAGACGGTCATGTCTATGTGCCACTGACCGTCGACCGCAAGGTCATGGCCTCCGTCATGAACACGCATCGCTTCGAAGACATTCGCTATGAGTTTGTGCCGGGCAGCGAGGTTGTTCCCTATCTCGCGCCACATGAATCGCGCCGGCTCTTCGGTGGTGCCGAAGGCCAGGCGCATTCTCACGCGCATGATACTTATGCGGAAGTCGATACCGAAACGGGGCACGTGCACAGCCGCTCCCCAATCCGTCCCCACGCGCATAGTCATGGCCATTCCGGCGATCACGTGCATTTCCATGGATCGCCGGCAGGTCTTGCAGATGACAATACAAAGTGAACGTGCCGGCGGTCCGCGGACGGCGGCGCTTCTCGCCCGGATGCTGCAGTTCGGGGACTCAATGTTCCCGATCGGAGGGTTTTCGTTTTCGAGTGGCCTGGAATCCGCGATTCAAAAAGGCCTCGTTGTGGATATCGCGACTCTTGCAGCCTACGCACGCACCGCGGTGGAACAGGCGGCACGTGGCGACGGAATCGCCCTGATTGCCGCGCACAACGCCGCGACCGCGGCTGACATCGATGCGCTCGTCAAGGTCGACAAGGTCGTGTTCGCACGCAAGCTCTCTGAAGAGACGCGGACAATGACAATTCGTATGGGCAAGAAGTTCACCGAGATCGGACTGCAAGTCATCGATCATCCGTTTCTGCGAAGGTGGTACGAATACATCGAAGCCGGCACGACGCCCGGATGTTACCCGGTGTCGCTGGCGATCAATTTCGCAGTACAGAATCTTTCTGCCAGGGAAGCGTTTGTTGTTCATCAATACGGGGTGGCGGCGATGATCCTCGGCGCATCGCTCCGGCTGATGCGGATCAGCCACATGGACACGCAACGCATTCTCTATGATCTCAATGCCCGCGTGGACGCGGACTACCAGACCGCTGCCAAAGCGCGCCTGTCGGACATGGCGGGTTATGCGCCACTCACCGAAATCCTCGCAGCCGTTCACGCCAAGGCGCATGTGCGGCTGTTCATGAGTTGAATGGATTGGAATTCGAATGTCGAGAAAGAAAATCGTACGTATTGGCGTGGGCGGGCCGGTCGGTTCCGGAAAGACGGCGATTGTAGAGACAATCACGCCGCGACTCCTCGATCTCGGCATAAAGGTACTCATCATAACCAACGACGTGGTGACCACGGAGGATGCAAAGCAGGTGCAGCGAACGCTCAAGGGCGTTCTGATTCAGGAGAAGATCCTCGGAGTTGAGACCGGCGCGTGTCCGCACACGGCAGTGCGCGAGGATCCGAGCATGAATCTTGCCGCGGTCGAAGAGATGGAAGCACGTTTCCCCGACAGCGACGTCGTATTGATCGAGAGCGGCGGCGACAATCTCACACTGACGTTTTCACCGGCGCTGGTCGACTATTTTATCTACGTGATTGACGTTGCTGCGGGTGACAAGATCCCGCGCAAGAACGGGCCGGGGATCACTCAGTCGGACATTTTGGTCATCAACAAGACTGACCTCGCGCCGCACGTCGGTGCGAGCCTCGACGTCATGAAAAGAGATTCGCACCTTATGCGCGGCAGCAAGCCGTTCCTGTTCACCAATTGCAAGACCGGCGAGGGAGTCCCCGCGCTCGTCGATCTCATAGTGCAGGACTTGCTGTTCGACCTCGAGTTGCCGCGAAAGAGGTCGGCGTGACGTCGTCGGCCGCCTCGACCTTGCATGCCGCCGAGGCTCTTGGTGCATCGGCTAGGGAATTTGCGTCGTTTCAGGACGAACCGGCGCAGATGAAAAGCGGCACGGTGGGCAAAACGGGCTTCCTGCGTCTCGGCTTCGAATTGCGCGGTCAGCAAACGATCCTGGCGGACCTTGACCGGCGCGCGCCGTACATGGCTCAACGTGCGCTCTACTGTGACGACGGTGTGCCGGGGTTTGCCCATGTATTCATGATCACCACAACCGGTTGTCTCTTGCAGGGCGACCGCCTTGCGCTCGAGATCGCGCTCGGACCGCGCGCACAGGCGCATGTGACCACGCAATCCGCGACCAAGATTCACACGATGGATGCCAATTATGCGGCACAGACGCAGGCGATAACGCTTGGCGAGGAATCCTATCTGGAACTGCTTCCCGATCCGCTGATTCCGCACCGGCGAGCACGCTACCTCAGCGATACCCGGATCTGTATTCCGGCTTCGGCAACGCTGCTCTTTTCGGAGATCATTCAAGGGGGCCGGAAGCATCATCATCCGGACGAATGTTTTGGCGCCACACTGTTATCGATCGCCGTCGCCGGTTCTCGCCCGGACGGTCAGCTGCTGTTCACTGAAAAGCTGATCATCGACCCGCAGCGATATTCAATGCGGCAAACCGGTGTGATGGATTCGTTCGATGTTTTCGGCAACGTGATCCTGTGCACGCCCAAGGACAAAGCGGATCGTATTCAGGAGCGCGTGCAGGCCGATGTCGACCTTGCAGGCGGCGTGGCATTCGGTGCGTGTCGGCTGCCCAACGACGCTGGCCTGATTTACAAGGTGCTGGGCCGCGAAACCGCGCAGGTAAAAGCCAAAGTACGCGAATTTTGGGGAGTGGT
>DASSRJ010000076.1:0-19686 GCA_035701845.1 Pseudolabrys sp. | reverse complement strand
CTACTAGGGGCCGTACGAACTCGTACACCGTCGCTGGATCGATCCGGTCATTGACCGATCCCGGACGTCGCCGGCGTACAATGCATCAATAAGCGGCTCCGAGCGCGGGCATGTTTTGCGCCAATTGCCCCTGCTCGACCGGGTTTTTCCGCGCGATGCGGTTGCGGGATTCCCCGCAGGCCCGCGTCACGTCGACCTGCGCATGCCCATAGTCGGAATTGCACCAGCGCCCGCCTTCGAACAGGCCGTGCGAGGCCGCGATCCGGCCCAGCGCAGCCCGCCCCGGCAATTTGCAGCGTGAATCGACCACGCCGCGCCGAAGCTGGCACACATCGAGCGCCTTTCCGCACGGATGCTCGCTGGAACGTGAACAGCTGCCGGGCCGGATACCGCCCATGAACAGCACGCGCGCGCCGTGATTGTTTTCGAGATCATCGATATAGGCCTGGAAGCGCGCGGCATAACGGATGCCCACGCGTGCACGCGCACCGGTCCTGGATGAAATGACAAAACCGGCAGCATTGCCGTTGGCGTCGGGCTTGCGGCTTTGCCGGGCAGCGACCGGTGGCTGCGGCGGAGCAGGCTCGGTCACGGCATTGCAACCATCGAGATCACCGTCGTCGCAATGCGTGCCCTGCGACCAGAAATGCATTTGCCGAACGTCGGCGGAGAGCATGATGAGCGCAGCCAGCCCGGCCAGTGAGACGAGGGTCCCTGTCCGCAATCGAGCAGTCTTCATGGGCGCCGTCCGTCAGCAGGCTTTTGCATCAGCACGGGCGGTGCCGTCCCGTCGATGCCTTCGATGTAGTGCCTGTAGATCCACCGGTCATCGTCGCGGCGGCGCAGGACCGTGCCCCACACCAGGCGGTCGGTGATCGAACGTCTCGGAATGAGCACCCGCCACAGATGCCAGACCTCCTCGTAGGGAGGTCTTTGCGTCGTGGCTTGCACGCGGAAAGCGTGCAACGAACTTTCGATCGTGCGTGGCATAGCGGACCCGTCGTTCGGGGCCGCAGCTTATGCACGCACCACCGCTGCTCAACTGAATGGCGTGTTTACGGTGAGAAATAAACCTTAACGGGGCGCGCGTCCGTTATGGATAACCGGGGACATCTGCGGTGCAACGCCCATGTCCCCTTCTCTGATCGGGGGTCACTCGATCACGTCGTCGGCTCGGTTGAGTAGCGATGCCGGCACGGTAAGACCGAGTGCCTTGGCAGTCTTGAGGTTGATGACCAACTCGTACTTGGTCGGCAATTCAACCGGAAGATCGCCCGGCTTCTCGCCTTTTAGTATGCGAGCGACATAGACGCCGGCACGGCGATAAGCATCCGTGTTGCTGGCGCCATAGCTGATCAACCCACCACCCTCCGTATGCTGGCGCCGGACGTAGATTGCGGGAATCTTATGGAGCGCCGCCAGCCCGACGATCTGATGGCTCCGGCTTGTCAGGAATTCACCAGTGCCCACGAGCATCGCGCCCACCTTGGCTTGCGCGATCGCTGTAAACGCGGCGTCAATCTCCTGATCGTTACGCGCTTTGAAGACCAGAATTTTTTGTCCGAGAGCCTGACCACCCATATCAAGCTCACGCAATTCCGTCTCGGCACCGAAAAAATCAGGATCGACCAGTAGAGCAACGGTTTCAGCCCTGGGTACGAGTTCATGCAGAACTTCAAGCCGCTTGGAGCCTAATGGTTCGCTGAAAAAGCTTACACCGGTTACATTGCCGCCTGGATGATTCAGGTTCCGAACGAAGCCCGCTGCGACAGGGTCACTACCGGTCACAAAGACAATCGGAATGCTCTTTGTTGCCGCAATCGCATGTGGTGTCGCATTGGTATTGGCGACGATCGCTGATACTCGCTTCCGAACCAAATCAGCGGCCAGCTCCGACATTGGGTCTCGCGTGCCCGCCGCCAAATGAATATCGACTATGACATTCCTGCCGTCGGTATAGCCGGAATCACTCAACCCCCGGCGAAACGCAGCAATAATTGAGTCTGCGATTTCCGTGCCACGCAGCAGACCGACAACTGGCAGAACAGGCTGTTGCGCCTGCGCTACCAACGGCCAGGCCGCCGCACTACCGACAAAACCGAAGAACTCTCGTCGCCTCATGTCCATCCCCAAGCTCGGGACATGGCACAGTTCAAATTAGCATACAAAAAGAAGGCGGTCGCCGGAGGCGGCCATGTCCGCTTGCCGCCGAAAGCAGGCCTGTGTGCGGGCTATTTGCCCGCCTCACGCGCGGTCATGCGGTCGCGCACGATATCGAGATGGCTACGCAATGTATATTGCATGCTGGCATATTTGGCCGGCAGCTGCAGCTCGCTTGCACTCTGATAGAGCCGATCAAGCCTGGCGCTGAGTTCGTCCCGACCTTCGCCACCCGACGCCAGATCGCGCTCGATCAACTTCATCTCATCGTAGAGGCGCAGAATTCTGGATTGCATCAGCCAGTCATAGGCCTGCGGCAAAAGCTTGAACGCCGGATACAGCAATACGAGGGCCGGAACGAAGACGACCAGGAATCTTTCCACCAGCGCCGCCATCCAGAACGGAAGATACGCCTGAAGAACGGGCCGGCCGCTCTTGTAGAAGCGCAGCGCTTCCTCGCTGAGCGGCAGGTCGACGGCTTCCGCCGCGGGAAACTGGCCGGCCTTCTGGAATATTCCGGCCGGCGAGTGAATCTCCACCGCGGCGTTGAGCAGAAGATACTGAATGGCCGGATGCAGATCGCTGCGCACCGCAAGACTCGCTTTCGGTGCCAGCAGCACGGTGTCGGCTGGCGGCCGGTTGGCCGCGAGATCGGCGACGCCGGCCGGCAGCACGATCTTGTTCAGGAACGGATAAAGCGCGACGAAGGCGTCCGGCCGCGGCACGCTGGCGACGGCGACACCATCCGCCTCCATCAGGCGCCGTACCACCGGCGAATCCCAGCCCGATACCATGAAGACAATGTCGATCTCGCCTGCCGTGAGCTTGTCCGCCGCCTCCTGCGGCGACAAAGGCAGCAGCTCGCGGACAACCGTGTCGACCTTGAGCCGCTTCAGGATCTCGAGCGCGAGCGCACGGCCGCCGCTTCCTTCCGGGCCGACCGAAACGCGGGCGCCGCGGAAGGCCCGAATGTCACTGCCGATCGCGCTGCGATAAAACGCCCAGATCGGCTCGAAGAACATGGTGCCGAGCGACTCGACCTGCGGCGATTCCTCTTTCGTCGTGGTGCCGCCCTGGATCAAACCGATCTGCACGCCCGAACGGGGGTCGCGCAGGCGCGCGAGATTGTCGAGACCGCCGGTCGTGTTGACCAGCCGCAGCCTGACCCCGGATCTCGCCAAGATGTCCCGGTAGCGCAGGCCCAGCTCGTGATAGGCGCCGCCGGCGGCGCCGGTCGCCATGGTCACCGTGCGCGGCGGCAGCGTCGCAAAAATAATGAGTGCGGCCGCCAGCAGAATGGCGGCCGGCACTGCAACGGCAATCCAGTACCAGTATCTCTCCAGGGCATCCCCCCGGTTCGCTTACGCCGCGGTCTTCTTCACGGCGGGCGGCTTCCACGTTCCGTTGATGATCGACGGCGATTTTTCGTTCGGCCAATACATGCGCAGCATCAGAACGAACTTGCCTGCCGGCGCGGGAAGCCAGTTGCTTTCCTTGTCGGGGCCGGGCGACCGGTTTTGAATGTAGAGATCAACCGACCCGTCCGCGTTGGCTTTCAGGTTCTGCCGCGCGCTGATCGAGTAACGATTGATCGGGTTCGCGACGAAGAAATAGTTTGCGTCATACATGGTGAGGGACCAGAAGCCGCCGACAGGCGGCAGCTGCCCTTTCGGGAAGTGCATGACATAGGTGTTCGCCCCGTTGTATTCCCTGCCCTCGGCGTCCTTGAGCGACGTGGGATAAACGGCATCCTGCACACGGTTCGCGCCCAATCCGATGGCCGTGACCAGGGCGCGGTTGAGATAATCCGTGCCATAAATTCCGGTCGCCGTATCGAATGCCCAGCCGTTGACGTCCTTCACCGCCTTGTTGACCTTGAACTGAAGCATGATGCGGTCGACGGAGACCTGCGGGACACGCTTTGCAAAATCCGCTTTCAGCCTGCTCGCATCGAAGTCCTTGCCCGCGACAAGGCCGATCTTCGCAAATTTGGCGAGTTCGGGCGCGTCTGCCGCAGCAGGCGGATTCTTCTTCATCAGGTCTGCCAGCAACGCGAAGTAAGCGACCGTGTCCATCCGGTTGACCTGCTCACGCACCGCCGTCTTCATATCGATCGAGGAATCAACCGTGCCGGCAGGCGGCGTATACGCCTTGCCGTACGCGCTCAACGGCACCAATTTGCACTGATCCTGGAGCGCATGCACCGCGGCGTAGTCTTCCGGTGTTCCCGTGCAATAAATGCGTCCGAGGATCCAGACGATGCTGGTTGGCGACTTGTACTCCTTGACGCCGGCCGGGAGCGTGCCCTTCCAGCCCGGGCCGGTGATTGCATAGGTCTGCGCCTTTGTTCCCGTCGTGCGCTTGCCCGGCACCTGAAACACGTTGGTCCAGCCGTCGAGCATCGGAAAGAGGAAATAACGGTCCTTCATGTCCGGAATGCTGAGAACCCACGGCTCCCTGCCGACATCGATGAATGCCGTCGTGTACAGGGTGTCCGCATTCGGTGCCGTCACATCACGGAACGATGCGTTGGGATACTGACGTAGCTTGATGAACTGGCCCATCGGGCCGCGCGTGCCCTCTACCGCCGGCACGTTGGTGACCACCCGGCGGGTCATTTCCATCGTCACCAGCGGATAACCGTAGATGTAGGCATCGCTCGCCAGCCAGAACTCCTCACCTCCCTCGACCAGGCCCAGGAGCGGGCCTTCAAACTCCGCGTGCGGGGACGAAAAGCTCAAGGCGGAAAAGGCAGTGCCGAGACCGGCGGCCAGGGCATGACGACGCGTGACGTTCATAATGATGCTCCCAAAGATGCCAAACAGTTTTTCCAGATGAGGGAACTACAGCAAGCCCTGCAATTGGACCAAAGGGAACATGCATGTCTCATGCGTCATGCGCGATCATTGTAAAGCCAGGCTCCGTTCGTGTTTCCGGGTGCTGCAAAAGAGAATGCAGTACCAGCCTGTCCTCGATCTGAATCACCGGCGGTCTATTCACTCATCTTGTTGTTGCGCTGCGCCTGCTGGAGCTTCGCAATATCTTCCGGCGACAGCTTGGGCCGGTCGACGGTCAGCGTGATTTTATTGATCTTGCCGGTAAAAGCGAAAGGCGGCTTGTAGTCGGCATCATTGACACCGGTCAGGGTATCGGAGCCGACGTCGAAGCTCTCGTCCCACTGCAGGATCATCGGCAGGGTCTTTTCCATCGTTTTGGTGGCGACGGTCTTGCCGTCGACCTTCAGCGTGCCGGTGCCGGGCCGGCCAACACCGGAGAAATTGTTGAACGCCAGCGTGCCGGCGCCGAGGCCGTCGTACCTGAAGTCAAACTCGACAATGTGCTTGCCGGGCGTGAGCGCGTCGGGGCCTTCCCATTTGAGGCGCTCAAGATCGACCATATTCCACAGCCAGACCGGCTTGCCCTTCAGAAGATAGAAGCCGTAGCCGCCGAAACGGCCGCCGGAGGTGAGAAGCATGCCCTCGGCCCCGCCTTGCGGCACCTCGATGTCAGCCGTGACGGTGTGGGACGTGTTGAGCAGCAGCGGCGAGTCGCCCTGCGGCAGGCCAGTCATCGGCCGGGTGTAGACGAATTCCCTGCGCCCGGCGGTGATGTTCGGGCGTGGCGCAACGATGCGTGCCGCAACCGACGCGTCCATCGGGAAAACCTGGTATTTCCTGGCCTCGGCGATGAACATCTCTTTCATCTCCTTGACCTTCTGCGGATTCTTCGCGGCGACATTCTCGCTCTGACTGAAGTCCTTGTTGAGATCGAAGAGCTCGAGCACCTGGTTGTTGAGCGGATCGGGATTTGCCGGGCCGAACGCTTCCCACGGCGCGCGGTTGACCTTGGTGCTGAGGAACCAGCCCTCGTGATACAACGCCCACTGGCCCATCATCTCGAAGTATTGCGTCTTGTGGCGCGACGGCGCCTTGGCGTTCTTCGCGTCGAAGGTATAGGCGAAGCTTGTGCCCTCGATCGGCTTCTGTTTGATGCCGTCGACGAGCTCGGGTGCGCGAATACCCGCGGCCTCGAGGATCGTCGGCACGACGTCGATGACGTGAACGAACTGCTCGCGCAGGCCGCCTTTGTCCTTGATGCGCGCCGGCCACGACACCACCATGTTCTGGTTGACCCCGCCGAGCTGCGACGCGTTCTGCTTGAACCAGGAGAACGGCGTATCGAACATCCATGACCAGCCGGCCGACATGTGGTTGTAGGTCTGCTCCGTGCCCCAGACGTCGTAGAATTTCATTTGCACGCTGACTGGCAACTGGTTCAGGCCATTGAAGAACGCGACCTCGTTCGGCGTGCCGAGCGGTCCGCCCTCGGCGCTCGTGCCGTTGTCGCCGTTGATGTAGATGATCAGCGTGTTGTCGAGTTTGCCCAGGTCCTCGAACGCCTGGATCACGCGCCCGATCTCATGGTCGTTGTAGGCGGCGTAGGCGGCGAAGATTTCGACCTGGCGGATGAAGAGCTTCTTCTCCTCTGCGGTGAGCTGATCCCATTCCTTCAGCACTTCCTTCGGCCAGGGCGACAGCCTGGTGTCCTTCGGGATCACGCCGAGCCGCTTCTGGTTCTCGAAGATGCGCTCGCGCACCTTGTTCCACCCCTCGTCGAAGAGGTGCATGGCGCTGATCTTGTCCACCCACTCCTTCGTCGGGTGGTGCGGCGCGTGCGTGGCGCCGGGCGCGTACTTGATGAAGATCGGCTTGTCCGGCTGGATCTGGTGCATGCGCGTCATGTAATCGATGGCGTCGTCAGCCATCGCGGTGACGAGATTCCAGGTGCCGGCCGGCTTTCCCTCGAACGGAAAAATCTGCGTGGTATTGCGGAACAGGTTCGGCTGCCATTGGTTGGCGTCGCCGCCGACAAAGCCGTAGAAATACTCAAAGCCCATGCCGGTCGGCCACTGGTCGAACGGCCCGACCTGGCTGGCGGCAAAAGACGGCGTGTTGTGGTCCTTCCCGAACCACGCAGTCGCGTAGCCGTTCTCAAGCAGGATCCGTCCGATCGTGGCGTTGTCCCGGGCGATGATGCTGTTGTAGCCGGGGAATCCGGTCGACTGCTCCGAGATCACGCCGAAGCCCGCCGAGTGATGATTGCGCCCGGTGATCAGCGCAGCGCGCGTCGGCGAGCACAACGCGGTGGAGAACATGCGGTTGTAGCGCAGGCCCTCATTCGCGATGCGGTCCATGGCCGGCGTCGGAATAACACCGCCGAACGTGCTCGGCACGCCGAAGCCGGCATCGTCGGTGATGATAAGCAACACGTTCGGAGCGCTTTTCGGCGGCACGACACGCGGCGCCCACCAGGGTTTCGATTGCAGGGCGCCGTCCCTGATCACGCCGCCGAATTTAGGATCGGGCGGCGGCAACTGCGTGCCGTCGATCGCCGTCGTCGCGCCGGGCGAACCCGGCGTGCCGGTGGTCTGCTGGGCCAGAACCTGAGGAACAGCCGTTGCGCCGATCAGCGCGGCCAGCAACAGCAAAACGAGTTGCTTTTTCATCTCAGTCTTCCTTCCTGTCACGGACACGACCGGTCCTGATCAACACGGCGAAACATCCTGAATTGACCCTGCATAAACAAAGACGACCCCGCGCGCCGGCTAATCGCTGTCGGCATGGTGCCTGACCGCGGTTGCCGTACCAATTGGCCCTTGGGGAAGCTGTCTCACCACGGCGCGGCCGAGCAGGATTGAAAGGACCAGGTGCAGAACAACCGCGGGCCACAGCAGCACGCCGGTCAATCCCTCCACAAAACCCAGATAAGCGAGGTACAGCGTGACCGCCGCGCTGTAGATCAGCATGCCGGCAAGCGGCGGGCCGGGCCAGCAGCTGAATCCCAATGCAACCAGGGCAATGCCGGTCACGCGTCCAACCGTCGCGGCAACGCCGGTCAATTCCTCGCCGAGCAGCAGTTGCCCGACAAGCGACGGTGCAACCAGCAATGCCAACCCGGTCGCGGCTTCGGCGACAGCAGCGAAAATGAGTACTTTTTTCATCGCCCCGCGGCACCACTAGCGTTTCGCGTCCGTCTGTTGTTCCGGTTCGAGTTTGAACGTCAGCTTGTTGAGCTTGCCGGTAAACTTGAACGGAGGATCGTATCGATACTCCAGCAGCGCGACGCCGGTACGGGTGTCCATACCGACGTCGAAGCTTTCATCCTCGGGAAATGTAATCGGAGTCGTGTGCTCCACGGACTTGCGCGCCACTTCCTTGCCGTCCACGGACAGCACACCTGTGCCGCCCTTGCCCAAACCCGGAGCGTCGGACTTGAAGTCGAAGACGATGGTGTGCTTGCCGGCCTTCAACTCGGGCCCTTCCCAGATGGTGCGCTTGAGGTCGAGCAGGTTATAGAGGAACACAACCTTGCCTCGCCGGATCCCCGCTTCACCTTTGCTCAGGAACAGACCATAGCCACCGAAGCGGCCGCCTTCGGTGACGATCATGCCCTCGGCGCCGTCTTCGGGAATCTCGACCTCGGCGGTGATCGTGTAGGACTTGTTCTTGATGTCGGGGGCCGCGCTGCCCGGCACGCCGCTCAGTTCACCTGAATATGTAAAGACCGTTCGTCCCGCCGTGAGGCTCGGACGCGGCGTATTCCAGCGCGCGAGTGTCGAGTTATCGAGCGGCAGCACGTTGTATTTCTGCGCTTCAAGATAGAAGAGATCCTGAAGTTGTTTGACCTTCTCCGGCATCTTCGCGGCAAGATCGTTGGATTGGGTCGGGTCCTCCTGGACGTTATAGAGCTCCCAGTTGTAACCGGTGATGACATCCGGCGGCGTCTTGGTGCTCAGCTCCCATGGCAGCGTGACAGGCGTCGTCGCAGCCACCCAGCCGTCGTGATAGATGGCGCGATTGCCGAGCATCTCGAAATACTGGGTCGTGTGCCGCGTGGGCGCGTTGGCGTTCGCCTTGTCCCACGTGTAGGCCATGCTCACGCCCTCGATCGGGATCTGCTTGATGCCGTTTATCGTGTCAGGTTGCTGAATACGCGTGGCCTCGAGGATGGTCGGCACGATATCGATGACGTGGTGAAACTGACGGCGGATGCCGCCTGTATCGGTAATGTGACCCGGCCAGGACATCGCCACGCCCTGGGCGGTCCCTCCGAAATGTGACGGGACCTGCTTCATCCACTTGAACGGCGTGTCCATCGCCCACGCCCACCCGGCGGAAAAATGCGGAAACGTCCGCTCCGATCCCCAGAACTCGTACCAGAGGAACTGGTCCTTCACCGGCACCGGCACACCATTAAATGTTGTGAACTCATTCGGCGTGCCGTTGATCATGCCCTCCGCGCTCGCGCCGTTGTCGCCGCCGATGTAGATGATCAGGGTGTTGTCGAGTTCGCCGAGGTCCTCAACAGCCTGGATGACGCGGCCGATCTCATGGTCGGTGTAGGCGAGATACGCCCCATAGACATCCGCCTGCCTGATGAAGAGCTTCTTTTCCTCAAAGCTGAGCGAATCCCATTCGGGCAGCTCTTTCGGCCAGGGGGTCAGCCTGGCGTTCTCGGGCATAATGCCGAGTCGCTTCTGATTGGCGAAAATCGTCTCCCGCAGCTTGTTCCACCCCTGGTCGAACAGGTGCATGTCGCTGATCTTCTTGATCCACTCCGGCGTCGGATGATGCGGCGCGTGCGTGCCGCCGGGCACGTAATAGACAAAGAACGGTTTGTCGGGCGCGACCGCCTTCAGCTGCTTCATGTAGCCGATAGCCTCGTCGGCCATCGCCGTGGTCAGGTTCCAGCCGGGATTGTTGAGGAACGGATAGATGGCAGTCGTATTGCGGAACAGGTTCGGTTGCCACTGGCTCGCATCGCCGCCGACGAAGCCATAAAAATATTCGAAGCCCATACCGTTCGGCCATTGCTCGAAGGGCCCAGCCTGGCTTGCCTGGTAAAACGGCGTGTTGTGATCCTTGCCGAACCACGACGTTGCGTATCCATTCGCCTTCAGGATGGTGCCGATCGTGCCTTTCTCGATCGGGATGATCGAGTCGTAACCCGGATAGCCCGTCGCGATTTCACCGACCACGCCGAAGCCGACCGAGTGATGGTTGCGTCCGGTGATCAGCGCCGCGCGCGTCGGCGAACAGAGCGACGTGGAGTGGAAATTGGTATATCGCAGCCCCGCATTTGCAATGCGGTCCATGGCAGGCGTTGGAACGACGCCGCCGAAAGTACCTGGCGCACCAAAACCCTGGTCATCGGTCATGATCAGCAACACGTTGGGCGCGCCCTTCGGCGGCACCACGCGCGGCGCCCACCATGGCTTCGATTCCGAAGCCTTGTCCTTGATCACGCCGCCGAATTTCGGCGGAGCCGGCGGCAGCTGCTGACCGGTGATCGTGGTGGTGGCGGCCGGCGAACCCGGAACACCGGTGACCTGCTGTCCGGATGCCGGCACGCAACCGAGCGCGAGCAGCGTTGCACTCGCAAGCAAGCCGGCAAAACCGAAAGTGGAAGGTCGCGCAACTGAAAGGGTCGTTCTGTTCGTTGTCATGATGCACACCCCGTAGGCTGGATGCACGTTGCAAATCTTTCAAAGCGGTGCCGGTCAGGGCATCGCCACCAGTTCGAGGCCGGCGACACCGAGTTGCACGTTCAGGCCGGCCGTTCCCTGCAGCGAGAGCGGCTGCAGCGCGACGCTGCGCCCCGAGCCGCCGACCAGCACATTGGCTCCGGCACCGACACCGAGTGTTACTTCGCCGCTGGCTCCGACATAGGTGCCGCCGAGGCCGCCAAAGGCCGGCCCGACCGTCGACGCAAAGACCGCCCAGCCGAGAACGCCGCCCGCAATCGCGCCGAGATCGATGCCCACATTCGTCATCGTGCCGGCATATCTCTGCACCGGCCATCCAGGCTGGTTCGGCTTGAACTCGCAGGCCATTTTCTGTTCTGACAGGACGATCAGACCGATTGTCGGCGCGAGCTTGCAGCTCAGCCCGCCGACCTGGGTCCAGGGTCCGGGAGGCGATTGCGCCCCCGCACTCGCAGGACCCAACAGCGTCGATGCGAAGAGAATGTAAAGCAACCATTTGCGCATTGGAACACCCTCAGTAGCAGGGCGGGTATGGGTAGTATCCGCAGGCCGGCGGCCGGTAATAAGCGGCGGCAGCGGCAGCAGCACCGGCGGTGGCAGCTGCACCGGCATACATGGCGCCGCGATATGCCGTGCGGCGTCCGACACCGGCGAACGACATGGGCGTGAGCGGCCTGCCGATGATGTCGATGAACAGTGCGGCGGCGCCGTCTGCGCCGTTGAGATCGCCCTCGAGCACATCGACATCGAAGACGAGCTTGTCGCCATCGAGTTTAGGCGACTTCAGGACGACCACGGCGTCCTTCACGCCCGACCCGTCTTTGGTAAAGCTGGAAATCGTGGCGTTGGGCGGATCCTTGCTGAAATTGTCGCTGCCCTTGTCCCAGTCTTCCACGACGTGCGCGGTCGTATCGTGACCGGCCGCGCGCACAGGCCGATCGGCAAAGATGATCGAATTCGGTGCGATGCCGCTTAAAACCAGTTTACCGCCCTGCAGACTGGCGCCGCGTGCATTGAGAACGATGAGCGACGGCACAACCTGCGGCTTGGCCTGACCGATGGTCTTCTGCAGCGGAACATGCGGGGGAACAGCCGCCGTCTGGGCGAATGCAGATGCCGACGACCAGATCAGCGCTCCGGCAACAAGACCCATGCGGCAAAGAATTCGGGAAGGTGTCATCATGAGAAGCCTCCTTTTGAGAATGTCCAAGCCACGTCCAAGCCACGTCCAAGCCGCGTCCAAGCCGCGTTCAAGCCACGTCGAAGCCACGCGCCGGGCGGGTCCCGGTCGCTATTACTTGACGGTGATGCCGAGCCTTTCCCGCATGCTCTTGAAAACCACATCCATGGCCTGGATGATTTTCAGCTCGGGATGCGCCTTGCAGTACACGATGACTTCGTGTTCGGCTTCTTTGCCCTTCCGAACATCCATGTAGTGCTTCTTGGCGAGGCCGTTGTACCAGCCGCTGTACCAGACGGCGAGCCGGTCGGCGTCTTCCTGCCAGGTGTTGGCAAGCTGCGCGCAGGTGAGCGCCTGCACGTCAAGAAAGCCGTTGGCGTCCGCGTAAGCGCTCAGATCGACCTGCGCCTGGGCAACCGAGCCGAACAATGACAGCGAGGCGGCGATCGGCAGAACATGTTTGCGCATTTTTCTCTCCCGGATGACGTTTCTAGAGACCACCAAAACGATAATTGAGACCGGCGCGTATCTCGCTGTGATGCGAGGTGTCGAGCGACGTTGCGCTCAGGTAGAGGTATTCAAGCTTGGCGCTGATATTCTGGGTAATGCCGTATTCGACGCCGGCACCGAGTACCGCGCCGACCTGCTTGCTGGCGCCTGAGCAGTTGATGCCAAGGTAGGTGCCGCAATTGACAGCCGGCGGCGTCGTGATGTTGCCCTTGGTCCCCAAAATCGCGAGTCCCGCGGTCCCGTAGAACAGCCAATTCTGCTCGGCATAGCCGATGCGGGCCCTCGCCGTTGCCTCCCAATCGATATTGGCGTTGGCGGTGACGGCGGCGGCACCGATCGGAACGCCGCCCACGGTCGGGATGAACGTGGCGGATCCTTTCAGGCCGGCCCAGTCGAGGTCGGTCTCGAAACCGATGACAACGTGGCCCGATTGAATTTGCGCGCCAAAAGTGCCGCCAAAGACGCCGCCGGAAAAATCAACCGACTTCCCGTCAAAACGGTTTGTGATCAGATTGAGCGGATCCTGATGACCCCACCCGTAGCCGCCGTTTATTCCGACGTAGATTCCGGTCCAGCTGTAGACCGGCGCCGGCGCAAGCAGCGGCGCCGGTTGCGGCTTGCGGGGAAGATCGGCCGCGGCGGCCAGCTGCACGCCGCCGAGCAGTGCGGCAAAAAGTGTTGAAGCAAGCGGAATTGTCCTCATCGCGATCCCCCGTGTTGATCCGATAACCTGGTTAAGCGGGCTGTAGGTGCCAGAACCGACGGTGATACGAAGCGCTGCCCGGCGCGCACCGCGTCCACTGCGGGCAGAAGATCGGTTGCTATCGTCCGCTGCAGAACAAATGCATCGGCGCCCGCGTCGAGCGCCGATTGGACGACACTGCCCTGGTCGTGGGCGCTGACCACGATCAGCTTCAATGCAGGCCCGGTTTCGTGCAACCGGCGCAACATCGCGAATCCGCCCTCCCCGGCCAATGACACGTCCACCACCGCCACCGTCGCCGGCAGCCTTTTCGCGCTTTCAAACAGGGACGTTTCATCAGCGACCATGACGACAACTTCAAAAACCGTTTCCAGCAGGCCCCGGATTCCTTCCGCCAGACCATGGTGCCGGCCTGCAAGCAGCACGCAGTCTGTTTCGCTTTTGGTCCCCATCGGGTCAGCTGGCCGGTATCGCCGCGTGAACGCTGAATGCACGGCAGCCGCCGTACATCCGCGTCGAGGTTGGATAAAAACGGGCGAGGTGTGACCCGGTAAAATTACGGGGCGGCGCTGTGAAAAATTACGTGGCCTGCAATAAACGATAGAAATGAACAGCGTTGCTTCAGCTAAATCGTGACGATGCCGTGCTTGATTGCAAAATGGACAAGCTCTGCACTGCTGTGAAGCCCGTGCGTTTCCATCATCTGGTACTTATGAAATTCCACCGTTCGCGCAGAGATCGATAGTGCCTGGGCGATCTGCTTGGCCGACCGCCCTTCCGCCAGCAATTGCAGGATCTCCCGCTGCCGCGGCGTTATCGCATTTTTCGTTTCATTCTTTTGCCTGGCACGATGCTGGATGTCATGCAGCACATCGCCGGCCAGCGCCGGAGTAATGAATGTCTTGCCCTTTAATGCTGCGTTGATCGCCATGACCAGTTCTTCCGACGCCGCGTGCTTGACCACAAAGCCCGCCGCTCCCGCCTCCAGCGCGCGCCGTGCATAGGCCGGATCCTGGTGCATGGTCAGGAACACAACCTTGACGCCCGGATCGTGCTTTTTGAGCTGGTGCAGGGCATCGATGCCGTTGAGCTGGGGCATCGTGATATCCGCCACGATAACGTCCGGACGCAATTTTTTGGCAGCCGCCAGCAGCGCATGACCGTTTTCGACTGTGCCCACCAATTCGAAATCGTCGGCGAGAAGGCTCTTGAGGCCTTCGGTCACCATGCGATGGTCATCAGCCAACAGCACGCGCGGGCGATTCATGATGCTCTTCCCTCGCCGGCACCCAGGCCAGCACCATCGTGCCGTGACCCGGCGTGCTGTCGACGTCCAGCTCGCCGCCAAGACGATAAATCCGCTGCTGCATGCTTGCCAGCCCGAGGCTTGCCCGCTCCCGGCGATTTTGGGGATCAAAGCCAACCCCATTGTCGCGGACGCAGATCCCAAAGCCGTTGTCTGATCTTCGAAGGGAAATCTCCACCTGGCTGGCCCGGGCATGGCGGCCGGCATTCTGCAGCGCCTCCTGGGCAATCCGGAAAAGGCAAAGCGCAATTTGCGGCGGCGGATTGATGAAATTGTTTTCGATCTTCACATCGACCGGAATCGATTCGAGCCGGGAGAAGCGCTCGCACTCGGCCTTCAGCGCCTCGATAAGTCCGAGATCGTCGAGGATGGACGGATGCAGCCGGTAGGACAGCGTATGGACGTCTTCGCTGAGCTTGGCCAATCCATCGCGAACCTCGCGCATCGCCGCATCGTCCCCCGGACCGGCGCCCCTGCCCTGCGCACGCCCGGCCTCGATGGCGAGCGCAGCCAGTCTTTGCGTTATGTCGTCATGCAGCTCGCGGGCGAGCCGTGAACGCTCGTCCTCCTGCACGCTGATAAGCCGTTCGCTGAAATCGCGCGCCGCTTTTTCCGCCTTCTGGCGAACCACGCGCTCGCGCTCCAGACGCCATCGGTTCCACAGCAAGGCCGTGATGATGGCCGCCTGAAGCAGAAACAGCGCGATGGCCGTGATAATGGTCCATCTGTATTGCTCAAAAATCGTCGGCACACGGAATTCGACGGTGCTGCCCGGCGGAAGACTCGCCTCGCTGATGTTCCAGCGTTGCATTTCCCGCCAGTCGAATCTCGGCTTCCCATAGGGGATGGTTTCGACCGCTGTCTCGCCTGGCGCCTTGCCGTTGAAAATTTGAACGGCGATGTTCACCGTCTTGTGTGTGGCTTCATGGATCGGAGTTAACGGGCCGCCGACAATGCCTCTCCCGAGGTAGATGGCGCTCCAGGAAAACAAGGGCGAATTGGCGACAGCGTGGAGGCGGTCCACCGCCCTGCCCTCTTCATGCGTCACGCCTGCTGCATCGACGGACAGCACAACAAAGAAAATGACGGATTGCGGCGGAAGTGTCGCGCTGCGCGTGAGCATGTCATCGAATGACAGCTCGTTGAACCAGGTGAATGCAACGCGATCGGAAAAGGGCCGAAATACCGCGCGCAGCTGGCTAACCCAGAATTGCTCGAGAGGAGAGTCGCCGATAACAACCACGACATTTTTCGTTTCCGGCAGGACATGGAGAATGTTTTCGAGCGAGCTTGCAAGGTCAATCACGCTTGCCACAGTGACTTCGTTTAAGGCAAGCGGTCGCGGCACGCGACGCTGTTCCAGGCCCATGAAAACAGCGGGAGTTGCCGGCGCGATCTGGGAATGACGGGCGTGAAAGAAGTGCGCCGCCGGCGCGCCGATCGTGATCACGAGATCGAGTTTGCGACCTTTGAAAAGAGAGTGGAGATAGTTCGCAAACAGCTCCTCCGCATTGTCGTCGTCGGAAAATCGCGCAGTCGCGAGCGAGGCTTCGAAAATATCGATAGAGCCGGGGATCTGCTGACGAAGTTCAATGCGCAATTGCCTCGCGTACTCATCCCATGGTGAGAAGTCGCGGCCATAGGAGTGAAGCACCAAGATGCGTTTTGGCTCGGCGGCATTTGCTGCAAGACTGACCGTCGCGAAAACGGCGAGGACTCCTATCCACCCGAATCCGGCAGCCAGCCAATTGCGGCTTTCAGCGAACACCGCTCGTATGGATGAGCTAAACATTGACGAGAGCGCACACCCCTAATTACTCGTGCCGCAAGCACTGAAGCGCGAATTATGAACGTCCTCGTCTTCGGGCATGTCCTCGACTGCCGATTCTTCTATTTTGCGATCTTCGGTAGGCCTCCGAAGGGATCTGTCCTTTGCGGTGCGGTTGCCGCCTGCAAGCATGAGAGCAATTCCGTGTAGTTGGCGGCGGCAGCCCGGCTTGTTGTTATTTGAACACAACGTGAAGCGTCCGCTTGCCTGAATTGCGGCCACTGTTTTGCGAGCAGATCGCGTGCCGCCTCTTCATCCCGCGTGCATTGCGCCGGTGTCTGCACCGAGCCCGATCCCCGACAGGCCGCGGCGATGTCGAATTTCGGTATCGCTCCTTCCGCGGCCGTAGCTGTCTGCGAATACAGAATGCCCGCACATGCCGAAAGCAAAATCGTGCATTTCATGAGTCACCCCCGAGCGCGATGATCCAGCTTTAGGTCGCCCACCTGCAAGAGAATTGATGCAGCTCAAAAAGACGCGCTGCTTGTGGCCGCGTCTGGCCACTCCCCCGCAAAGCGGGCATTCGCTAGTCCAAGACAAATGTCGCCAAGGACCAATCAATAGCCAATAATGGGCCAATGGCGGCAGGCCGTACAATTGGACCAAGGGGCCCATAAACAAATTTTATTCGGGAGCGGTGAAAATGCTGAAAGAAATGCTGACTTCGGACCAACTGTCGATCGTCATTTCGCAGGCCGCGGCGCCCGCCTTTCTGCTGGGCGCGATTGCATCCTTCCTGTCCGTCCTTGTTTCGCACATGAGCCGCATCGTCGACCGGGCACGCGCCATCAACGCGATTGCGGACGACGATACAAAAAGAATTCATCTCAGGGAGCATCTGCCCGAGCTGCACTTTCGCGCGAAGCTGATCATCCGCTCGATCTACTGGGCCGTCGGAAGCGGGATCGCCGCCTGCCTGCTCATGATCGTTGCCTTCGTGACGGCATACTTCGGAGGCAGGCATGAACCGGCCGCCGTGATCCTTTTCACGGCATCGCTGCTGCTCTTCACGATGTCGCTCATTGCGTTCGCGCGCGAGCTCAGGGTCGCCCTGAATCAGAAGGACCTCGCCTGAACGCGCCGAAGGCGACCCTGTCCGGATTCACGACGGCCGCACCAGCCGCCGCAGGAATTTTCGCGCCGGGTCTTCGTAGTACCTGTAGGTCAAAATCGAAATCAGAAGGATCATGGCGCCGACGACGACAACCGTTAGCAGGTCGAGTACGATCCCATGCGTCCCGATCCGCCCGGCCACGAACATCAGCAGCCCGAAATGCACGAGGTAGATCGAATAGCTCGCATTGCCGAGCAGCATCGCGGGACGCGAATTCAGCAGCCTCGATCCGGAATTGAGATAGCGGGCGGCGCAGAAGATCAACAGCGCCGCCGATGGTGCCAGCGCGAAGTTCAGGCTCATCTTTCGGAAAATGTTCATCTCAACGTCGGGGCTGTACTCCACGAACGTGACAAGGACCACGCTTGCCGCGGCACAATAAAACAACAATGTCCCCACCTGATTTTCGCGTGGCGTCACTTTGCGGGGCTGCAGCCCGACATAAAGCTGGGCGACCAGGGCTCCCAGGATGAATTCGCCCAGCCGCGAATAGGGCGAGAAATAGAGCAGCCAGCGCACGAACGAGTCCTGGAAGTGCTCTTTCACTCCCGCGATCGGCCCGTAGTAGTGTTCGGCCCAGGCGTCCATGTGCGGAGAATAGTGAAAGAGACTTGTCGACACCGCGATCCAGAGGGCGCACCAGAGCGCGATGAGAGCGCCGGCGGCCGACGGCGTACGCGCGCGCAGGATCGCCCAGGCAACGCAGGGATAGAGCAGATAAAAAAACCATTCCGTGCTGATCGACCAGGTCAGCGGAGCGCTGCCGCCGCGGATCGCGTAGATCAGTGAATTGTCCCCGACCGGCAGATAGAACCAGCTCTGGATTGACAGCACGAAAGCCGGCAATGCCTGCAGGATGCCATAAAATCCGTCGCGGTCCAGGACGCGCCCCTGCTGCAGCGACACCGTGGCGCGAATCGACAGCAACGTGCTGATGGCCAGGACCAGAAGCAGCAGCGGATAGAGCCGCGCGAAGCGGGCCCACAGGAACGCGGCAATGCCGCCTTTCCCTGTCGTGACCACGCGCGCGTAATTGTAATGAATGACAAATCCGCTGAGCACAAAGAAAAGCGTCATTCCAAAGCCGGCCGCCTGCATAAACCAGGTCAGCTGCGGCATGGCAGCCAGATGACTTCGCATCAAGACCGCAAAACTATGCGCAATCAAAACAGAAAACGCGGCGACGAAGCGCAGGCCTGTCAGGCCCGGCACCTCGTCATGGGCTGGCTTGCCGGCAGACGGACCAGGTATGGACATCACTCCCAACCGATATGCGATCTGCGCCGACGGTAATACTTTCCCGCGCCCGAACCTAAATGCAAAACCCCGGCGATTTCCCGCCGGGGTTTTTATTCGTCAGACCGCTACGCGATCACGGATAGAAGTCGCGATGCACACGGAAGCGGAACTGGAAGTTGTCCTGGTCGTCAATACGGAGCGGAGGATTGGCGGGTGCAGGGACTCCCAGGGTGTAGAATCCTGTCGAGCTGCTCGCGCTGTTCAGCTTGTTGTAGAGGATGTCGAGACCCATGTAGAAGTCCTTGGTGACATTCCACTGGGTGCGGGTGCCGACCCACCAGGTGCTCCAGTCCTGACTGCAACCGGGATTGGCCTGTGCGAACGTCCCGACGAGAACATTACCCGTGCCGATGCCGTTCACGTTGGATGCGCACATCATGGCATTGGCGGCGCCGTTGTAGCTGACCTCGGCGTAGCCGCCATAGACCGACGTTTTCCAGCGCGGATTCCAGAAGTGCTCGTAAGCCGCGTTGACGTTCCATGCGGTGGTCAGCTCGACCCCGGTGGCGCTTGCGCCAATCACACCGCCATAGACGCCGTCGACAATCGTGCCGATGCCGACGCTGTCGCCCTCGCGGTAGAACCAGGGGCCCTGCGTTGCAAAGAAGATGTAACGCAGCGCACCTTGCGTGTAGTTGACCTGGGCCTGGAAGTAGTCGCCCTGCCCGATCATCGGCGCGTTCAGCTTGATGCCGCCGCCGACCGCAAAGCCCCATTTGTCGTCGGGGTGGCCGGTGTTCTCAAAAAAGCCGTAGTACAACGGGTTGACCTGGTGCGCGGCGGCCATGATCTGGGCAGAGCCCCAGGCCTGGTCGACGCGCAGGTTGGCGACGATGTCAGGCGCCTGGAAGCCGCCATAACCTTGGAAACCGGTCTGGTTGAACAGGCCGGCAGCCACCGTGCGGCGCATCTCGGCGGCGATCGTCGCCGAGAAGCCGTTGCCGAACTGCGCCGTATAGCCAAGCACTTTCCAGCCCGGATCGCCGGTGTCGGACGCCGGGAACGTGCCCCAGTATGACGTCGCCGGCACGCTGTAGAAGT
>DASSRJ010000075.1:0-2454 GCA_035701845.1 Pseudolabrys sp. | reverse complement strand
CACCAGGGACTGGCCGCGCCGCATGTCGCCGGCGGCGAACACCTTGGGCACCGATGTCTGGTAGGCATTCGTGTCGGCCGAAACGTTGCCGCGCTGGTCGAGGGCAATGTTGAGGGCCTTGAGCATGCCCTCGTGCACGGGGTGCACGAAACCCATGGCGAGCAGCACGAGATCGGCTTCTCTCTCGAATTCGGTGCCTGGCACCGGCTTGAACTGCGCATCCACGTGCGTGCAGTGAAGCCTTTTCACCTGGCCGTTCTCGCCGGTGAATTTCTGCGTCAGCACGGCAAATTCACGCGCGGCGCCTTCCTCATGGCTTGACGAGATCCGCAGCTTCAGCGGCCAGTCCGGCCAGGTGAGCATCTTGTTCTCATGCTCCGGCGGCTGCGGCATGATCTCGAAATTGGTGACCGACACCGCGCCCTGGCGGATCGACGTGCCGATGCAGTCCGAGCCGGTGTCGCCGCCGCCGATGACCACGACCTTCTTGCCTGCGGCAAGGATCGGCTCGACGTCGCCCTGCGGCTCGTTGCTCACGCGCCGGTTCTGCTGCGGCAGGAAATCCATGGCGAAATGGATGCCCTTGAGGTCGCGCCCGGGGATGGGCAGGTCGCGCGAGGTTTCGCTGCCGCCGGTGAGCACCACGGCGTCATGGTCTTTAACGAGCTTGTCGGCCGGAATGTTTACGCCGACATGCGCGTTGTAATGGAACGTGACGCCTTCGCCCCGCATCTGCTCGACGCGGCGGTCGATGTGGATTTTCTCCATCTTGAAGTCCGGGATGCCGTAGCGCAGCAGGCCGCCGGCCTTCGCCCAGCGCTCATAGACATGCACGTCGTGGCCGGCGCGCGCGAGCTGCTGCGCGCAGGCCAGCCCCGCCGGTCCTGAACCGACGATCGCGACCTTCTTGCCGGTCTTCCGCTGCGGCTTTTCGGGCTTGAGGCCCTGGGCGATCGCGCGATCGGCGATCTCGCATTCGATCGTCTTGATGGTGACCGGGTTCTCGTCAATGTTGAGCGTGCAGGATGCCTCGCACGGCGCCGGGCAGATGCGGCCGGTGAAGTCGGGGAAATTGTTGGTGGAGTGCAGGTTGCGCGCGGCCTCATCCCAATTGCCGCGATAGACCAGGTCATTCCAGTCCGGAATCTGGTTATTGACCGGGCAGCCGGTCGGCGCGCCGGTGATCCGGCTGGTGCCGTGGCAATAGGGCACGCCGCAATCCATGCAGCGCGCGGCCTGGTCGCGGATTTCCTTTTCGGGGAGCGGCAGCACGAACTCGCGCCAATGCCTGATGCGCTCCGCGACCGGCTGGTAGTCGCGGTCCTCACGCTCGATTTCCAGAAAGCCGGTAACCTTGCCCATACGCTATTCCGCGGCCTGCATCGTTGAGGCCTTCTCCTTCGCCATCTCGGCGAGCGCGCGGCGGTATTCGACCGGCATCACCTTGCGGAACAGCGGGCGATACCTGTTCCAGTCGGCGAGTATCTCGGCGGCGCGCCTGGAGCCGGTGTAGCGCGCGTGGTTGGAAATCAGCATATGCAGCCGCTCGGCATCCTTGGTCGTAAGATCCGACAGCACGTCGACGCGGCCATGCGATTCGAGATCATTGTAATGGCCGAATTCCTGCTCGGCGACCTGCTCTTCCTCCGGCACCGGCTCAAGCTCGACCATCGCCAGATTGCAGCGCGACTTGAAGCTCTCATCTTCGTCGAGCACATAGGCGATGCCGCCCGACATGCCGGCTGCGAAATTGCGGCCGGTGCGGCCGAGCACGATCACGACGCCACCGGTCATGTACTCGCAGCAGTGGTCACCGGCGCCCTCGATCACCGCGATCGCACCGGAATTGCGCACGGCGAAGCGCTCGCCGGCGACGCCGCGGAAGTAGCATTCGCCCTCGATTGCACCGTAAAGGACCGTGTTGCCGACAATGATCGATTCCTCCGGCACGATGCCGGAATCGGCCGGCGGACGGATGATCAGGCGGCCGCCCGACAGGCCTTTGCCGACATAGTCGTTGGCATCGCCCTCGAGCTCGAAGGTGACGCCGCGCGTCAGCCAGGCGCCGAAGCTCTGCCCGGCCGTGCCGGTAAAGCGGACGTGGATCGTGTCGTCAGGCAGACCCTCATGACCGTAGCGCTTGGCCACTTCGCCCGAAAGCATGCCGCCGCAGGCGCGGTCGGTGTTGTGGATGGCGGCCTGCAGCCGCACCGGCGCGCCGCGATCGAGCGCGGCCTGCGCCTCCGCGATCAGCTTTCGGTCAAGGATCTGCTTGATCTTGTGATCCTGCGGCTCGCACTTGTAGATCGCGGTGCCTTTCTCCGCCGCCGGCTTGGTGAACAGCCTGGAGAAGTCGAGGCCCTTGGCCTTCCAGTGCTCGACCAGCTTGCGGCGGTCGAGCATCTGCATCTGCCCGACCATCTCATCAAAGGTGCGGAAGCCGAGTTCCGCCAT
>DASSRJ010000074.1:0-33125 GCA_035701845.1 Pseudolabrys sp. | reverse complement strand
GAACGATCTCTTCAAACGGCTGGGAGTTCCCAAACTTGCCAGCTGACCTCAACCCTTCGAACCGCCCGGTGCGGACCCGCATGCCGGGTGGTGTGGCAGGGGACGCGGAGGCTCTACCTCCGCGCCCCTATGCCGATTCGTGACGGGCGCTGCGGGGCAAATCCGCCCGCGTCATGAGGTCTTTATTGCGCCACCCGCAGCTTGGTGAGGTTGGTGCCGATGGTCTGGAACGTCGCCGTGATCTGGTCGGCCGAAGTCAGCAGATAGAACTTGGCCGGATCGCTGGCGCAGTTCTGCAGCAGCGTCGAGGTCGGATCACCACCGGTATTCACCTGGATCGTATAGAGATCGATCTTGGCGGCCTTGGCATTGTCGCATGTGAGTTGCTCACGCGCGTCAATGTCTGTGGCAGTGGAGTACCAGCGATCCTGCGTGTTCAAACCGTCAGTCAGCAGAATGATGACCTGTTGGTATTTGAAATCAGGATCCATGGCGGGCACGGTGAATGGGCCGCCGCCGACGAGCGACATCCAGCCGACCTGCAAGCCGATCGCCTGGTTGGTGTTGCCCGCAGGTGTCATGCTGTCGACCAGGGTCTTCATGTTGTCCCATTCGTCGGACAGGCCCTTCACCGCCTTCGGGCACGAACCATATTGCTCCGCCGCGTACAGCGACGACCATCTTGGCGTGACCGGGTCCGGCGGGCTGGCATTGGTATCGAAGTTGTAGACCGTATCGGGATCGTCCGGATTACCGCGATCCATCACGCAGCCGTTCCAGTTGGTGTCGTTGTGGGCCTTGGGCGTCCAGGTGCCCGTTGGCGTCCAGACACCATTGTAGGATGTCCAGGTATTGAACGTCCACGTGGCGCCATGACTCTGGCAGCTGCTTTTCTTTGTGTACGACGGATTCGAACAGGTGCCGCGGCTTGTGCATGAGCTCTGCGTCGTGTAACCGCCCGCGCTGCACATTCCAGAGCTGGTGCAGGAATTCTGGTCCGTGTATCCCGAGACACTGCACGTGCCCACGTTCGCGTAGCAGAGGGGTCGCTTACTCCAGCCCCCGCTGCTGCAGGAGCCGTTGTTGGCGTCCCATGAGCTGTCATCAGACTTGGTGGGGTCTTGGGCATTCGGACCCGTCACAGTGCCCCAGTAGATCCAATCCGCGCTGTAGTTCGACTTGCCAAGGTTGACGTCCTTTGCAAACGGAATGATCGAAACATAGACGTCGCCCGTTGTGGTGACGGCGCCATGCAGTTGGTCGATCAAGCTCTTTGTCGCGGTCTTGAGAGCGGTCATCTTGCCGTCGTCCGACATCGATCCGGTGTTGTCGAGCACGAGCGCAACGCGCAGTCGGGTAATACCCCACTTGGCGGTGGACGACGCTCCCACGTGGAACGTGTCGAAGCCGAGCACTCTCACAAATTGCGCATCAAGAGAAGCAAAGGCCTTGATCTGGATGTTGGAGCCGCCGGTCGTGCCGTAGGTGACCTGGACATCGATGTCCTTCGCTTCCTCGCGTGTGAAGAGCGCCTTGAAATATTTCGTGGCATTTGTCTTCAGCTGGTCTTCGGTGTCTGACGCGGCTTCTTTCGAGAGCATCAGCGCGGTGGCATCGAGCGCGGTCTGCATGGCCGCCCTCACCGAATTGGCGCGGCTGTAATCGACGGCAGCGCCGACAAAGCCAATGATCGGCAGCGATGCAAAGGCGAAAGTGATTGCGACGTTGCCTGCCTGCGCGAAGCGGAAGGCGGACAGCGTTCGACGAAACTTCTTCCACGCGTTCATCATGGCGCACCAAGAAATGTTTGAGCCCGGGTGCCGTGTTAGAGGACGGTGCTAAAGGGCTGGTATATCGGGAAGGGCCGAATCCGAAGACGGCAGTAAGGATTTGGGGCCAGTCACGGACATTGTCCGCGTCTTTTCAACGGCTTTGATGGTAAATGGCCTTTGCTCGCATTCAGACAAATGCGCGCAAATCTTGTGAGGCGTCCTTAACGCGCCGTTGGCCGGATCGGAGAAAGTGCCTGAGAGCCCGGCGTAGCGGTGCCTTTTGGGGCAAGCTACGCCGGGGGTGTATCAGTTACATTGACAGGCGAAGGTTTTGGAGCGCTGTGCCGATCTGACCGAATGTCGTTACGATCTGGCCGGCCGTCGTCAGCAGGAAGAATTTTCCCGGGTCGGTCGCACAGTTCTGCAACAGGGTCGAAGTCGGATCGCCGCCCGTGTTGACCTGGACAGTGTACAGCGTGATGCCGGCGGCCTTCACGTTGTCGCAGGTTTTCTTCTGGCGAGTGTCGATCGACGTCTGCGATGTGTACCAGCGGTCCTCGGTATTGAGACCGTCGGTCAGCAGGATGATGACGGTCTGATACTTGTAGTCGGGATCAATCGGCGGAACCGTAAACGGTGCTGCCGACAACGTTTGCCAGCCTACCTGCAGGCCGATGGCCTGATTGGTATTTCCGACCGGCTGCATTGTGTCGACTTTCGCATTCAATGCTGTCCAGTCGTTTGTCAATTGCATCAACGGAACGGAGCACGAGTTATACTGCTCGGCCGGATAAAGCGTAGCCCCGGCGACAGGCGCATTGTTGGTTGTATCGTAATTCTGGTCGCGGTCAGTGACACAGCCATTCCAGGTGCTGTGTGCCGCCGGCGTCCAGACTTTTCCGTTCGAAACACAAGTGCTTTGCTTTGTATAACGCGTGTCACTGCACTTGCCGTTCAGCGCTTCCCACAGATCCCAGCGCAGCCAGCTCTGGCTGTAGTTGTCAGAGCCGAAATTCACGTCCTTGCTGAAGGGAACGATGGAAACGTAGACATCTTCGGGCTTGTGCGCGGCGCTCTTGAGCTGGTTCAGCAAGTTATGAGTGGCTGTCTTAAGCGCGGTCATCTTGCCGGAGCTCGACATCGAACCGGTATTGTCGAGAACAAGGGCGACCCGCAGGCGGGTGTTGCCCCATGTCGAAACCGAGGTTGCACCGATTTCGATCTGGCTGACGCCGATGACGCCGAGGAAGTTGGTGTTGATGACACCGGTCCCCTGGAGCGTGAGCTGCGACCCGGCTACCCCTGACGTGTAACTCGGCGTGACAGCGATGTTGTCCACTTCGGGGTGCTTGTAGAGCGCCTTGAAAGTGTCGGTAGCCTGCGTCTGCAGCACAGTGCCATCCTCGTTCGCGGCATCTCTTGAGAGCATCAACGCGGTCGCGTCCAGCGACGTCTGGAACGCAGCACGGGCGGCGTTCGCCCGCGTGTAGTCGACGGCCATTCCGACCACCGCGAGCAGGGGGACGGCAACGACGGCCATGAGGGGGGCGACACCGCCCCGGGTGTTCGAGAGAAAACGGGCCAACATGCGGCTTCACCCAATGTTTGAGGGCACGACCTACCAATAGAGTTCCTCCTTATGGGGCTACCCCCTTGAGAAAGCGTGAGAACAACGGGCCGAATTTGGGGGAAAGTCGCCTCAATTTGCCGCCAAACGGGTTGCGATCGCTTAAGCAATAGTTATCTGCTTTTGGCTGCGGCAATCGCGCGGATTCTGGCTCCTGTCCCGGAACGGGGCAGGCCTTGTGCGAATTGGCGGCTTGGAAGGGCTGCGCCGAGGTCTCTATTATGCTGGGTGGTCACGTAACGGCGTGGCCGAGGCGCAACCCTGAATGCAATGCTCCGACCATGAGATTCCCGTTTACGAAAACTGACCTTGCGGTCCGCGGTTCGCGGGCCAACGGTATGGCAGACGATGATCGCAAGCGCCGGAACGAGCAGGGCGGGCCGGGCACTGCGGTTATCACCAAAACAAAGCCGCAAACCAAGCGGCCGAATATGTACCGGGTCCTCATTCTCAATGACGACTACACGCCGATGGAGTTCGTCGTGCACGTTCTTGAGCGCTTCTTCGGCAAGGACCACGAAGCCGCCACAAGAATAATGTTGCATGTTCACCACCACGGGATCGGCGAATGCGGCGTCTATACGTATGAAGTCGCAGAAACCAAGGTCACGCAGGTCATGGACTTTGCGCGCAAACATCAGCATCCTTTGCAATGCGTGATGGAAAAAAAGTGAGTCGCGGGAAGAAACGGTCAATACGAACAGGAATGAGAAGCTAATGCCGACTTTCTCGCGCAGCCTCGAACAATCCCTTCATCGTGCTCTGGCGCTTGCCAACGAGCGGCATCACGAGTACGCGACACTGGAACACCTGCTGCTGGCGCTGATCGACGATCAGGATGCGTCTGCGGTGATGCGCGCATGCAATGTCGACCTCGACAAGCTACGCCGCAGCCTGACGACCTATCTGGAATCGGAACTGGAAAATCTGATCACCGACGGTGCGGAGGATTCCAAACCGACGGCGGGATTCCAGCGCGTCATTCAGCGGGCAGTCATCCACGTGCAATCCTCGGGTCGCGAGGAGGTAACGGGCGCAAACGTGCTTGTCGCGATTTTTGCAGAACGCGAAAGTCATGCCGCCTATTTCCTGCAGGAGCAGGACATGACCCGTTACGACGCCGTCAACTACATCAGCCACGGCATCGCCAAGCGGCCCGGCCTCACAGAGTCGCGTCCGGTGCGCGGCGTCGAGGAGGAGGCCGATACAAAAGGTGGCGGTGACGAGCCAAAGAAAAAAGGCGATGCGCTCGAAGCGTACTGCATCAATCTCAACAAGAAGGCCAAGGACGGAAAGATCGATCCGCTCATCGGCCGGGACGCCGAGATCAATCGCACGATTCAGGTGCTCTGCCGCCGGCAGAAGAACAATCCGCTTTTTGTTGGCGACGCCGGCGTCGGCAAGACCGCGATCGCCGAAGGGCTCGCGCGGCGGATCGTGCACGGCGAGGTGCCGGACGTACTCAAAGGCGCGACAGTTTTTGCACTCGACATGGGCACGCTGCTGGCGGGCACGCGCTATCGCGGCGATTTCGAGGAACGGCTCAAGCAGGTGATCAAGGAGATCGAAGCCTATCCCGGCGCGATCATGTTTATCGACGAAATCCACACCGTGATCGGCGCAGGCGCGACGTCGGGCGGCGCAATGGACGCTTCCAACCTCCTCAAGCCTGCGCTGGCGTCGGGAACGATCAGGTGCATAGGCTCGACGACATACAAAGAGTATCGGCAGTATTTTGAGAAAGACCGCGCGCTCGTGCGGCGCTTTCAGAAAATCGATGTCAATGAACCGTCGGTCCCTGACGCGATCGAGATTCTCAGGGGGCTCAAGCCTTATTTCGAGGACTATCACAAGCTCAAATACACGAACGAAGCCATCAAGGCGGCCGTCGAGCTTTCATCGCGCTACATTCACGACCGGAAATTGCCAGACAAGGCGATCGATGTGATCGACGAATCCGGCGCGGCGCAGATGCTGCTCCCCGAGAGCCGGCGCAAGAAGACAATCGGGATCAAGGAAATCGAAACGACAATCTCGACGATGGCGCGCATCCCGCCGAAGACGGTCTCCAAGAACGATGCGGAAGTGCTGCTGCATCTCGAGCAGACCCTGAAGACTGTTGTCTACGGCCAGGACAAGGCCATCGAATCGCTTTCGGCCTCGATCAAGCTCGCCCGTGCCGGATTGCGGGAGCCTGAAAAGCCCATCGGTTGCTATCTGTTTTCGGGGCCGACCGGTGTCGGCAAGACCGAGGTGGCCAAGCAGCTTGCCGCCTCGCTTGGCGTCGAGCTGATCCGTTTCGACATGTCGGAGTACATGGAGCGGCATACGGTGTCGCGCCTGATCGGCGCTCCTCCCGGTTATGTCGGATTTGATCAGGGTGGGTTGCTGACCGACGGTGTCGATCAGCATCCGCATTGCGTTCTGTTGCTCGACGAGATCGAGAAGGCACATCCCGACCTGTTCAATGTCCTGCTGCAGGTCATGGACCACGGCAAGCTCACCGACCACAACGGTAAACAGGTCGATTTCCGGAACGTCATCCTGATCATGACCACGAATGCGGGCGCTTCGGACCTTGCGAGGCAGGCTTACGGGTTTACCCGCAGCAAGCGGGAAGGCGACGATCAGGAAGCGATCAACAAGATGTTTGCGCCGGAATTCCGCAATCGCCTCGACGCGACCATTACTTTTGCCCATCTGTCGCAGGAAGTGATCGCGAAGGTCGTCGAGAAGTTTGTGCTGCAGCTCGAGGCGCAACTCGGCGACCGCAACGTCACCATCGAGCTTTCGGAAGAGGCAACACGCTGGCTGATTGCCAATGGCTACGATGAGTTGATGGGCGCCCGGCCGATGGCGCGTGTCATTCAGGAGCACATCAAGAAGCCCTTGGCCGATGAAGTCCTGTTCGGTCACCTGAAGGCCGGCGGCCACGTGCGCGTCATCGTCGACAAAGACGAACAAGGCCGCGACAAGCTTGGCTTCCAGTTCCTCGACGGCCCGGTGACACCCAAGCCCGAGAAGTTGCCGGCGCCGAAGGCGAAAACAAAACGCCGTTCGCCGCCACGGCCGAAGCCGAAGCGGGGGTCGGTGCCGAAAGTGCCGTTGGCCAAGGTCTGAGACCGCTGCCAAAGACAGTATTGTTTGCAAGGCCGGGTTAGTTTGCGCCCGGCCTTCGCATTTCGCACGTGCCGCATGCGAAGAGGGCCCGTTGCGGGGATGCGGGCGCTGTGAGAGACGTGAATGCCCGCCATGTCCGCACCCGTCACCTATTCGTCGTCCTCAGCCGCTTTCTTCGCCGGCGCAAAGTCAGCTCTGACATCCGTTTTCATGCTGGTGCTGGCCGGGACCTATATCGGCATCGGCGCGCTGGCCCATGATTTCGGCCTGAGCTCCTGGTGGCTGGCAATATCGACCGTGCTGGTATGGGCCGCGCCGGCGCAGGTCATTCTGATCACAACAGTGACCACGGGCGCCGCGCTGTTCGAAATCGCTCTCGCGGTTACGCTGAGCGCGGTGCGGTTGTTTCCGATGGTCGTGGCGCTCATGCCGGTGCTGCGCGGACCGACCACGCGCCTGCGCGACCTGCTGCTGCCAACACACTTCACCGCCGTGAGCATGTGGGTCGAATCGCTCCGCCTCCTGCCGGGCATCGAGCTTCAATGGCGTATTCCTTACTGTAACGGCATGTCGGCCGGATACATGGGAACAGCGACCGTTTTCGGATTTGTCGGTTTCTATCTGGCGGCCGGATTGCCGCCGCTGCTTGCCGGCGGCCTTTTGTTTCTGACGCCGATGTCGTTCCTGATGTCCACCGCGCGCAACGCACGCATGATGGTCGACAAGCTTGGCCTGGCATTGGGATTGCTGATCGGGCCGTTGCTGACAATTCTCAACGTGGATCTTGACCTGATGTGGACCGGCCTGGTCGGTGGGACGATTGCCTATTTCGTGCATCGCATACGCGAGGCCACGGCATGAACGCCCTGCTGACGGAGCTTTGGCCTTATTTCTTGATCGTTCTGGTCGGCTATTTGCCGAACGAGGTATGGCGCGCGTTCGGGCTTGTGCTTGCGCGCGGGCTCAATGAGGACTCCCAGATCGTGGTCTGGTCGCGTGCGGTTGCGACCGCAATCCTGGCAGGAGTCATTGCCAAACTGATTCTGTTCTCGACGGGAGCGCTTGCCGCAATACCATTGTCGGTGCGCGTTATAGCCGCGGTATTCGGCTTTCTCGCATTTCTTGGCGCCAGACGATCCGTCTTTGCGGGAGTTCTCGCCGGTGAGGTCGCGCTGCTGGCCGGCGGTTTCCTTTTCTCGCACTAGGTCAGCCGGCGGCAATGGCAGCGGCGAGGGCTTTGGCATGCTCGGCCAGAACCTCCGGCTTTTCCTTCTGGCTTGCCGGCGGCTTCATGACGACGCCGGCTTTGCGCGGTATGACGTGGACATGCAGGTGGAAAACCACCTGACCGCCGGCTCCTTCGTTGAACTGCTGGATTGTGATGCCATCGGCCGAGAATGCCTTCATGGCGGCCCTTGCGATCTTCTGGGACGTCATCATCACGTGCGCCAGGTCGTCGGCGCCGATATCGAGAATATTGCGGGCGGGCGCTTTTGGTAAAACGAGGGTGTGCCCCGGTGAACGAGGCATGATGTCAAGAAAGGCAATCGCCTTGTCATCCTCGTAGACTTTGTAACTGGGTAGCTCGCCGCGCAGGATCTTGGCGAAAATGTTGTTCGGGTCGTAACTGGGCATTGAATCCCCCGATCAGTCCTGTTCGACCAAATCTTTGCGGAACGGCGCCGCCGCTGCAAGCTCCTCGGCCGCTGCCTGTACATAAACACGCTCGCGCGCGAGGTAATCGGCAATGGCCCTGCGCAGGGCCGGATTGGCCACGAAATGTGCCGAATAAGTGGTGTGGGGGAGATAGCCGCGGGCCAGCTTGTGCTCGCCTTGTGCGCCGGCCTCCACTCGCTTCAGCCGATGCGCGATCGCATAGTCAATTGCCTGATAGTAACACAACTCAAAGTGCAGGAAGGGGTGGTGCTCGATTGCGCCCCAATTCCGGCCGTAAAGCGTATCTGCGCCGATGAAATTGATTGCGCCGGCGATCCATCGCCCGGCGCGGCGCGCCATGACCAGCAGAATGCGATCGCGCATTGTCTGGCCTACGATGGAGAAGAACTCTCGGGTGAGATAGGGTCGGCCCCATTTCCGCGAGCCGGTTTCCATGTAGAAGGCAAAGAAGGCGTCCCAGATTGACTCTGTCAGATCGGAACCAGTGAGCCAGCAAACCTCGATACCGGCACTCAAGGCTTCCTTGCGCTCCCTCCGAATAGTCTTTCGTTTGCGCGATGCGAGCGCGGCCAGGAAATCGTCGAACGACTTATAGTCGGAATTTTCCCAGTGAAATTGTTGGTCGGTGCGGCGCAGGAAATTCCGCTCCCCGAGCGCTTGCCATTCCTCCTTGGTCGGAAACGTGACATGGGCGGAGGACAGCCCGCTTGCCGTGGTGATTTCCATCAGCGCATCCGCGAGGGCGCCGCGCACTGCCTCGCTTTGCGGTCCGGCCCGAGCGAGCAGACGCGGTCCGGTCACCGGCGTGAACGGCACTGCGACCTGAAGTTTTGGGTAGTAGTCGCCGCCGGCGCGTTCGAACGCTTCCGCCCAGCTATGGTCGAAGACGTATTCTCCGCGGGAGTGCATCTTGACGTAGCAGGGCGCGGCCCCCAGGAGCTCACCCGCGGCGTCCTCCGCGAGGAGGTGTCTTGGCTGCCAACCGGTTCGTCCGCCCACTGATCCCGACGCCTCAAGCGACGACAGGAATTCATGCGAAACAAATGGGTTAGGCGCGTTTCCTCGTGTAGATAATACCGGGGACAGATTGTCCCCCGATGTGGATTTCAGTTCAGGTTCTGGTTGAGCGGTGCTCTCCAGCGTTTCGCCGGCACACATATTCCAGGCGCGCGTCGGCACATCGGCGAGAGACTGCATTATACGAATGCGAAGTTCGAAATCAGTCATCGGGTGACGCTATCGTATCCCGATTTCACGTTCCAACGCGTACGCGCCTCTAGCCGCGCCGGTCGCGAGGAGCGCGGCACACAACGATATCGAATCCGGTGGGGATTCCGTCCCAGTTGTAGCCGGCTTGCGGATGGCAATTGGGTGGAATCCTCTGGCAACCGCTGACGGTACAGGCGATCTGTCCGGTTTCCTGCCGCCGGGCAGAAGTTGATTTCTTGCTCGCTGCCGAAATGGCGATCCCGAAAGGCACCTCTGGGCCGAACGCTGCGGCGGGGGAGCCGCCCAGGAATGCCGCAAGGGTGATGATTGTGACAACGCGGGTCATCGTGACCTCCAACCTACCAGCGTCGATGAGAAGGACCACTAGCAGCGATGTTTTGGGAAATTATGGCCGCCAATTCTCAAATATGACCTGATCTGCCCAGCGAGCGGCCCGCCTTCGATCCTCCTCGCTCCGCACCGTCCATGTCAGCAAAGGCAGCCTCCATAACGCATGCATCAGCAGGGGCGGCGCAGCCGGCAAATCGCGGACCGAATAGGCGATGAACTGCGGGCGGCTCCGCGGGGCGTGCAGCAGAAGCCCCATGCTCCGTCTCGCCGGAGCCGGGAGTTCATTCCACTCGTCGTGTAAATAATGTCGTTGCGCAACGATGCCTCGAACCAGGGCAGGGTATCGGCGGCGCGCAAGTTCGATCAGCCCCGGATCAAAGGACATGACTGCGGCGGGTCCGCGATACGCGGAAAGGACGTCGGCCGTCCGCGCCAGAAGCCGGGCATCGCCGTTGAACTGACTTTTGAGCTCAAGAAGCAACGTGGCCCGACCGGCTACGAGATCGAGCAAGTCGCCGAGTGCAAGAATGCGATCAGTGGTCGCTTTGAATCGTACTGCCCTTAGTTCTGCCGCGCTCAGTTCGGCAAGGCGCGCGGTACCTTCGGTCAGACGGCCGAGTGCATCATCGTGATGCACCATCGCTTCGCCGTCGGCGCTGATCTGCAAGTCCGTCTCGATGCCGTAGCTGCCCGAAATCGCGGCTGCGAAGGCGGTCGCGGTATTCTCGATGACCCCGCGCCGCGCATCATGCAAACCGCGGTGGGCAATGGGTCGCACAGTCAGCCAATCGAATGCCATCGGATAATCAGGAGACCTCGAACTGGCCTTCCACCTCGACGGCGGCGTTGGCCGGCAAGGCCGCAACACCGACGGTGCTCCGCGCATGGCGTCCTTTTTCGCCAAAAACCTCAACCATGAGATCCGAGGCGCCATTCATGACCTTGGGTCCGTCGGCAAAGCCGGGTGTCGAATTGATGAAGCCGCCCAAACGAACAACACGTGTCACTTTGTCCAAATCACCGAGCGCAGATTTCAGCTGCGCGAGCAGATTGACGGCGCAGGCGCGTGCTGCTCTTTGCCCATCGTCCATGGAGACGGCACCGCCCAATTGGCCTTTCGCCACAAGATTGCCGTCGGCGCCAAAGCAAAGCTGCCCCGATACAACGAGCATCTTTCCGCTGCGAACGAACGGTACATAGTTGGCAATCGGGTTGGCCGGTGCCGGAAGGTTGATTCCCAAACTTGCGAGTTTTTTCTCAACTGAACCAGACATGCTGTCCTCCACGACGCGCGATTCGTTGCGATCCTTCGCCAAATGGGCACTTCTGCGCAAGCCTGGCTGCGATTGATTTGGCGGAATCGGCCGCAGCCTCTATCTTGCCCAGATCATGCATCTTGCTTGTCTTCCGGCCGTCCCGGCCGAAGGAAAAGGCTCGCGACAATGGGAATTCTGACCGGCACAAGGCGTTCGCTCATTTTGGGGTCTTGTACGGCTGTTGCGGCCGCCGCTCAGCCTGCGGCGGCAGCGCCGCCCGCAGATCACGTCTTGCTTGCTCCACACCGGGCGATTTACGACCTCAAGCTGGCCAAATCGCGCGGCAGCCGAGGCATTGAGGGTGTGCGTGGCCGAATTCTGTATGATTTTTCGGGCAGTGCCTGCGAGGGCTATCAACTACAGTTCCGGCAGGTATCCGAACTTGATTCAGGAGAGGGGAAGGCGGGGTTGAGCGACCTGCGGTCGACGACGTGGGAGGATGGCGAGGGCAAAAAATTCCGTTTTAATTCGGAAAATCTGTTCAACGAGCGCCGTACCGACATCGTTGACGGGCATGCCGATCGGAATGAAAAGGCTGTAGACGTCAGCTTGAGTAAACCCAAAGCAAGAAATTTCACGGTGCCGAATACGGCGGTCTTTCCGACCGAACATATGAGACGGATTATTGCCGCGGCGCGTGAAAGAAAATCGGTTCTGGAATTTCCCGTCTATGACGGCTCGGAAAGCGGCGAGAAACTCTATAACACTCTCACCGTTATTGGTCATCCGATCGAGCCGGGCGACAAGACGCCAGACGACGCCAGCGCAAAGATTCCGGCGCTCGCAAAGCTCGCGCGCTGGCCGGTGACAATCAGTTATTTCGACAAGACGGACAAGAAGTCCGAGGAAAGCGGGGAGGAGACCCCGGTCTATTCGATTTCGTTCGAGCTTTATGAGAACGGAATTTCGCGCTCGCTTACCCTCGACTACACCGACTTCACCATTAGCGGCCAGATGACGTCGCTTGAAATGAAGAATTCAAAACCCTGTCCCTGATGGGCGGCTAGTTGTCGTCGAGGGTCAAGCCCTTCAACACCGCGTTACGGCCGAATTTTGAACGCAGCCTGTCGACCGCGTGTTCGGCCTCGGCGGCGCGCCGGTCAATCAGATCGGCGAGGTCGTCACCCATGGCGTCTTCCAGGTTGCTGACGCCAATGCCGATAAGACGGAAACGCGTGGTTCCCACCTCGTGCTTGAGCAGATCGCGGCCGGCCGCAAATATCCGCGAAGCGAGTTGCGTGGGCGCGCCGAGAGCGCGCGCCCGCGTCCGGATCCTGAAATCAGCGCTTTTCAGCTTGAGCGTCACGGTTGATCCGGCAAGGGAGTTGGCTTTCAGGCGGGCCGACACGCGTTCGGTGAGCTCCCACAGACATTGCTCGAGCGGGCGAAATTCACCGATATCGTGGTTGAATGTCGTCTCGGCGGAAATGCTTTTGGTGTCACGCTCGGGGTTCACCGAACGCCGATCGATGCCGCGCGCAAGCCGCCAGAGTCGCAAGCCTTCCTCACCATAGCGCCGTATGAGATCGTGCTCGTCGGCACGCTGCAGGTCTGCGATGGTACGGAAACCGTCGGCTGCGAGTTTTGCTGCGCTGACCGCGCCAACACCGTAAATGAAACCGACCGGCTTGGCGGCCAGAAACGAAACGGCTTCTGTTGCACCAAGCACCGCAAAGCCGCGCGGTTTGTCGAGATCGGAGGCGATCTTGGCGAGAAATTTGTTGGCGGAAAGCCCGATCGACACCGAAATTCCGAAGTCGCGCTCGACCTGGATCGCGAAACCCGCGAGAGCCTTGGCTGCGCTTTTGCCGTGCAGCCGTTCGGTACCCCTCAGGTCCAGAAAGGCTTCGTCAATCGACAGCGGTTCAACGAGTGGCGTCAGGGCGAACATTGCCTTGCGGACTTCACGTCCAACCTGAACATATTTCGCCATGTTCGGTTTTATGACGACGGCATCGGGACATCGTCGTTTGGCCTCGAACATCGGCATTGCGGAACGAATGCCGTAAGTGCGCGCCACGTAGCAGGCCGCGGCGACAACACCGCGCGTTCCACCGCCCACGATCACGGGTTTGTCCATTAGCGATGGATCGTCGCGCTTTTCGACGGTCGCATAGAACGCATCGCAGTCGATGTGCGCAATCGTCAGGCTGTTAAGCTCGGGATGGCGGGCAAGCCGCGGCGAACGGCACGATGCGCAGCGGACCGCAGTGTCCGGCGCATCGCTGAGACAATCGCGGCAGAAGCTCATGGCACGTCCCGTTCCCAAGGATTGCCCGCGAGCATTGCGCGGCCACGCTCGATATCGGCGGGATCGAGGCCCGCCTCGGATGCGAAATCGGCCATCAGCCTTTCGTCGGACGCGACATAGTCAAGAACACCACCCAGAAATCCCGCTTCGCGCGCGGCGGCGCGAATCTCCGATGGGCCGATGCCGGTGACCGCAAGGAACCGGCCAAGCCGCTCGCCGTCGGCGGCGATAAATGTAAGGGCCTGAATCGCAAGCGCTTCGGCCTCCTTGCGCGCGAATCGGGAGCCTTGTTTCACCGGCCAATTTGCCTTTCCGTAAGAAATCGGCACTAGCTTGCCGATGATGCCTCAGTATGGCGGGGCGCAAAAGGACGGACAGGGAATGCCGAAGACCGTCCTGATCGTGGAAGACAACGAGCTCAACATGAAGCTCTTCCACGACCTCCTGGAGGCCCACGGTTACCAGACGGTGGGAACGCGCAATGGCATTGAGGCGCTCGATCTCGCCCGCAAGCACAAGCCTGACCTGATCCTGATGGACATCCAGTTGCCTGAGGTATCCGGGCTGGAAGTCACCAAGTGGCTCAAGGACGATCCCGAACTCAAGCCAATTCCCGTCGTGGCCGTAACGGCGTTTGCGATGAAGGGTGACGAGGAGCGTATCCGCGAGGGCGGGTGCGAGGCCTATTTGTCGAAGCCGATCTCGGTTGGGAAATTCATCGAGACCATCCGTCACTTTCTCGGCGCTGCCTGACCAAGACTGCCATCAGTTATCCACAACGGCCGGGTTGCCGGGTCCCGTCCAAATTGCCGCCGATCGGTTATTCGAGACGTTCCTGCGCCTTGCCAAGCGGGTTGGTGGCCGAGTGGGGCTGGTCTACCGTTGCCTTGGCGGCGTGAGTCTCGCGCCTCGATTGCAAACACGTTGCGACACCCTGCGGAGTGCTCAGGTCCGCCGCATCTCCTGGGTCCGTGGGGTTCGGCCGGCTCGGGAGCGGTGCGAGTGGCCTCCTCATGCCGCCGCTTCCGGCCGGCCACCGCTGCGCAAAAATTTCGTTACACACTCAGGGACGGATGATCGTCCAGCCCTTTTCCCCGAGCTCGATCAGGGTGACGACGCCCGCCTTGACGCGTTCGGCGTTCTCGACAAGCGGCGGTTCCTTGCCTTCGTTGCGCGCCATCGACTCGAGCGTGTTCTCGCAAGCCATGAATGATACGTTCGGCATGCCTTGCTTGAAAGACTTCAACCGCGACTTTACCGGCGAGGTGTCTTCACGCAACATGTGAAGACCGGCATTGAACGCCACGATCTGAATATCGACTTCCTCGCCTTTATCCGAATAGTACTTCGACACGTTCGCGGCGACATTGAGCACCGCATTCATTTTTACGGGATCGTTGTCGCTGATCTGCAGCGCGAGCCTGTGTCTCTCGGCGGCACCGGCCGGCAGGCAGGCGAATGCGACCAGCAGCGCGGCAAAAATCGTGCGAAGCATTCGACGCTCCCACGCTACTTGATCTTGGATTCAGTGTACTCGACGTGCTTTTTTGCGATCGGGTCGTACTTTTTCTTTTTCATCTTGTCGGTCTGCGTGCGCGAATTCTTGCGCGTCACGTAGTAGTGGCCGGTGCCGGCGCTTGAAACGAGCTTGATCTTGAGACTGATGGCCTTAGCCATGGAATTTACCTTTTAACTTGAGCTGCGATGGCGGCGATTGGCGCGGAAACTAGCGCCGAAGCGCAAAAAGTCAAGAAAAGTACCGTTTTTGTGACGTTTACAGCAGTTCCCGGAAGAATTGCTGATTGGACATATAATAGTACGGGACCGGCAGGTCGTGGCCCATGCCGGCCTCCACGCGCGCAAGTAACTCCTCAAGAATGATGCCGGTGATCGTCGGCATGTCGAGGTGAGTGGCTTCCTCGATCGGCACCCAGACCAGCTCAACCAGTTCGGAGTTCGGGCCGACCACGCCCTCGATTGTGTGCGCGACGGCGGACGCGTCCGCCGTAAGGAAGCGCGTGTCGAAGCGGCGGGGCCGCCGCGGCGGCGTGACCGCGCGCGCGATGAAATGAATCTGGCCCAGATCGGGATGGACACTGGCCTTGGCGAATTCAGTCCAGATCTCGCCCGGCACGTCCGGCGCGCGGTCACGTTTGACTCCGAGCAGGAGCCCGGTCTCTTCGGCCGTTTCGCGCACTGCGGCCAGCGCGAAGGCGCGCGCAAAATCGGCATTTGGCTCCGCCACCCGTTCCAGAAGCTTTTTCTGAGTATCCGGGTGCAACTCACTGATCGCCGGCATCTTTCGATCGAGCGGTTCGGTTCTGCCGCCGGGAAAAACGAACTTTCCGGGCATGAATTTATGACTCGCGTGTCGGCGGCCCAAAAGAACCTTCGGGTTAGGGCCCGAGCGATCGATCAGCATCAGCGTTGCGGCGTCGCGCGGCTCGCTGTCGGGGAACGACTGGTCACGCTCCGCCTTCGTCATTCGCTCGGCCCAGAGCTTGCCAAGGTCTCTTGTCATCGTGCTTTCCGTTGCCTGCCGCGCGCGCGACGGTAGTGCCGCTCGTATTTCGGGCGGGAGAGAGGCCGGCCAGTCCGGCCTTCGGACAGAAGCTCAAAACGCAGCGCACCGGCTACCGGCGCCGCTTCTACAAGCTTCACCGTTACGCGGTCGCCAAGCCGGTATGTTTCACCGGAACGCGAACCGACCATTGCGTGGCCTGTCTCGTCATATCGGAAATATTCGTCGCCGATGGTGCGTGCGGGAACGAACCCGTCGGCACCGGTTTCGTGCAGTTTCACAAAAAGCCCGGCACGCGTGACGCCGGAGATGCGGCCTTCGAAGCTTGCGCCGATGCGATCGGCGAGAAAATGCGCAATCAATCGGTCGTTCGTCTCGCGTTCGGCCAGCATCGCGCGCCGTTCGGTGGCGGAAATCTGGGCGGCAATCTCCGCCAGGGCTTTCTGGTCCACTCCGTCGGGCAAACCGTCATGGCCAAGCTTGAGCGCGCGTATCAGCCCGCGATGGACGATCAGATCCGCGTAGCGGCGAATTGGTGATGTAAAGTGCGCGTAACGGCGGAGGTTCAGCCCAAAGTGCCCGTAGTTCTCGGCGGAATATTCCGCCTGAGCCTGCGTGCGCAGGACGACCTCGTTGACGAGTTGTTCAGCATCGCGGCCTTTCACGCGGGCCAAAATGCGATTGAACGCTTCGGGCCTGAGCACGCCGCCTTTGGCGAAGGGGATGTCGAGCGTGGCAAGGAATTCGCGCAACGCCTGTACCTTTTCCATCGCCGGTTCGTCGTGCACGCGGTAGATGAGCGGCACGCGGGCACGCTCCAGGGTCTCGGCGGCGGCAACGTTCGCCAGGATCATGAATTCTTCGATCAGACGATGCGCTTCCAGCCGTTCCGGCGTAACCACGCGGTCGACGGTGCCGTCGGCCTTGAGAAGAATCTTGCGTTCGGGAAGGTCAAGGTCGAGCGGCTGCCGTTCGGCACGCGCACGTGTCATTGCCTGGTAGGCGGCATAGAGGGGGCGGAGAACCGGTTCGACAAGCGACTGGGTGTCCTCATCAGTGCGTCCGCCGATCGCCAACTGTGCCTGCTGGTAGGAGAGGCGGGCCGCCGAACGCATCAGGATTCGATGGAACGTATGCGACCGTTTGCGGCCGTCGGCGCCGATAATCATCCGAACTGCAAGCGCCGCCCGGTTTTCATTCGGACGCAACGAGCAGAGATCGTTCGATATCCGCTCCGGTAACATCGGCACGACACGGTCGGGAAAGTAGACCGAATTGCCACGCGTGAGCGCTTCGCGATCGAGAACCGATCCCGGCTGCACGTAGTAGGCGACATCGGCAATGGCCACGTTGACGACAAATCCGCCGTGATTGTTCGGCGCCGTGTCAGGTTCGGCCTGCACTGCATCGTCGTGGTCCTTTGCATCGGGCGGATCGATCGTGACGAACGGGACGCGCCGCCAGTCCTCGCGGCCGGCAGGCGTCGCCGGTGCGGCGGCGTCGGCCTCCTGTTGTGTCTCGCGCCGGAAGACGGACGGGATACCGTGCGCGTGAATGGCAATGAGGCTGACAGCGCGTTCGCTCTTCAGCGATCCCAGTCGTTCAACGACCCGGCCTGTCGGCAGGCCAAGGCGCGCCGCGCGCGAGGTTTCGACCGCGACCAGGTCTCCGTCCCCGGCATCGGCAGTGGCACCGGCGGGTATCGCCAATTCCTTGCCGAGCATCTTCTTGTCGACCGGCTCCAGCCGGCCGCCGCCGTGCGCGATCTTCCGGAAAATGCCCAGTACGCGGTGCCTGGGATGATCGATAATCTTGATGACGCGGCCGCGATGACGAATCCCGTCCCCTTCCTCCGCCTCGTCGATCCGGAGCAGAACGCGGTCACCGACGCCGGCAGCTTCGCCGGGACGCATCCTGCGCGGAACGTGGATGCGGATTTTGGGTGGGGGGCCGTGTGCGTCCTCGTCCCATTCGTCGGGCGTGGCGATAAGATCGCCCTCGCTGTCGCGCGCCGTCACGTCGGCCAGCACAGTCGAGGGCAGGGCACCGGGATGATGCAGTTTCTTCCGCCTCTTCTCGACGGAGCCTTCATCGGCCAGTTCGCGCAGCAGGCGTTTGAGCTCCGCGCGCAGCGCGTTTTTCAGCCCGAAGGCGCGCGCAATTTCACGCGTGCCGACTTTTCCGGGCTGGTTGCCGATGAAGGCGAGAATTTCGGCTTTGGATGGGAGGGAGGGTGTTCGTTTGGATTTCTTATTCAAAATAGACAGTCCTGCGCCAAAACGGCGCTGTTAGATGAAATGTAATCAGGCAAACCGGTATTCGCCAGCTATTCGGCGGCGGTAAACTTTGCGGCCTTCTTTGCCGGCTTCTTGCGCGGCTTGGATGATTTTTCTGCCTTGTCTGCCAGTTCCGCCGTCTTTTTCTTGCGGCCTTTCGGGGCCTCGGAAGGCTCGCCGGCCTTTTTGCGTCCGGCCGCACGCCGCGGCTGCGAGCTGAGCTGGTCAGCGCGCGCGTCAAGCAGGACGACGGCTTCGGTGAGCGTGATTGTCTCGGGCGTCTTGTCGCCTGTAATCGTCGCATTGATCCCGTTATGGCTGACGTAGGGCCCATAACGGCCATTCTTGACGACAACCGGCCCGCCCTGGTCGGGATGCTCGCCCAAAACCTTGCCCGGATCAGCGCCGAAACGGCGGCCCTTCTTCGGATTGGCCTTTTTCTCAGCAATCAGAGTGACGGCACGATTGAGCCCGATGGTCAGGACGTCATCTCCGTCTTCCAGGTTGGCGTAGATCTTGCCGTGCTTGACGTAAGAGCCGAAGCGTCCGATGCCGGCGATAATCGGCTCGCCGTCCTCGGGCGAGAGTCCGACTTCGCGCGGCAGCGACAGGAGGCCGAGGGCCTTCTCCAGGTCGATATCGTCAGGCGATACACCTTTGGGAATTCCGGCCCGCTTGGGTTTCTCGACCTCCGGCTTTTTCTCGCCCCTCTTCGGCTTCGGAGGCTTGATCTGCTCGCCGAGCTGCAAATACGGGCCGTAACGGCCTCCGCGCAGGGTCACCTCAAGTCCGGTAGCAGGATCCTCGCCGAGAACCTTCTTGCCCTGAATGCCGTCGGCGCTCGGTGTGATCTGCCGCGTGAAATTGCATTCCGGATAGTTCGAGCAGCCGACGAAAGCGCCGAAGCGGCCGGTCTTCAGCGAGAGCTGGCCGGTCTCGCATTGCGGGCATTGCCGGCGCGTTTTGCCGTCCGTCCGCTCGGGGAAAATATGAGGCTCAAGCAGATCGTTGAGCGCATCGAGCACGACACGATTGCGCACTTCCTTGATGTCGTTGACCGCGCCGACGAACTCAGCCCAGAACTCGGCGAGCACGGCGCGCCAGTCGATGTTGCCGGCCGAAATCTCGTCAAGCTTTTCCTCGAGGCTCGCGGTGAAATCATATTCGACATAGCGCGAGAAGAAGCTTTCGAGGAAGGCTACGACCACGCGGCCTTTGTCTTCCGGAATGAGACGCTTCTTGTCGATCCGCACGTAGCCGCGATCCTGCAGTACCTGCAGGATGGAGGCATAGGTGGATGGCCGGCCGATGCCGAGCTCTTCCATGCGCTTGACGAGAGCCGCCTCTGAAAAGCGCGGCGGGGGCTCGGTGAAATGCTGCGAGGATTCGATCGCCTGCTTGCTGAGCGTTTCGTCCTCCGACATTGCGGGCAGGCGCCGCGATTCATCGTCGTCCGGCGTTTCGTCCTGGCCCTCCTGATACAGTGTGAGAAAGCCGTCGAATTTCACCACCTGCCCGGAGGCACGGAGCTCCAGGTTGCGTGCGCCGGCCCTGGCAACAATGTCGACCGTGGTGCGCTCCAGTTCGGCTGATTCCATCTGGCTCGCGACCGCGCGGTTCCAGATCAACTCGTAAAGCCGCGCCTGGTCGCGATCGACATATCTGGCAACTTCAGCAGGCGTGCGGCTCGCGCCGGTCGGGCGCACGGCTTCGTGCGCCTCCTGGGCGTTCTTCGACTTGTTGTGGTATTCGCGCGGCGATGCAGGGACGTACTCCTTGCCATAGTTGCGGCCCAGCATGCTCCGGATGTCCGCGATCGCCTCCGGCGCCATATCGATGCCGTCGGTACGCATATAGGTGATCAGGCCGGTGGTCTCGCCGTCGATCTCCACGCCTTCATAAAGCCGCTGCGCCAGACGCATGGTGATCGCGGGGGCGAAGCCGAGCTTGCGGCTTGCCTCCTGCTGCATCGTCGAGGTGGTAAAGGGCGGCGGCGGATTGCGCCGTGCCGGCTTTGCCTCGACCGCCGTCACCTTGAAAGTGGCGTTCTCGAGATCGCGGGTGAACGCTTCCGCCTCGGCGCCCGAGCCGATGTCGAGACGTTGAATTTTCTGTCCATCAGCGCCGACCAGGCGCGCTTCGAAAACCTCGTTGCGCGGCGTCGCCAGCCTGGCGAGGATCGACCAGTATTCCTTCGCGACGAATTTCTCGATTTCGAGTTCGCGGTCGCAAACAAGCCGAAGCGCAACGGATTGCACGCGCCCGGCGGAGCGCGCGCCCGGCAACTTTCGCCAGAGGACCGGCGAAAGCGTGAAGCCCACAAGGTAGTCGAGCGCGCGGCGCGCGAGATAGGCGTCGACGAGCGCCGCATCGATGACGCGCGGATGCCTCATCGCCTCCATCACCGCCTGCTTGGTGATGGCGTTGAACACAACACGCTCGATCGTCTGATCCTTGAGTGCTTTCTTCTCCTTCAGCACCTCGAGCACGTGCCAGGAGATCGCTTCACCCTCGCGATCCGGGTCGGTGGCGAGGATCAGCTTGTCGGCACCCTTGAGCGCGCGCGCAATGTCATTGATGCGCTGGTTCGACTTGGCGTCGACCTCCCAGAGCATGTGGAAATCGTTATCAGGGTCGACGGAACCGTCCTTCGGGGGAAGGTCCCGGATGTGTCCGAATGAGGCCAGAACCTCATAGCCGGAGCCGAGGTACTTATTGATCGTCTTCGCCTTGGACGGCGACTCGACTACGACAATATTCATGAAAATCCAATGGGTTAGCCGCCAGGCCTGTTGAGAATCAAGGCGGAATCGGCCGCAGGTTTGGCCCGGAACATGGGGAAGGTGCCCCTTACTGTCAAATACGCGGGTTAAGAACGGGTGTCAGACCAGCCAAATGGGGCGTGAAAGAGACAGCAACCAAAAATTGTATTCAGGCGGAATGCTATCCACCAGCGTGCTTGCGTTGCCTACAGCCGTGGGGACACGCCGAGTTTTTCGAGCAATGCCGGCGTCGGAGCGCCGTCGGGGACCATCCCCAGTTTCTTTTGCTCGGCGCGAATATTGTCGCGCAAATCAAAGTCGATATGCCCCTCAAACTCATTCACTTTGTAGCCGAGCGCCGCCAGCTTTTTCTGCAGCGCTACACGGGCATCACGCGAGAGCTGGCGGTCGTCCTTGGGCCAGGGCGTCTTGATCAGATCGCCCCCATGAATGCGGTCGGCGAGGTGACCGACGGCGACCGCGTAGGCATCAGAGTTGTTGTACTCCTTCAGCACATCGAAGTTTTCGGTGACGATGAATCCGGGCCCGCCGGCGCCGCTGGGAAAGAAAAGGATGCCCTGGCCGGAATTGGGGAACGCCTTGCCGTCGGCGCGGCGCACGCCGAGCCCCTGCCACTCCGCAAAATTCGCCCGGCTGCGCATGTAGTCAAAACCTTGCGGTACGAGAACCTCGAAGCCCCAGGGCAGTGCCGGATTCCATTTCCACTTGCGCAGGTAGTTGGCGGTCGACGCAAGCACATCGGGGACGTTGCCCCAGATGTCCGGCCGTCCGTCGCCGGAAAAATCGATCGCGTAGTCGACGAAATTCGACGGCATGAACTGGGTCTGGCCCATGGCTCCGGCCCATGAGCTGACCATCCTGTCGCGGGCGATGCGATTGTCCTGCATGATGCGCATCGCCACCAACAGCTCGTTGCGGAAATAGGGATCGCGATATTTCACATAGGCGAGGGTGGCGAGCGACCGGAACACGTCCCAACGGTCTTTTTCCGAGCCGAAGTCCGATTCCATGCCCCACAAGGCAAGCAGCACCCATCGTTCGACCTGGAATTTCTTTTCGACCGCATCGAATGTTTTGGCCCATTCGCGGCTCTTGAGCTGCGCGTCCGCGATGCGTCGCTTCGACACGATGGCATTCACGTAATCGCCGACGGGCTTGCCGTATTCCGGCTGACGGCGGGTGGCGGCGATCACCCTCTGATCAGGGGTGAAGCCTTTCATGGCCGTGTCGAAGGCCGTGCGACTGATGCCTTTCGCCTGGGCATCCGGCCACAGCCCGGCGAGAAAAGCCGAAACCGGTTGTTCCTGGGCCCGGGACGGCATGGCCGGGACAATCAGTGCGGCTGCGAGCAACAGGCAAAATCGGGTCATGGCCGGCGGGGTATCGCACGTTACAGCAGCGACACCAACCCCGTGCCGTGACGTTCTATTCGCCCGGCGATGTCGAGCTCCAGCAGGGCGGCGCGCACGATCGCCGGCGAGGTTTGCGCAAGGCGAACCAGGTCGTCGATCGAGACCGGAGTCGGTCCCAGAAGCGAAACGATCCGGCTGCGATCGTCGGCTCCTAGCTCGGCATATTTCTGCAGATCGTCCTGCGCGGGTTCCTGAATGCCGGCAGGTTCGAATCCGCGCCCGAGGATCGGCTCAATGACAGTGATCACATCCGAGACTTCCGTTACCGGAATAGCTCCCTGCTTGAGCAATCCGTTCGTGCCTTCACAACGGGGGTCAAGGGGTGAGCCGGGTACCGCAAAGACTTCGCGCCCCTGTTCCCCGGCGAGCCGGGCTGTGATCAGAGAACCCGATCGCTGCGCGGCCTCCACAACGATGACGCCGATGGAAAGGCCGGAGATCAAGCGGTTGCGGCGCGGAAAATCGTGAGCGCGCGGCTCCCATGCCAGTGGCATCTCGGAAATGGCGGCGCCGTCGATCACGAGGTTCTCCACCAACTCAGCGTGTTCGGCCGGATAGATACGGTCATGCCCGCCGGCGAGAACGGCAATTGTGCCGGTCTGCAGGCTGGCGCGGTGCGCTGCCGCATCGATGCCGCGTGCAAGGCCGGAGACGACGGCAACACCGAGAGCACCGAGATCCCGCGCCATTCGCCCGGCAAATTTCACGCCTGCGGCGGACGCGTTGCGGGACCCCACGATTGCAATCTGCGGCCGCGCGAGGACATCAAGCATTCCACGTATGCCGATCAATGGCGGCGCGTCGTCGATCATCTGCAGACGCAGCGGATAGGCGGGCTCTCCCAGCGCGACATATTCGACCTGCCGGGCGTGTGCGGCCTTCAATTCGGCCGCAGCCTGTTCAGCCGTAAAGATTCGAGGCGAGGACGCCGACCCTCCACGGCGTGCCAGATCGGGAAGTGCCGCGAGTGCAGCTCGAGCGCTTCCGAAATGCCGGATCAGATCTCGAAACGTCCGCGGTCCCACCCTGTCCGTTCGAATGAGGCGTAGCCAGTCGAGCCGCTCGGCGTCGCTTAGCCGCTGTTGCCTGATCAATGTGCCGCCTGTCCGCATGATGCGCGGCAGCACTACAACCGATTGCAGGGTAATACAACCTTTGGTTTAGCCAGAGCCGGACGGTTGTGCGCCTATTTTGCCTTCGCTGCCGCTCAGCAGGCGCGCGATGTTGGCGCGGTGCATGACCCACAGCAAAACGGTGAGCGGCAAAAACAAGGCGGCAACTTTTGGCAGTCCGAAATACCAGAGCGCGAGAGGCGTGAGGGCGCTCGCAATGAGCGCGGCGAGCGAAGAATAACGGGTGGCAGCCGCAACGGCGAGCCAAACAGCACAGAAGAACAGAGCCGCCGGCCAATGGAGTCCGATGAGCAGACCGATATATGTGGCGACTCCTTTGCCGCCTTTGAATTTCAGCCAGACCGGAAAGAGATGGCCGAGGAACGCACCGAGCGCGGCCGCAAGCGCCGGATCGGCACCGAAGCGCGCCGCGGCGAGAACAGCGACGGCGCCTTTGAGCATGTCGCAGAGCAGCGTCGCAGCCGCGAGAGCCTTGTTGCCGGTGCGCAGAACATTGGTCGCGCCGATATTTCCCGATCCGATCGCTCTGATGTCGGGGCCGCCGGCCGCGCGCGTGAGCAACAGGCCGAATGGTATGGAGCCAAGCAGGTACCCGAACGCGAAGGCGAGAGCGGCAATCATACGTATTCGTAGACGGTTCGTCCGGCAACGATCGTGCGCACAACGCGGCCGGTGAGCCGGGCCTCATCGAACGGCGTGTTCTTGCACTTCGATTTGAGTTCGTTCGGATCGAGGATCCAGGGAAGCTCGGTATCAACAACAATGACGTCGGCGGGCGCCCCGCTTCTGAGCGTGCCGCCGGGCAGGCCCAGCAATTCCGCGGGCCGCGTCGACATCGCGCGCAGCAAGGCCATCAGTTCGATCTCGCCGCTATGGACGAGGCGTAGTCCGGCGCTCAACATGGTCTCGAGGCCGATTGCACCGGGCGCAGCTTCCGCAAAGGGCAGACGTTTCGTTTCGACGTCCTGCGGGTTGTGATCCGACACCACCACATCCACGAGCCCGCCGGCGACGGCTTGCACCAACGCCTTGCGGTCGTCCTCGGCGCGCAGTGGCGGCGACAGTTTCAGAAATGTGCGGTAGGGCCCGATATCGATTTCGTTGAGAGTGAGATGGTTGATCGAGGCGGAGGCTGTGACGGCCAGGCCTGCGTCCTTTGCACGGCGAAGAACGTCCAGCGTCTCCGCGCAAGTGACAGCCGCGGCGTGGTAGCGGCCGCCCGACAACGCGACAAGACGGACGTCGCGTTCGAGCATGATCGTTTCCGCAGCCTTGGGAATTCCGAGCAGGCCGAGCCGGGCAGCGAATTCACCCTCGTTCATGACGCCGTCGCCGACCAGGTTTGGATCCTCGATGTGGTGTACGATCAACGCGTCGAAGTCGCCGGCGTAGGTGAGGACGCGTCGCATGACCTGCGCGTTGGTGATGCTTTTTGCGCCGTCGGTAAAAGCGACGGATCCGGCCGCCTTGAGCAGGCCGATCTCCGTCATTTCCTTGCCTTCCAGGCCTTTGGTGATCGCGGCCATCGGGTGAACATGGACAATGCCGGTATCGCGTGCGCGCCGCAAAACGAAATCGACGGTCGCGGGATTATCGATGACCGGCGAAGTATCCGGCTGGCAGATAATCGTCGTGACGCCGCCAGCTGCAGCCGCGCGACTGGCCGAGGCGAGCGTTTCACGGCTGGCCTCGCCCGGCTCGCCGATGAAGGCGCGCATGTCGGTCAATCCGGGCGCAACGAGCTTGCCGCGGCAGTCGATGACGTCGGTGCCTTCGGGGACGCCGGCCGCACCGATACCCTTTTTTGCCTCTCGCACCATGCCTTCTGCGATCAGCAGGTCGCCGACAATATCGAGGTCGCGCGATGGATCGACGATCCGGGCGTTGGCGAGCAGGATCGGGCGGCGGTCGGACAACATCATGGTCATGCGTTCGGCAGATTCCGCGAGAGCGCTTCGAGCACGGCCATGCGTACCGCAACGCCCATTTCGACTTGCTCGCGGATCAGCGACTGGGTTCCGTCCGCGACAATGGAGTCAATTTCAACGCCGCGGTTCATCGGGCCCGGATGCATGACGAGGGCGCCCGGTTTCGCGTAGGCCAGCTTTTTTTCATCCAGCCCATAGTACTGGAAATATTCCGACATCGACGGAATGTAAGAACCGTTCATGCGCTCTCTCTGAAGCCGTAACATCATTACAATGTCGGCATCCGCGAGCCCCTCGCGCATGTCGCGCGCGACCTCTACGCCAAAGCGCTCCATGCCCGGCGGCAGGAGCGTCGAAGGTGCAACGACGCGGACACGCGCGCCCATGGCATTGAGCAGGATGATGTTGGATCGCGCGACACGTGAATGAAGGATGTCGCCGCAGATGGCGACCAGCAATCCTTCGATGCGTCCCTTGTTGCGGCGGATAGTCAACGCATCGAGCAGGGCCTGGGTGGGGTGCTCGTGCGCGCCGTCGCCGGCATTGATGACCGAGCAGTCGACTTTCCGGGCCAGCAACTCGACAGCCCCGGAGGCATGATGGCGCACCACAATGATGTCAGGGTGCATGGCGTTCAGCGTGATGGCCGTGTCGATCAGGGTTTCGCCCTTGCGCATCGAGGACGAGCTGGTTGACATGTTCATTACGTCGGCGCCCAGGCGCTTGCCCGCGAGTTCAAAAGAGGCCTGGGTCCGCGTTGAGACCTCAAAAAACAGGTTTATCTGGGTGCGACCGCGCAGCGAGGCGCGCTTTTTTTCGACCTGACGATTGAGTTCGACGAATTCCTCGGCAAGATCGAGCAGGCCGGAAATGTCGTTTTGGGAAAGGCCCTCAATCCCCAACAAATGGCGTCTGCTGAGGACAAACGAGGGTTTCGGCGCAATGGTCATTAAAGCAAGACCTATAGGCGTAACCCGCTGCCCCGGCAAGGGCGCCGCCCGCCGATTCACAAGTCCTGGCAGCGATCGTTAATGGCCGATTGCCGAGTGGTCAGGCCCACTTGTGAGCCCTTTGGGGCGGGTCGCTGCGCCCGCTGTTCCAATATTGACGGCCAGTTCCTCAAATTATTCGTGATCGAACACGCGACATTTTGTGATTGCAGGAACGACTGGTCTCAGGAACTGGCGTGCCTGTTCGAAAGTTTTCTTGCGATACGTCAGAGCCGACACGGAAGGAGACCAAAATGAAGATGTTTACCAGGTACACCGCTGCAGTCGCGTTGACGGGCGCCCTGGCGCTTGCGGCCGCGACGCCAAGCGAAGCGTGGAACGGACGCAACGCAGCGGCCATCGGGTTCGGCGTAGGCGCGATCGCGGGCGCGGCGATCGCCAGCTCGGCCTATAACGGTGGCTACTATTACGGATACTATGACGCGCCGGCCTATGCCTATTCGCCCGGCTACGTGTACGACTCTTACGGCTACGACAGCTATGCTTACGTGCCGGCACCAAGGTATCGGTACTATCCACGATGGCAGGACGAGCACAGCACGAACAACTTCTCGGTTGACTCTCAGCGCTAGTTCTCGTCGGCCGAAATTGGGAAGCCGCTCTTCGGAGCGGCTTCTTTTTAGATGCGGGCCAAACGGTCAAGCGCTCCCTGAAGGATGAACGCGGCCGCGTGCTGATCGATCACCGCGGCGCGCTTTTTGCGACTGACATCCGCTTCGATCAATTGCCGCTCGACGGCGGCGGTCGACAGGCGCTCATCCCAGAGCGCAATCGGCAGGTCGGTGAGCTTGCCAAAGTTGCGCGCAAAAGCCCGCGTCGACTGCGCGCGCGGGCCTTCGCTTCCGTCCATATTGATGGGAAGACCGAGTACGAAGCCGACCGCAGAGCGCTCGGCGGCGAGCGCAAGCAATCGTCGGGCGTCGACAGAGAAAGTTTTTCGCGCGATCGTTTCAATACCGGTCGCGAGCTTGCGATCGGGATCGCTCCCGGCAACGCCGATGGTTTTCGTCCCCAGGTCGATGCCCAGCAGGACGCCGCGCGGTGGAAGATGTGCGGCAGCTTCCGTGAGCGGCAGAATGATCGGCATATTTCAGCGCTAGCACGGGTCCCTGGCGCCGCCAAATGAGAAGCATTCAGGGCACGGTGCCTGATGGCAGGCGCTCCGCGTGAGCAGCGATATTACCCGCTGTCGTGAGCCAGACGCCGCGCTCTGCGCGGTCGGCGATGTGTCTGAGGGCGCGCGCAAGATGCTTGAAGCGGTGCGGCCATCCGACGACATAAGCGTGCAGCGCAATGCCCATGACGAGGGGCCGCTTTTTGCTTTCGTGTTGCATCACCTCGAAGGCATCCACGATCATTTCGGCAAAATCAGATCCCTCGCGTTTACGCGCGACAACCTGAGGAATGTCATTGAGTTCCTGCGGATAGGGTATGGACAAAATTCGGCCACGGCGGGTCTTCATCCAGACCGGCTGGTCATCGTGGCACCAGTCAAGCAGGTAACGATAGCGGGCCTCCTGCAGAAGATCCGGAGTGAGCGGAGACTGCGATATCCACGGGCCGAGCCAGCCTTGCGGACGCCTGCCGGAATGCGTTTCGATCGCCTCTGTCGTTTCGGCAATCAGCGCACGCTCTTCTGCTTCAGTCAGGGTGCCCTGGCGCTCTGAATTCGTGCGGCCATGTCCGATGATCTCGGCATCGCGGAAAGCCGCGATTGCCTGCGGCGCGTGGCGATACATTTCCGCATTGACCAGGAGCGATACCGGCAATTTCAGCTCGGCGAAGAGCTCTGCCAGGCGGAAGACACCGACACGATTGCCGTAGTCACGCCAGGCGTAGTTGAGGACGTCGGGCTGCGGTCCACCCGGTGCGAGCTCTGCGCCGAGTCCTTCGCCAAACGAGAACCACTCGAGGTTGAGACCGATGTAAATTGCCAGACGCTTTCCATCCGGCCAGTCGTAGACCGGGCGGGCGGAAATCGGAGAGTAGGGATAGCGGTCGTGGGTTCGGATCGGCATTTGGCGATCGTAACCTGTTCGACGCCGTTTTACCTCTCTTTCGCAACCCGCCGAAGCACATGACCGTGGTGCCCACGGAGGCCGCTGCGGCGGCGACCCGGTTGTCGCGGTGAAAGACGCTCTGCTATAGGCTGGCAAAGGTCATCAGATCTCCGGAATTTCAATGGCTGTCGACGCCGATATCGTACGCCGCATTGCGCACCTTGCCCGTATCGCCGTGGCCGAGGAGGAGGTTGAGCACCTCATGGGTGAGTTGAATGCAATGCTCTCCTTCGTCGAACAACTCGGTGAGGTAAACGTCGAGGGGGTCGAGCCAATGACGTCGGTCACGCCTATGGCAATGAAGAAACGCGCCGACGTTGTGACCGACGGCGGTATTGCCGGGGACGTCGTCAGGAACGCGCCAATGAGCGAGGACAATTTCTTCCTGGTGCCAAAGGTGGTGGAATGAGACGCGTAGCGGATCATTCCACCATCCCCGGGCGAGACCCGGGGATCTCGCGCAGTGGAATGAGACGCGTAGCGGATCATTCCACCATCCCCGGGCGAGACCCGGGGGTTTCGCGCAGTGAAACGTGGATGGCCAGGTAGCATGTGCATCGCCTGCGAGCTCGGATACTGGGCGATGATTGACGCCCTCGAAGCGGAGCGTGACGCCGCGAAGAAGAATATTGCAATCAACAATCCGGTCTTTACGTGCGAGCCATGGGCCGAAAAAACCGAGTTGGAGCCGCCGCTTCCACAACGAACGGTGGATGAGCCGACACCGTGACCGAATTGACGTCGTTAAGTTTGGCGGATGCGCGGGACGGGCTGAAGAAGAAGTCTTTTTCCGCCGCGGAGCTGACGGTTGCTCACGTGTCGGCGATCGAGAAGGCGCGTGCACTCAATGCGTTTGTGCTGGAGACCCCCGAACGCGCCGCTGCCATGGCGAAGTTGTCGGATGCGCGCATCGCATCCGGCGATGCCGGACCGCTCGAGGGTGTCCCGCTTGCGATCAAGGACATGTTTTGCACGGCGGGCGTGCGCTCGACTGCGTGCTCGCACATTCTCGATAATTTCGTGCCGACCTACGAGTCGACGGTGACGTCGCAGCTCTGGCGCGACGGGGCGGTGCTTCTGGGCAAGACCAATTGCGACGAATTCGCCATGGGCTCGTCCAACGAGACCTCACACTTCGGAGCGGTACACTCTCCGTGGCGACGCAAAGGTTCGAACACTCCGTTGACGCCCGGCGGTTCGTCAGGCGGGTCGGCCGCTGCCGTCGCTGCGAAGTTGTGCCTGGGTGCGACCGGAACGGACACCGGCGGATCGATCCGCCAGCCGGCCGCCTTCACCGGAACGGTCGGCATGAAGCCGACCTATGGCCGCTGCTCGCGGTGGGGCATTGTGGCCTTTGCCTCATCGCTCGATCAGGCGGGACCGTTCACGCGCAGCGTACGCGACGCCGCGATCCTGTTGCGTTCGATGGCGGGACCGGATGCCAAGGACACGACCTGCGCCGACCTGGCGGTGCCCGAGTATGAGGCGGCTGTCGGGAAGTCGGTGAAGGGCCTGCGTATCGGCATTCCGAAGGAATACCGCCTTGACGGGATGCCGGCGGAAATCGAGAAAATCTGGGAAAGCGGTCGTGCCTGGTTGAAGGCCGCAGGCGCCGAACTCGTCGAAGTGTCCTTGCCGCACACGAAATATGCGCTGCCTGCGTATTACATCGTGGCGCCAGCGGAGGCGTCGTCGAATCTCGCCCGTTACGACGGCGTCCGTTACGGGCTGCGCGTGTCGGGCCGCGACATTATCAGTATGTATGAAAATACACGCAGTGCAGGTTTTGGCGACGAAGTGCGACGGCGCGTCATGATCGGCACCTACGTTCTCTCAGCCGGTTATTACGACGCCTATTACCTGCGTGCGCAGAAGGTGCGCACATTGATCAAAAAAGATTTCGAGGACTGTTTTGATGCCGGCGTGCACGCAATGCTCACGCCGGCGACGCCGTCGGCCGCATTCGGTTTGGGAGAGAGGGGCGGTGCCGATCCCGTCGAAATGTATTTGAACGATGTCTTCACGGTGACGGTGAACATGGCCGGCTTGCCCGGCATCTCGATACCCGCGGGCCTCGACAGCCAGGGACTCCCTCTGGGGCTGCAGCTGATCGGACGGCCGTTCGATGAGGAAACGCTGTTCGCTCTCGCTGCCGTCGTCGAACAGGCGGCAGGACGGTTTGAGCCTCAACCTTGGTGGTAGCAAGCCGTCTATTTGCCGGTTGTCGTCACCGGCGGGAGATCGTGATCACCTTCAACGGTTTTTTTCCCGCCAAGCTCGCCGCCGGTGAGAATAAAGATGACGGCAATCGCAGCGACCACGCCGCCGACGATAATGCCGAATGTGCCGGTGCCATCGTTTTTCATGACTTCCATCCAACGTCCGCCGCTGCACGTTGTTCCGGTGGACGGCATGCGCGTGAAATTCGCAAAAATCTTTGCAGAATTTTGGCCATTTGGAGGTCGTGGGCTGCATGGATGACAATTCAGCCTTGCTGAAATGTGCGGCGAGGACGTCGCAGCTGATGTGCCTAAACTTGCCGCACATCGGATGAACCGCTACCAAATGTAGAACTGACGCGTCACGGGATTTTTCAGAGGCACAAGCGCGATCACATGAACGCTCAATCCGATGCTCAAAAATTGATCAAGGGCGCGACCGGCGACTGGGAGGTTGTCATCGGCATGGAAATCCATGCGCAGGTGACATCGGAGTCAAAGCTCTTTTCGGGTGCTTCAACCGAGTTCGGCGGCGCGCCGAATTCACATGTGTCGCTGGTCGATGCCGCGATGCCGGGAATGCTGCCCGTGATCAATGAAGAATGCGTGCGGCAGGCGATCCGTACGGGACTTGGGCTGAAGGCAAAGATAAACCCGCGATCGGTGTTCGACAGGAAGAACTATTTCTATCCCGATCTGCCGCAGGGCTATCAGATCAGCCAGTACAAGTCTCCGATTGTCGGCGAAGGTACGGTCACCGTCGATCTCGAGGGCGGCGACAGCGTGGTCGTGGGCATCGAGCGCCTTCATCTGGAGCAGGACGCGGGCAAGAGCCTTCACGACCGGCACGCCGAATATTCATATGTGGATCTCAACCGCTCCGGCGTGGCGTTGATGGAGATTGTCTCCAAGCCGGATCTGCGGTCGGCGGACGAGGCGAAGGCTTTTATCGCGAAGCTGCGCTCGATCCTGCGCTATCTGGGCACTTGCGACGGTGACATGGAAAAGGGAAACCTGCGCGCCGACGTCAACGTATCGGTACGCCGGCCCGGTGAGCCGCTCGGAACGCGATGCGAAATAAAGAACGTGAACTCTATCCGCTTTATCGGGCAGGCGATCGAGCACGAGGCGCGACGGCAAATCGAGATCATCGAGGAAGGTGGGACGATCGAGCAGGAGACCAGGCTTTTCGACGCCGTGCGCGGCGAAACACGCTCCATGCGCTCGAAAGAAGAGGCCCACGACTACCGCTACTTCCCGGATCCCGACCTGCTGCCGCTCGTGTTCGACCAGGCCCATGTCGACGCTCTCGTGACGAAGCTTCCGGAACTGCCCGACGAAAAGAAGTCGCGCTTCCGGCGCGATTTTTCGTTGTCGGATTACGATGCCGGCGTGCTCGTTGCCGAACGCGAGACTGCGGAATTCTTTGAAGCGGTGGCCAAAGGTCGCGACGGCAAGGCGGCTGCAAATTGGGTCATCAACGAGCTGTTCGGCCGGCTCAACAAGGAAGGGAAAAGCATTGTTTCGTCGCCGGTATCGGCCGCCCAGCTCGGTGCGGTGCTCGACCTGATCCGGGACGGCACGATATCCGGCAAGATCGCCAAGGATCTGTTTGAGATTGTCTGGGCAGAGGGCGGCGATCCGCGGGCAATCGTCGAGCAGCGCGGCCTGAGGCAGGTAACGGATACCGCCGCGATTGAAAAGGTCGTTGACGACATCGTCGCCAAAAATCCGGACAAGGTCGCCGACGCCAGGTCAAATCCGAAAGCGATCGGCTGGTTTGTCGGCCAGGTGATGAAATCTTCCGGCGGCAAGGCGAGCCCGCAGCTGGTCAATGACATTCTGAAACGAAAACTCGGACTGTGACCGAGCGTCTGGCCGGCTGCCTCGAACCGCGCCGGCATCAGCCGAAATTTTTGCGCGCAACACATCGTTGCTTCGTTGCGCTGACGACGAATTAAACCTCCTGGAAGGCCGAATCGCCGCGAATCACTTCGCGCTGATTCGCTCAATTTTGATCGATTTCGGTGGCTTGAGAGGCTTGTGAGCCGTCATCTGTGCAAAATTTTTTCCTCGTGCACCGGCGCGCGCGCTGATCAGCGTCAATGCAAAATCATATGCACCAAGCGCGCAAAATTCTTTGCCGACGCGCTCGCATAGCGGCCTACCGTCGTCAAAAAATCCTTATTCCATCGTATTTTCCTGCAATCTCGATAATGCGCGAATGAAACTCATGACGTCTCGCTCGTGCATGTTGTCGTCCGCGAGTTTCCTCGTGTGATCGCGTCGCTGCGTGTCACAACTCGCTCGCGTACACGCTTCGTTAAGCGGTAACGCTGTTTTTTTCGCCGTGCTGTAGTAAACCGAATGCAGCGCGTGTCGATTCGCGATGCGTGCTGATGCGACACCCGCCATGATTCATGGCTAGGAGGGCAGCAATGGCGAAACGTAGGAAGAAGG
>DASSRJ010000073.1:0-28902 GCA_035701845.1 Pseudolabrys sp. | reverse complement strand
AGATACGCGCTGATCGAGCACGCAAGATATTTCAAGGAAACCCCCGAGCTGCGGTGAGGTGATGGGCGCGGACATTGATGCCCCTTCGGAGGTCGACCTGCTGATTGCGGGGGCGGGTCCAGCCGGTATGACGGCGGCGCTGGTCGCCTCTCTCGAAGGGTTGGACGTGCTCTTGTGCGAGAAGTCCGAACAGGTCGGCGGCACGGGCTCGACGTCGGCCGGCACGCTTTGGATACCTGGAAACAGCCAGAGCCGCGCCGCGGGTTTCACCGATAGTGCGGATCAGGCGGACCGCTATCTCAATGCGCTGATCGGGGAGGCGACCAACCGCGAGCTCCGGGCCGCATTTCTCGCGAGCGGGCCAAAGGTAATCGACTATCTGAGCGCCCGCACCGACGTGCAGTTTCTTCCGTGCGGCAAGCATCCGGACTATCGCAGCAACATGCCCGGCGCGGCGATTTCCGGCCGTGCCATCGTGCCCGTGCCGTTCGACGGGCGCCTGCTCGGTGCGGACTTCACCCGCATTCGGCCGCCGGTACCGGAGTTCATGGTGTTCGGCGGGATGATGGTCGGTAAGGTTGATATTCCCCGGTTGATCGGCCGCTTCCATTCGATTTCCAATTTCATTTATTCCGCGAAGCTGTTTGCCCGCTACCTCGTTGATCGCCTGACGTACACGCGCGGCACCCGCATCATGATGGGCAATGCGCTGATCGGCCGGCTGTTCTATAGCCTGCGCAAGCGCAGGGTGCCGGTTCTGTTCGGCGCGCGAATTACCGATCTCATTGGTGGTGCGCGCGGCATCACGGGTGCGCGCGTGAGCGTTGACGCCAGGGAGATCGTTGTGAGGGCGCGCAAAGGTGTCGTGCTTGCGACCGGCGGCTACGCGCATAACAAGCGCTTGCGCGACGCTTTCATGCCTCAACCGGTTCCCATCCACTCAATGAGCTGCGAGAGCAATCTCGGCGACGGCATCGAGATCGGGCAGCGTTTGGGGGCGACGACTGCGCCTGCTCAAAGCACCAGCGGCCTTTGGACGCCCGTGTCGATCGTTCCGCGGAACGACGGGAGCAGGGGGCTATTCCCGCATCTCGTGCTCGACCGGGCCAAGCCCGGCCTGATGGCGGTTAATTCGGGCGGACACCGCTTTGTCAACGAAGCGGCGTCCTATCACGATTTCGTGCTGGCGATGTTCGAAAGCCACCAAACGACGCCGTCGATCCCGGCGTGGCTGATTTGCGATGCAGTTTTTCTCAGAAAATATGGTCTCGGCATTATCTATCCGGGCCATCGCAGTCCCGGGAAATTCGTGGACAGTGGTTACATCATGCGGGCACAGACGCTGGACGATCTCGCCGGCAAGATCGGCGTCGACCCGGTGCGACTGCGCACAACGGTCGAGCGGCACAACAGATTTGCCGAGACCGGCGTCGACATTGATTTCGGCAAAGGCGAAACGGAGCTCAACCGCTTCAACGGTGATTCCCACCACTTACCCAATCCATGCATCGGGCCGCTGTCAAAATCTCCTTTTTACGCCCTTGCGGTCTGGCCGGCCGACATCGCCGTCAGCACCGGACTTGCAACCGATGCCGATGCGCGCGTGCTGGGCAGCGACGGCAAAGCCATTCCCGGCCTTTACGCCTGCGGCAACGACATGGCGTCAGTGATGGGAGGAAGCTATCCGGGACCTGGCACAACGCTCGGGCCCGCGATCGTGTTCGCCTACCGCGCCGCGATGCACGCCAGAGGCACAGCGTCGGCACAAAAGGTCGCTTGAGGGGAGAAATTATGGGACGCCTCGCAGGGAAAGTTGCATTCATTACCGGCGGTGGAGGCGGGATTGGCCGTGCGACCGCCGAGCGTTTTGCCGAAGAGGGGGCCAAGGTCGTCATCGCCGAGATCGACGTCACGCGTGGGGAAGCAGCGGCGCAATCAGCGCGGTCGCGCGCGTCGAATTCCGGTGGTGACGCCCATTTCATCCACTGCGATATCCGCGAGCGCACGAATGTCGAAGCGGCCTTCGCCGAGACGGTCAGGCGGTTCGGCGGTCTCCATATCCTTCACAACAACGCCGGCGGCTCCTCACCTGACGACGGCCGCGTGACGGATGTGTCGGAGGACGAATTCTGGCGTGTCATCAAGCTCGATGTCTACGGCACGTTCCTCTGTTCGAAGCTCGGTATCCCCCACATAATCAAGTCGGGCGGCGGATCAATCATCAACATGTCATCGATCGTCGCGCTGCGTGCACTTCCGGGGCGCGACTGTTATACGGCCGCCAAGGGAGCCGTCGCCGCGATGACCCGGTCAATGGCGGTTGAATATGCCGCCGATAAAATCAGGGTGAATGCAATCGCGCCTGGCGTGGTGCTCACCGAGCGCGTCAAGAAGCTGCTCGAAGGCTCGAAAGACATCGAGAAGCTGGCTGCCACGCATCTGCTCGGCCTGGGCCTGCCGAGCCATATGGCCGACATGGCCGTTTACCTTGCTTCCGATGAGTCGGCGATCACGACCGGTCAGATCATTTCGGTCGATAGCGGGGCAACCATCAGGTAAGCGTTTCGCTGTCCCTGGTGTTGATTTTGACTTGCCATAGGAATTGCGTTAGCCGCACCCCTCATGTCGAGCGACGCCAAACCGCAGCATTTATTCGCGGCGATGCTTGCCTCCGTGCAGGCGGCGACAACCGCCGTGCTCGGTTCCGGCACGGACGTTTCCCGGATTGTCGTCGAGCCGCCGCGCGACCCGACGCACGGCGACATGGCCACCAACGCCGCGATGGTGCTGGCGAAGGATGCCGGCAAGAAGCCGCGCGAGCTTGCCGAAAGCATCGCCGCCAGGTTGCGCAACGACGGAAAGGTGGCCTCCGTTGATATTGCGGGGCCCGGCTTCATCAATCTCACGCTCAAGCCGAATGTCTGGAGCGAGGAATTGCGTCTCGTACTCGAAACCGGACGCAACTACGGCCGCAGCGGCCTCGGCAAAGGCGAGAACGTGAACGTCGAATACGTCTCCGCCAACCCCACCGGGCCGATGCATGTCGGTCACGGCCGCGGTGCAGTGTTCGGAGACGCATTGGCAAACCTGCTCGCTTTTACAGGCTACAAGGTCACACGCGAGTACTACATCAATGATGCGGGGGCGCAGGTCGATGTGCTCGCGCGCTCGGCATATCTGCGCTACCGCGAGGCGCTCGGTGAGAGCATCACCATTCCCGACGGGCTATATCCCGGTGACTACCTCAAGTCCGTCGGCAAAGATCTCGCGCAGGCGCACGGACCTTCGTTGAAGGATAGACCGGAGGCGGAATGGCTCCCGATCGTGCGCAGGCGCGCCATCGACATGATGATGGCCGAGATACGCAACGATCTGCAGGCCCTGGGGATTGTTCAGGATGTATTCTTCTCCGAGAGGTCCCTGATAGAGAAGGGCGCAGACCGCGTCGGCGAGACGATCAATTGGCTGAAGGGAAAAGGCCACGTCTACGAGGGGCGCCTGCCGCCGCCGAAAAGCGGCGCCGTCGAGGATTGGGAAGACCGGGAGCAGACGCTGTTCCGCTCGACGGCCTTCGGCGATGATGTTGACCGGCCCCTGAAGAAGTCGGACGGCAGCTATACTTATTTTGCGACCGACATCGCCTATCACAAGTCGAAACTGGATCGTGGTTTCCGTGACTTGATCGACGTATGGGGCGCCGATCACGGTGGCTACGTCAGGCGCATGCAGGCCGCCGTGAAGGCCCTGAGCGGTGCTGCCGCCGCTCTCGACGTCAAGCTCGTGCAACTGGTGCGTCTTCTGCGCGCAGGTGAGCCGGTGAAGATGTCTAAACGCGCCGGTGAATTTGTCACCTTGCGCGAGGTGGTCGATGAGGTTGGGCGCGATGCCGTCCGGTTCGACATGCTCTACCGGAAAAACGACGCCGTGCTCGATTTCGACCTTGCAAAGGTCATCGAGCATTCGCGCGAGAATCCTGTTTTCTACGTTCAATACGGGCACGCGCGCGGACAATCGGTGTTCCGCAATGCGCGGGCGGAAATGCCGGATCTGCCGATCGACCCATCAGCGCGGGCCGCGCATCTGGGTAAAGCGCCGCTCGAGAAGCTGACCGATACCGGCGAAGTTTCACTGCTGCGCCGGATCGCTCTCTTTCCACGTCTCGTCGAGGCCGCCGCGGCCGCGCACGAGCCACATCGAATTGCGTTCTATCTGTATGAATTAGCAAGTGAATTTCATGCACATTGGACGAAAGGAAATGACTTGCCTAATTTACGCTTCATTATTCAGAATGATCGACAAACGACAGCAGCCCGGCTCGCGCTGGTGCAGGGGATCATCACGATTTTAGCCTCGGGTCTCGCATTGCTCGGGGTCAGCGCGCCGGATGAAATGCGGTAGACCTCGCCCATTGGTTCGCGTCCGCGTGGATCGTATAAAGGCTAATGCAAGGCGAGATGAGTAACCGGGGAACGAATGGCGGACGACCAAAGCCAACGACCGTATCGTGCGAGTGAACCGCCGCCCGCGCGCGGCTCAGGAAAGACGCCCGGCAGCGATCCGTTGGCCGAGTTGGCGCGCCTGATTGGACAGACCGATCCGTTCGGGGAGTATGGTCGCGAAACCGCGCGCCGTTCGCCTCCATCGCAATCGGTTGCGCGCCCCGATTGGAACCAGCCACTTGGAGCGCCCTACACGGCGCAATATAGCGGCGATACCCGTGCGCCGGAGCCGGCGCCGCGATATGCGGATGACGGCCATCATGCGTATCCACCGGCTCCCGCAAGCCCACTCTTTCCCCAGGACTACGACAGTCAGAATTACGAGCGTCAGCCCTACGAGGTCCAACCACATCCCGGTGGGACCGATCAGTATGAAGCCGAGCAGGGAGCACACCGGTTTCCGCTTGGCCAATCTGACTATCAGCAGGATTTCTACGACGAAGCCCCGGTCGAGGACGAATACTACGAGGATGCCCGGCCGCCGCGTCGCAGGATGGTCGTTATGGCAATCGCCGGGGTCGCCGCCTTGGCCGTGATCGGCACTGCGGGTGCATTTGGGTATCGCGCGCTTGTCGGTTCCTCCGGGTCGTCGGCCAAACCGCCACCCGTGATCAAGGCCGATACGACACCGAGCAAGATCGTTCCGGCAACGACCGGCAAAGATACGCAATCCAACAAGTTAATCACTGATCGCGTCAACGAACGCGGGCAGAGCGAAAAGTTGGTGTCGCGCGAAGAGCAGCCGCTCGACCGGCCGACGGCAACTGCGCTGTCGCAGTCCGGGCCGCAGGTCGCCCTCGGTAGCGGTGTGATCGGCAGCGAGCCGAAAAAAGTCCGCACCATCGCAATTCACCCGGATCAGCCTGTGGCCGACGCGGCGCCATCATCGATGTCAGCCGCGGCGCCTGCGCGGGCCGCACCTGCTGCGGCGCCGCGCGTTGCTGTCGCCCCGCCGCGTCCCGCGCCGGACACGACGGCGGACGCGGAAGAGAGTGCGCCCGCTGCGCCAACGCGGCCCGCTCCAGCACAACGCCAGGCTGCGCATGCATCGGGCAACGCGCCCTTGTCGCTCAATCCGAATGGGGCACCCTCGCGCGCGGCACCAGCGCCGGCACCCGCGCGAACGGCCGCGGTCGCGCCGCAGGCGCCTGCGGCAGCTTCAACGGGCGGTCCGGGTAGCTATGTCCAGGTTTCCTCGCAGCGCAGCGAGGGCGAGGCTCAGGCAGCGTTCCGAAGCCTTCAGGCCAAATTCCCGGACCAGCTTGGTGGCCGGGAGCCTTATATCCATAAGGTCGACCTGGGGGCCAAAGGCACCTATTACCGCGCCATGGTTGGGCCCTTTGCCAATGCCGGCGAGGCAAGCCAGTTGTGCTCAAGCCTCAAGGCAGCCGGCGGGCAGTGCCTCATCCAGAGGAATTAGCAGGCCAAAACTTGACCCCTGCGACGTGCGCGGGCTAATCCGCGCCGATGGCGGCGCGCGCATTTATCACGGGATTGGAGGGACTTACGTTGTCCCCCAATGAGCGGGCCTTTTTGCGCGATGCACGGCCATGGGGTCTCATCATCTTCAAGAGGAACGTGAGTACTCCCAATCAAGTCATGGAGCTTATTCAGTCATTTCGGGAGATCGCCGGCGGCGAAGCGCCGGTGCTCGTCGACCAGGAAGGAGGCCGGGTTCAGCGCCTGGGACCGCCACACTGGCCTGTGTATCCGCCCGGCGCGCGTTACGGAGAAATCTATGACCGGGAGCCAGCAGCCGGCATCGCGGCGGCACGGCTGGCGGGCCATCTGATCGCCGCTGATTTACGACCGGTGGGCATTGACGTCGATTGTGTACCGATTGCGGATGTTCCGGTTGCCGGCGGCGATCCTGTCATCGGTGATCGCGCCTATGGCAGCGAGCCCGGCAAGGTCGCCGCGATCGCCAAAGCGATCGCCGAAGGATTGCAGGCCGGAGGCGTCCTGCCGGTGGTGAAGCACCTACCCGGGCACGGCCGTGCCACCACGGATAGCCACCACAAGCTGCCGGTCGTGGATACCGACCGCGCGACCCTCGAAGCCGTCGACTTTTCGGCCTTCAGGCCGCTGGCGGGCCTGCCGCTTGGGATGACGGCACATGTTGTGTTTAGCGCAATCGACCCCGTCGCACCGGCCACCACTTCGGTCACAATGGTGCGGGAAGTGATTCGCGGGCTTATCGGATTCCAGGGCCTGTTAATGAGCGACGACATCTCAATGAACGCCCTGTCCGGCAGCATTGCCGAGCGCAGCCGCGCTGCGCTCGCGGCCGGATGTGATGTCGTGCTTCATTGCAACGGCAATCTGGGAGAAATGGTTGCCGTCGCAAACGAAGCGCCCGAACTGACAGGTAACGCCGCAAGACGGGCTGAAGCGGCGCTTGCGACGCGCAAGGCTCCGGAAGAATTCGATACCGACGTTGCGCGGCGGTTGTTCACGCAAATGATCGGCGATGAGCGGACGGAATTTCAGCGGAAGACCGGGTCATGAGCAACGAGGACTTCGACACGACGCTCGGTGCTGACCGCGGCACCACTGAGCCGGCCATGATCGTTGACGTGGAAGGCTTCGAAGGCCCGCTTGACCTGTTGTTGATGCTGGCGCGTCAGCAGAAAGTGGATCTTTCGAAAATTTCGATCCTTGCTCTGGCGGATCAGTATCTGTCATTCATCGAGGCTGCACGTCAGTTGCGCCTTGAACTCGCCGCCGATTATCTGGTGATGGCGGCCTGGCTCGCCTACCTCAAGTCACGTCTGCTTCTGCCGGAAGCCGAGCCGGGGGATGGGCCAAGCGCGGAAGATATGGCGTTGGCGCTGGCCCATAGGCTGCGCAGATTGGAAGCCATTCGCGATGTCGCGACCCGCATGATGGAGCGGCCGCAACTCAATCGTGACGTTTTTCCGCGCGGCCTGCCTGAACCGATTGACGAAATAAAACAGCCGGAATGGTCGGCGACGCTTTATGACCTGCTTTCGGCCTATGCCACACAACGCTCGCGCACTGCGCTTTCCCGGGTCCGGTTCAAGCCGCGTACCGTGTGGTCGCTCGCTGACGCGCGCACGGCCCTCGAGCGACTGATCGGACAATCGGCGGATTGGTCGCGCATGGATCAGTTCCTGATCAGCTACGTCGTCGAGCCGGAGCTCGCAGCATCGGTGTTTGCCTCTTCGTTTGCCTCCGCGCTTGAGCTTGTACGGGAGGGTCTTGCCGAAATTCACCAGAAGGAGTCATTCGCGCCGATTTATATGCGTAAGCGCGTCGGCGCGATTGGAATAGCTACGACGCATGACGCGCAAGAAAACTCATAAGGGGAAAGAGTCCATGCCGAGCGTGGCCAAAAAGCTCGTGGTGGTGCAAAGCAATGAGCCGGCGCCGCAGGCCGCGCCAATCGAGTCAACGCGGCCGGAGGAATTGCGGCTGCTGGAAGCGTTGCTGTTTGCCGCGGGCCAACCGCTGGATGAAGCAATGCTGGCGCGCCGCCTTCCAAACGGTGTGAACGTGAAAGCGGCACTCGCGCAGCTCAAGGATGAGTACGCCACGCGAGGCGTCAATCTGGTGCGCGTCGGCAAAAAATGGACATTCCGCACGGCGATCGATCTTTCGTGGCTGCTGACGAAGCAGATCGTTGAAACGCGCAAGCTTTCACGCGCCGCGATCGAAACGCTTGCGATCGTTGCTTATCATCAGCCCGTCACGCGCGCCGAGATCGAGGAAATTCGCGGAGTGGTGACGGCGGCGGGCACGCTCGATGTGCTTCTCAAAACCGGGTGGATTCGCCCGCGCGGTCGGCGCAAAGCACCCGGGCGGCCGATTACATACGGCACGACCGACGCATTCCTTTCGCATTTCGGGCTGGAGGAAGTCGGAGACCTGCCGGGCCTCGACGAGCTCAAAGGTGCAGGCCTGCTGGAAGCCAATTTGCCTCCCGGGTTCGGCGTGCCGCTTCCCTCGGACGACTCGACACTGCGCGACGACGAAGATCCGCTCGATCCGGGCGATATCGATCTGGGGCTGGCGCCGCCGGCCACCCGTTCGGAAAAGTGACAACGCCAGTTGTCATCACCGGGCCGGCGCCAACGGGTCCGCGCGAAGCGCGGCCCGATGGCGCCGCATCCCGGTGATCTCGAGAGGGATAGCAATAGCCTTCTAACTAAGCGAGATGGCGGGACATAGGCGTGCGAAAGCACGCCGTTCCTCGAACGGCTATGCCCGGCCATGACACAGAAAGATTGGTAAACGCCGGAAATCAAGGGATTGCGCGGCGCTTTGACCGGACGCGAAGTCCTTGTTTTTGCCGCCAGCGGAGCCTAGTTTCACAGTGAAAACATGGCGGGACGAGCCGAAAAGCCCGTCGCTGCGGAGGATTTGCCGATGGGTTCCCTAAGTATATGGCACTGGATCATCGTCCTTCTGGTCGTGATGGTCCTGTTCGGTGGCCGTGGAAAGATTTCGTCGCTCATGGGTGACTTCGCCCAGGGTATCAAGGCCTTCAAGAAGGGCATGTCCGAGGACGAGAAGACCGCGGATGCCAAAAGCGAGCCGGTCAAGACGATTGAGGCTGGCGGCAGCGCATCCAAGACCGAAGCTGAGCGTCGCGCCGAGAGCGTGCGCTCCTGATCGTTGCGCCGATGCGTAAGGAGGCCGCCGCCGGCTCGACTGTCGCAGCGGCGCCCATGTGTTGGCGTTTCGGAGTTGACTAATCCATGTTCGACATTGGTTGGGGCGAGCTCGTCGTCATCGGCATCGTCGCGCTGATCGCGATCGGGCCGAAGGAGCTGCCGACCGTCCTGCGCACGCTTGGCCAGTACATGGGCAAGGTCCGGCGCATGGCTTCCGAATTCCAGGGTCAGTTCCAGGAGGCCATGCGGGAAGCGGAGTTGGCCGAACTGAAGAAGCAGGCGGAAGACCTGAAGAGTTCGGTCAGCGATCTCGGCAGCTCGGTCAGAGATCTTGGCAACCTTGATCCACTGGCGGACACCCAGAAGCAGATCGAGAGCGCTTTCGACGACGTCGCAAAGCCCGAACTGCCAAAGCCTGACTCATCGAGCGCCGCGGAGACGACTGAAGCCGCTCCGCCGCCACCGATCGATGTCGCGCTGCCCGAGCGGCCCGCTGCGGCCAGCGAGAAGGATTTTGCGATTGCCGAAGCGCCGCCGCCCAAGCAGGCCGGGGGCAAGGTATGAGTCACGAGGATATCGAGGCCACCAAGGCGCCATTGATGGATCACCTGATCGAGCTGCGCTCGCGGCTGATCAAGGCGCTGCTCGCGTTCGGCGTGATGTTCGCGGTTTGCTTCATTTTCGCGAAGGACATCTACAACGTGTTGGTGTGGCCGTTCGTGTGGGTCGCCGGGCCGGAAAATTCCAAGTTCATCTACACGGCGCTCCTGGAATATTTCATTACACAGTTGAAACTCGCGATGTTCGGCGCCGCGTTTCTGTCATTCCCGGTGGTCGCAGCTCAGATCTATATGTTCGTAGCGCCCGGCCTCTATCGTCACGAACGCAAGGCATTCCTGCCATATCTCATAGCGACGCCGATTTTCTTCGCGCTCGGAGCGATGGTGGTCTACTTCCTTGTGCTGCCGATGCTGGTGCGTTTCTCGCTGCACATGCAGCAGCCGGGCTCAACGACCGATGCTTCGATCGCGCTGATGCCGAAGGTCGGTGAATATCTGTCGCTGATGATGGCGCTGGTGCTCGCCTTCGGTGTGGCCTTCCAGTTGCCGGTCGTGCTCACATTGCTCGGACGCATCGGTCTGATTACGGCCGAGCAGCTCAAGGCTAAGCGACGCTATTTCATTGTCGGCGCGTTTGTGCTGGCCGCCGTGCTGACCCCGCCCGACGTTCTGAGCCAGATGTCGCTCGCCATTCCGCTGCTCATTCTTTACGAGGGCTCAATCTGGTCGGTGCGGATGGTGGAGAAGAGAGTGCAGGCCGAGGCGGCAGCGAAAGCGGCATCGGAGGCGGCTTCCGCGACTGCAAAGCCGGCTGAATAGGGCGCTGGTTCGGTATTGACTCCGTCATGCCCGGCTTTATGCCGGGCATCCACGTCTTCCTTCTTGAGAAAGGCGTGAATGGCCGGGACAAGTCACACCAAGACGGCACTTCGTGCCTTTTGCCCGGCCACGACGTGCTAAAGAGCGCCCGCCATGTACGACATCAAGTGGATTCGCGAGCATCCTGATGCCTTCGACCGCGGGCTGAAACGGCGCGGGCTTGAACCGCTGTCGAAAAAGCTCGTGGCGCTCGATGAAAGGCGCCGGGCGGCAATTACCAGGTTCGAGCAGGCGCAGGCCCGCCACAACGCGGCGTCGAAGGAAATCGGCGACGCGAAAAAAGCGAAGGACGACGCCAAGGCGAGCAAGCTGATGGCGGAGGTCGCCGAGATCAAGACCTCCCTGCCGGCGATGGAGGAAGAGCAGAAACTGCTGGCTGCAGCACTCGACAAGGAGCTCGCGCAAATCCCGAATATACCGCTCGACGATGTGCCGGATGGCGCTGACGCGAGCGGGAATGTCGAGCATCATGCGTTCGGCAAAAAACGCGACTACGCCTTCAAGCCGAGGCAGCACTTCGACCTGGGCGAAGCGCTCGGGCAGATGGATTTTGAGCTTGCGGCCAAACTATCCGGCGCGCGGTTTGTTGTCTTGCAGAGCGGTTTGGCGCGCCTCGAGCGCGCGCTCGGGCAGTTCATGCTCGATCTGCATACGGGCAGAGAGCATGGGTATACGGAGGTGAATCCTCCGATCCTTGTTCGCGACGATGTCATGTTTGGGACGGCGCAGCTGCCCAAGTTCGCCGATGACCAATTTCGGACAACGAATGACTTCTGGCTCATTCCCACAGGCGAAGTGCCGCTCACAAATCTTGTGCGTGAGTCGATCGTCGAAGAAGCGCAGTTGCCGATGCGCCTGACGGCTTGTACGCCTTGCTTTCGCGCGGAAGCGGGCGCGGCGGGCAAGGACACGCGCGGGATGATCCGCCAGCACCAGTTCACCAAAGTCGAGTTGGTCTCTATTACGACCCCTGACAAATCGAAGGATGAGCACGAGCGCATGCTCGCCTGCGCCGAAGAAGTGCTCAAGAAGCTCGAGCTGCACTATCGCGTGGTCATGCTCTGCACCGGCGACATGGGCTTTGCCGCGCAGAAGACCTACGACATTGAGGTCTGGTTGCCGGGCCAGAATGCCTATCGCGAAATCTCGTCCTGCTCAAATTGCGGCGAGTTCCAGGCCCGCCGGATGAATGCGCGCTATCGCGCCAAAGATGGTGTAAAGCATGTGCATACACTCAACGGCTCCGGCGTGGCCGTCGGTCGCGCGCTGATTGCAGTGATGGAAACCTATCAGCAGGACAACGGCTCGATCGCGGTGCCGTCCGCGCTTGCGTCATATATGGGCGGCCTGAAAACGATTGAGCGGACGTAATGCGAATTCTCATCACTAACGACGACGGCATTCATTCGCCGGGACTGGCGGCCTGCCTTGAGATAGCGCGCGCTCTTTCCGAGGAAATATGGATTGTCGCGCCGGAAATCGATCAATCCGGTGTGTCGCATTCCCTCTCGCTGAATGACCCCCTGCGCATGCGGGAGATCGGGGAGCGTCATTTTGCCGTCAAGGGCACGCCAACCGACTGCGTCATCATGGGCGTGCGGCATCTCATGAAAGAGAAGCCCGATCTCGTCCTTTCGGGCGTCAACCGCGGCCGCAATTGCGCGGAAGACGTTACCTATTCCGGCACTGTCGCGGGTGCGATGGAAGGCACTGTGCTCGGCATCCCGTCTTTCGCGCTGTCGCAGGCCTACGCGTTCACCACCAAGCACCACCCTTATTGGGACACTGCAATCAAATTTGCGCCCGACCTCATCAGGCGCGTGCTGAAGGCCGGGATGCCGCGCGACGTTCTTGTCAATGTGAACTTCCCGGACTGCCAACCGGATCAGGTCGCCGGCGTGGCCGTCACGGTGCAGGGCAAGCGCGATCAGGAACTGCTCCACATCGATGCGCGTCACGACGGGCGTGGCAATCCCTATTACTGGATCGCTTTCGCGCGCGGAGGCGTCCCTGGCGCGTCGCCGGGCAGCGATCTTGCTGCGCTGACGGAGAATCGCATTGCGGTCACGCCGTTGCGGCTTGATCTCACCGACGAGCCGTTCATGACAAGACTGACGGAAGTTTTGGACTAGGCCAGCAATCCGGCGAGCGTCGTTTTCAGCTGTTCTGCCTGAAATGGCTTCTGCAGGGCAGGGCGGCAGCGATAGGGCTCCGGCAGGCTGCGCTCGCCGTAGCCGGTGACGAACACGAAGGGCAGGCCACGCTTGGCGAGAATGTCCGCGACCGGATAAATTTCCTGGCCGTCGAGATTCACGTCAAGGATCGCCGCGTTGAAATCGCCGTCGGTCGCGATTTGCCGTGCCTCGGACAGCGTGCCAACCGCCGCGGCGATCCCGTAGCCAAGGTCATCCAGCATGTCTTCGAGCAGCATGCGGATCAGATACTCGTCCTCAACCACGAGAAGACGCGGCATTACCGAGGCATTAGTCATTGCTGATCTCCCCGCCTTGCAACTCATCGGGAGCCGCTGGGTTCCATCGGCTTTGCAATACGAGCGCCGAGCTTAGCTCAAGTTATGGCAAACATGGTAATAGTGCCGGCAAGGGGGCCTAAACGTGTCAAAAAGACCGCGCAGTCAGCAGGATGTCGACCACATGGAATTCCTGCTGACTCTGCGCCGGCGGGGAATTGCCGATAAGGCTGTGCTGCGCGCAATGGACGAGGTGCCGCGCGAATATTTCGTCGAGACTACTTTTGCAGGCAGCGCGTATGCCGACCAGGCTCTGCCGATTGCGTGCGGGCAGACCATCAGCCAGCCTTATGTCGTGGCCTACATGACCGAGCAACTCAGAGTGAGCCCGACCCATCGCGTCCTGGAGATCGGCACGGGCTCGGGTTATCAGGCGGCCATCCTGTCGCGTCTGGCTCGCGAAGTGGTGACGATCGAGCGCTATCGCACGCTTGCCGATCAAGCGCGCGAACGCATCAAGGCGCTTGGCTATGACAATGTTGAGGTGGTCGCCGGCGACGGTTTTGCCGGGATGCCGGAGCGGGCGCCATTTGATCGCATTATCGTCACCGCTGCGGCCGAGACGATACCCGATGCGCTTATGGCTCAGTTGGCTGATGACGGCATCATGATCCTGCCGCTCGGCTCGCACGAGGGATCTCAACACATTATCAAGCTTACCAAGTCGCAAACGGGAACCCAGCGGGAAAACCTCATTCCGGTCCGCTTTGTGCCGATGCTCCCTGGACGAGCGCAGGAATTGTAGGGCCGGGCGCGTGTTTGGCCACGCGTGGCATTTTTGTCCGCTCAAATTTCATCGGTAGCCACTCGTTAATTCTTAAACGCTTGTTTACTCGCGGCTGGTTTATTCGAATTCTATGTTTTCTGCGTACGAGTGAGTAACCAACATGCCGTGTTCAATGGTGGAGTCTCGCCCGCTTGCATGGCCGCGTGTTGCAGTTCTCGCGCTGGTCGCTGTAGCCGCCGCCGGTTGTTCGGATTCCGCGCGCTTCGACTCCAGTTCCTACACGACTGATCGTCCGCCGCAGAACGTGGCCGCCGCAACACCGACATACTCAGCGACCGGCCGTGTTGAGGCTCATCCTCTGCCGGCGCCAGGCCAGCCGGCAACCGTCGCGGCTGCATCCGCGCCGACCTATACGCCGGCGGCATATACGCCGAGCTCCGGTGGCTATCATTCGAATGCTCAATATTCGGATGTAACGGGATCGGCCTCCGGTCATTGGACCTGGAACGGCGGTTCGCCCGTGACAGTCGGTTACGGCGAGACGCTCGAGAGCATCGCGCGCAAAAACGGCGTGCCGGTGTCTGCCCTTATGCAGACCAACGGCATCCGTGAGCCGGGCCAGATCAGGCCGGGCCAGCGCCTGGTTATCCCGCGCTACGTGTCCACGTCGCCGAAGAATGCGCCCTCATACGCCGCGCAATCTAAAGCGGGAGGGAGCGTTCACGTTGTGAAGGCGGGTGAGACGCTCATGAGCATTTCCCGCGGCACCGGTGTGTCGGTGGCCGCGCTTGCCAGAACCAATCACATTGATACTTCCAGGAAGCTGAGCGTCGGCGAACGGCTGACAATTCCGCAGGGTGGTCACCAGGTTGCAGCCGCCCATCCGCCTGCATCTCCCAAAGTCGCGGAGCCCCGGACCCCTCCGGCTGAAAAAAAGATCAAGGTTGCAAGCGCAGCGCCCGTGCAGACCGCCCACGTTGCCAAGGAAGAGCCGCGCACGACCGAGAGCGTTGTCAAATCTGCGGAGCCAAGCGGGGCGATGCCGTCGTTCCGCTGGCCGGTTCGCGGCCGCGTCATTGCCGGCTTCGGCAGCAAGCCGAACGGCTCGCAGAATGACGGCATCAATCTTGCCGTTCCCGAGGGTACGCCGATCAAGGCAGCCGACGACGGCGTTGTTGCCTATGCCGGCAACGAGCTCAAGGGGTACGGAAACCTCGTGCTGATCCGTCACTCGAACGGATATGTGTCCGCTTATGCTCACGCGAGCGAATTGCTCGTCAAACGCGGCGACACGATCAAACGGGGACAGGTAATCGCGCACGCCGGACAGACCGGCAACGTGACGTCGCCGCAGCTTCACTTCGAAATCCGGAAGGGTTCGACCCCGGTCGATCCGACGCAATTCCTCGGCGGCGCCTAATTTTTCAGCGCGACGCCGAGACGCCCGGCGAGATCCTGCACGAATTGCCACGCCACGCGACCTGAGCGCGAGCCGCGCGTCGTCGACCATTCCAGAGCCTCACGATGTAGCGCCTCGCCGTGAGCTGGAATCCTGTAGTGCGCGACATAGCCGTCGACCATCGCGAGATATTCGTCCTGGCTGCAGCGATGGAAACCGAGCCATAGGCCGAACCGGTCCGACAGTGAGACTTTTTCTTCCACGGTCTCGCCGGGGTTGATCGCGGTTGAGCGCTCATTCTCCATCATGTCGCGGGACATGAGGTGTCTGCGGTTCGACGTGGCGTAAAAAATCACGTTGTCTGGCCGCCCTTCGATGCCGCCTTCAAGTACTGCTTTAAGAGACTTGAAAGTCGTGTCCTCGGCATCGAATGAAAGATCGTCGCAAAATACGATGAAACGGTTTGGCGAGCCTCGCGTAAGCGCCATGAGGGCCGGAAGACTGTCGATATCTTCACGGTGGATCTCGATCAGCTTGAGTGGCCGTGAATTTTTTCCGTTGCCCAGGGCAGCATTGACGCCGGCGTGGGTGGCTTTGACGAGCGAGGACTTCCCCATCCCGCGGGCGCCCCATAGCAGGGCATTGTTGGCGGGAAGGCCCCTGGCAAACCGCTCGGTATTTTCGACCAGGACGTCGCGGACGCGGTCGATACCCTTGAGAAGGGACATCTCGACCCGGTTGACGTGGGCAACCGGGGCGAGGCGCCCGTCGGGATGCCAAATGAATGCATCGGCGGCGTTGAAATCGGCCGCAGCCGCGCGCCGAGGCGCCAGGCGTTCGAGTGCGGTGGCGATGCGTTCGACGACGTCGCCCGGAGCTTCTCTGCCGGCGGTGCGTTTCGACTTTGTCGCGGACCCGCGCTGCGATTTTGACTTCGACTTGGCCATTCGCCTGCTTCCGGAAATTCGGGGTGCTCTTAGCGGGGCGGCGTCGGCCAAGCAAGCCGCCCTGGGACAAAATGGCCGCAAATGGCCGATTTTTACGGGCTAACCATCGTTGCAATTGGACGGGCGGCCGCTATAGTCCGCGCGAAAATCGAGCGCCACGGGGCGCCGGGAAACCACGCAAGGAACACGCTTCAATGTTCATAACGCCGGCGTTTGCGCAAGGCTCGTTGTTCGGCGGAGCAGGTGGCGAGGGTGGCATGCTGGTATCGCTGCTCCCGTTCGCGCTGATTTTCGTCATCATGTATTTCCTGATCCTCCGCCCGCAGCAGAAGCGGGTGAAGCAGCATCAGGAAATGGTCAAGAACGTGCGGCGGGGCGACACTGTCATCACCAATGGCGGCCTGATCGGCAAGGTCACCAAAGTGATCGACGACGATCAGATCGAAATCGAAATTGCGGACGACGTGCGCATCCGTCAGATGCGGCAGATGGTCAGCGACGTCCGCGCCAAGGGTGAACCTGTCAAGGAAGAGGCCACGGCCAGCTGAAGCCAGGCCGTGAGCTTTAAGCCGCAAGTCGGGAAGTCATGCTTTATTTCACGCGGTGGAAGGCGACGGCGATTCTGCTGACAGCGTTTGTCGTCTGCCTGTTTGCCGTTCCCAATTTCCTTCCCGAAAAGATGGTGCAGAGCTGGCCAAAATGGGCCCAGCGCCATGTCGTCCTGGGACTCGATCTTCAGGGCGGTTCGCACATTTTGCTGGAAGTCGACAGCGCCGCGGTGCGGAAGGAAAAGCTTGAGTCGCTCCGCGACGACGTTCGCCGCGTGTTGCGCGATGCGCGTGTCGGCTACACCGGACTTGTCGTCCGCGGCAACAGCGTCGAGGTCCGTATTCGCGAAGGCAGCAATTTTGACCAGGCCGTTGAAAAGCTCCGGGAGCTGTCGCAACCGATAGGCGGCGTTCTGGGAAGCAGCACCGGTCAGCGCAGCCTTAACGTCACCACTGAGCCGGGCAATCTGGTCCGTTTGACAGTGACCGAGCCGGCCCTCACTGAACGTATTCGCCAGTCGGTTGAGCAGTCGATCCAGATTATCGAGCGCCGTGTCAACGAGCTCGGCACCGTTGAGCCGCTGATCCAGCGCCAGGGGGTCGATCGCATTCTGGTACAGGTTCCGGGCCTGCAGGATCCGACGAGGCTGAAGGAGTTGCTCGGCAAGACGGCCAAGCTCGATTTCCGCATGGTGGACGTATCAATGCCGGCCGAGCAGGCGCTTCAGGGGCGCGTGCCGCCCGACGACGAAATTCTTTACAGCTCTACACAACCACGGACGCCTTATCTGGTCGAAAAGCGGATTCTTGTGTCCGGTGCCGACCTCACCGATGCGCAACCGGGCTTTGATCAACGCACAAACGAGCCGGTCGTCAATTTCCGTTTCAACACATCCGGTGCGCGCAAGTTCGCGCAAGTCACGCAGGAGAATGTCGGCAAGCCGTTTGCGATCATTCTGGACAATCAGGTGATTTCCGCGCCCGTTATCCGCGAGCCCATTCTTGGCGGCTCCGGCCAGATTTCCGGCAGCTTCACGGTCCAGAGCGCCAATGATCTTGCCATACTGCTGCGCGCCGGCGCGTTGCCCGCACCGCTTACAATCATCGAAGAACGAACGGTCGGCCCCGGGCTCGGGCAGGACTCGATCGCCAAGGGCAAGCTGTCATCTTATGTTGGCGCGGCCATGGTGATTATCTTCATGCTGGCCACCTACGGGTTGTTCGGCCTGTTTGCGAATATCGCTGTGGCAATCAATGTCGCCATGATCTTCGGTGTCCTGTCGCTGCTCAACGCGACGCTGACACTCCCGGGTATCGCAGGCATCGTGCTCACGGTCGGCATCGCGGTCGATTCGAACGTCCTGATCTACGAGCGCATCCGCGAGGAAGTGCGCGGCGGACGCACGCCGATCAATGCGATTGACGCGGGATTTACGCGCGCGCTTGCAACCATCCTCGACTCAAACATCACGACCTTTATTGCCGCCGCGGTGCTGTTCTATATCGGCACCGGTCCGGTGCGCGGCTTCGCGGTGACTCTCGGCATCGGCATTATTACGACGGTCTTCACGGCATTTACCCTGACGCGGCTGATCGTGGCTTATTGGGTGCGTTGGCGGCGCCCGCAACGTGTACCCATCTGAGGAGCCGCGCCGTGCGCCTGCTTCGTATCGTTCCCGACGACACCAAATTCGATTTCATGCGCTTCCGGCGCATCAGCTTCCCGTTATCGGCTTTGCTGTCGATCATTGCGATTTCGCTTTATTTCTTCCATGGGCTGAATTTCGGCATTGATTTCAAGGGTGGCACCCTGATCGAGGTGCAGTCGAAAGTCGGCGACGCCGATCTTGCGAAGATGCGCGCGACGCTTGGAGCGCTCGGGCTGGGCGAGGTGCAGCTGCAGCAGTTCGGTGCGCCGAACGACGTTCTCATCAGGATTGCCGAGCAACCCGGCGGGGAAGCCGCACAGCAGGAGGCGGTCCGCAAGGTGCGCGGCGCTCTCGGTGACGCGGTTGAATACCGGCGCGTCGAGGTGGTCGGCCCGCGCGTCTCGGGAGAGCTTTTGTCCTATGGCGTGGTCGGACTGATGCTGGCGATCGTCGGGATCCTGATTTACCTCTGGTTCCGGTTTGAATGGCAGTTTGCGCTCGGCGCCATGATCGCCAACGTTCACGATATCGTGCTCACGATCGGATTCATGTCGGTGACCCAGATCGATTTCGACCTCACCAGCATCGCCGCGCTGCTCACGATCCTCGGCTATTCGCTCAACGATACGGTCGTCATCTATGATCGTATCCGCGAAATGCTGCGCCGGTACCGCAAGATGCCGATGCCGGACCTGCTCAACGCCTCGGTCAACCAGACCTTGTCGCGCTCCGTCATTACACACGTCACCGTATCTTTGGCACTGCTTGCGCTGCTGCTGTTCGGAGGGCAGGCGATCCACAGCTTCACCGCCACCATGATGTTCGGTGTGGTGCTGGTCGGCACCTACACTTCGGTGTTTATTGCATCGCCGATCCTGATCTATCTCGGTGTCGGCACCGGCCGCGATTCCCTCAGCGCTCCCGACCGGGACAAGTGATGGCGGCTGGCGGCAGCGCCGATACGCCGCATTTGCCGCAGCCTGCGCCGATCGATGCCTATGGCGAGGGCGGATTCCGCTTTGCCGGGATGTCGCATCGCGGCTCGCTCCTTTGCTTTCCCGATGGCATCTGGGCCTGGCCGGTCCAGGACGCGGCGCATTTGACGGAAGCTGCGCTGGCGGCGGCCTTTGACCGGGCACAGACCCTCGATTTCTTTCTCATTGGCGCGGGCCGTGATCCGTGGATCCTGCCCGAAGATCTGCGGAGACGATTTCGCGATCTCTCGCTGTCGGTCGATGCGATGCCGACCGGCGCGGCCGTGCGCACCTACAATATTCTTTTGGCTGAAAACCGCCGTGTCGGGGCGGGCCTGATCGCCGTCGCATAATTCACGCGTTAGAATCGTCCGGATGGACCAGAACGACAACTATTGCGCGGCACTTGTGCGCGAAGCCGATCACGCGCGGTACCTGGCGACATTGTTTGCCCCGGCCGAGCTGCGCAGCGCGCTGTTTTCACTTTACGCCTTCGATATTGAAATTTCCCGCATTCGAGATCTTGCGCGCGAGCCGATGCCCGGCGAGATCAGGCTGCAATGGTGGCGCGAGGTACTGGAAGGCGCGCGCGCCGGGGAAGCGGCTGCAAATCCGGTGTCCGCGGCCTTGCTTGCCGCATTGGCCCGTCATCACCTGGTGACGGCGAAGCTCACTGGTCTCGTCGAAGCGCGTCGTTTCGACATCTACGATGAGCCAATGCCGAAATTCGCAGCCTTTCAATCTTATGCATCGAACACCGCTGGTGCGATTTTTGATTGCGCGACAAGGATCCTTGGTGCGGCTTCGGAGGAAAATACGATCGAAGCGGGGCAGGCGCACACGATTGCAAATATCATCGCCTTGCTGCCGCATCACGCCGCCCGCCGTCAGCTGTTTGTGCCATTAGACCTGCTTCGGCAATACGGCTCCAGCCCCGACGAAGTCTTTGCCATGCAGGCGAGCGACGGATTGCGTGCGGTTCTTGCCGAACTCCGTCTGCGCGCGCGCCGCCATCTCGCGCGGATCGCGGAGATGAGCGCGAATATTCCTGAAAAAATATGGCCAGCCTTTCTTTCGCTGGCGCCGCTGAGGCCATGGTTGAGTGCAATGGAGAGCGCTGCATATCAACCGTTCCAGCCGCCCGAACTGCCGGCCTGGCGGCGGCAGTGGCGTATATGGCGGGCGGCGAAGTCGCTCGAACGGATCGGCCGATAAATTATTCGGCGGCGACAGCCGTGCCGTTGCCGATCCAGCGATCGAGATCGGCAAGCGCGCGACGCGTGAGAGCGCTTTTGCGCGCCAATGCCTTTGCTGCCGAGCGGCCGAGCCTGCTTTTGCGGTCAAACACCGGAGCCTCACCCAAAGGCGGAAACAGGCCGAAGTTGACGTTCATCGGCTGAAACGAGGAGGGGCCGGCATCAATCGTCTCGATGTGGCCGCCGGTGATGTGCATCAGCAGCGCGCCGTGCGCGGTGGTCGGAGGCGGCAGCGCGATCGCTTCCCCGCGTCGCTCGGCGGCGGCGAAGCGGCCGGCGAGCAGCCCGACCGCCGCGGATTCCACGTAGCCCTCGCAGCCGGTGATCTGACCGGCAAAACGCCAGCGACTGTTGGCCTTTAGCCGCAATGTCTCATCCAGCAGTTTCGGCGCGTTGAGAAACGTGTTCCGGTGCAGCCCGCCGAGGCGCGCGAATTCCGCATTCTGCAGGCCCGGGATGGTGCGGAAGACGCGCACCTGCTCGCCGTGTTTCAGCTTGGTCTGAAAACCGACCATGTTGAACAAGGTGCCGAGCCTGTTGTCCTGGCGCAGCTGAACGACCGCATAGGGCTTTTCGCCGGGCCGATGCGGATTGGTAAGACCGAACGGCTTCATCGGGCCATGCCGCAGCGTTTCGGGCCCGCGCTCGGCCATCACCTCGATCGGCAGGCAGCCATCAAAATAGGGCGTCGACGCCTCCCACTCGTGGAAACCGGTCTTGTCGGCGGCGAGCAAGGCCGCGACGAAGGTCCCGTACTGGTCGCGCGAGAGCGGGCAATTGATGTAGTCGGCTCCCGACCCGCCCGGGCCGGCCTTGTCGTAGCGCGACTGGAACCAGGCCTGGTCGAGGTCGATACTGTCACGGTGCACGATCGGCGCGATCGCGTCGAAAAATGCCAGCTGCTGTTCACCGGTCAATCGCGCGATTTCCGTTGCGAGGCCTGGCGATGTCAGCGGGCCGGTCGCAATGATGACACTGTCCCAGTCGTCGGGCGGTAAGGTGATTTCTCCGCGCTTGAGCTCAATCAGCGGATGAGCAGAAATGGCGGCGGACACCGCTTCGGAAAACCCGTCACGATCGACCGCCAGGGCGCCACCGGCGGGCACCTGGTTTGCGTCGGCAGCGCGCATGATGAGCGAGCCGAGCCGGCGCATTTCCTCGTGCAGCAGGCCGACGGCATTGTGTTCGGCGTCATCGGAACGAAACGAATTCGAGCAGACCAGTTCGGCGCAGCGGCCGGTCTTGTGAACCGGCGTGCTTCGGTCCGGTCGCATTTCATGCAGCACAACGGCGACGCCTGCCTGCGCCAGCTGCCACGCCGCTTCCGAGCCCGCGAGGCCGCTGCCGACAACGTGAACGGCATTTATTTGACGCGGTGTCATTCGATGATGCATAGGCTGACGGAGGGCAGGCTGCAATGGCGGTAAGGGGTTCCCGATGTGTCTGAAAGTAAGGCTTTATGTCGTTGCCATCTGTGCTGTGGCAGCGGCGAGCGCCACGGCCGTGTCCGCAGCAACGCGGCCCCGCGTTGTGGCCGCGACTTTCGCCGAATATTCGGTGTCTCCGCCGACGCCCGACATGGTGATTGTCTGCCACGGCTTCGGATGCAAATACCGCGCTGAAGTGGATCTGACAGCGGCTGATCGCGCCAGGCTTGCGCAATTTCTGGCCGCAGGACGCGGCTCGGCCGCGGCCGAACGCAAGGCCGTGGCGGCCGCCGGCGCCTGGTTCGACAAGCGGGTCGGGCCTCTGGCCGGCACCGAACACCACGTGGCGCGGGCCGGCATGAAATATATGTTCGACATCCACCAGTTTGATTGCATCGACAGCAGCCGCAACACGACCAGCCTGCTGATGGTGCTCGATCAGCTCAATTTGCTTCGCTATCACGATGTCGATGAACCGGAAGCGCGCGGATACATGGTCGACGGACGTCCCCCGCACGCAACTGCGGTGCTGGTCGAGCGGGCAACCGGGAAGAAGTGGTCGATCGACTCCTGGACCGTCGGTTACGGGCAGGCGCTCGAGGTCATGCCTCTGGAGCGCTGGAAGGAACTCGATTAGCCGCAGCCGGCGCCCCGCAAACGAAACGCCCGCGGATACCCGCGGGCGTTTTCCGATCAAGGGAGCGAATTGTCCGGTCAGCTGCGGTGCGCAGCGTTCCAGGCAACGCGCGGAATGTCCGAGCGGCTGATACCGATGTCGGCCAGCTCGCGGTCGCCCAGGCGCGACAATTCGTTCAGGCTTCGGTTGTAACGCTTCCACTCCTGGATGAAGCGGACGAGTGCGGCAATCATGGCAGTCCTTCTTTCCTTGGGTCCGGTTCTGCACCGGTCGCTTGTTCGGAAAGAACATAGGCATGTCTGCGCGCATGAAAAGCAACATTGTTGCGCCGCAGCTACGCTGAAAATGCATAGCTTAAGCTACAGTTTCTAAAGGAATAATTCATTTTTCGCCTCTGCAAACAGGAGGAAACTCCGCAAAATCATGCTGCGCCGCAACAAAAGCTGCCAATGGCGGGCATTTGTGTAGATTGCAAACGCATAGATTCGTGGAGACGGTCATGACGTCCGAATATCCCGCCTGCGTGACCTGAGGACCGGCGCATTGTGTCGTCCGTATCGCACGGCCCCCTCGATCGCCGCGCCGTCATTACGGCGCTTGGCATTGGCCAGATCCTGGCCTGGGGCACCTCGTTCTATTTTCCGGCCGTGTTCGCCGAACCGATCGTCGCCGAAACCGGGTGGTCTCTCGGTTACGTGGTCGCCGGCACCTCGCTCGGGCTTCTGGTTGCCGGCCTGATTTCCCCGCAGGTCGGCCGCATCATCGACCGGCGGGGTGGGCGGCCGGTGCTGCTGGCGAGTTCGCTGTGCTATGCGGCGGGGCTTGCCGGCATTGGCGCTTCGCCCGCGCTGCCGGTCTATCTCGCCTCCTGGGCGCTGCTCGGCGTCGGCATGGGCACCGGGCTTTACGACGCAGTCTTCGCCGCGCTCGGCCGCATGTACGGCAGCGAGGCGCGCACGCCGATCACCAATCTGACGCTGTTCGGCGGTTTTGCCAGCACCATTTGCTGGCCGCTCAGCGCGTTCATGATCGAGCATGCCGGCTGGCGCACCGCCTGCTTCATTTATGCCGGGCTGCATCTGTTTCTGGTCCTGCCGCTGCAGATGGCGGTGGTAGGGCCGGTAAAGGCCGGTACCGGTTCGACTGCCATAAGCGAAAAGCGCGATGTCGGCGGAACGCCGCCGGTTCGCAATGAAATGCTCATTTTCGCACTGCTCGCCGCTGTGCTGTCGATCGCGGCGGGCGTCGGATCGATCGTGGTCGTGCATCTGCTGATTTTCCTGCAGGCGAGGGGGCTCGATTTCGCCGTGGCCGTCAGCCTCGGCACGTTGTTCGGTCCGGCACAGGTCGGGGCGCGCGTGATCGAGCGCCTGTTCGGCAGCCACTATCATCCGGTCTGGACCATGATTGCGTCATGCGCGCTGATGGCGGCCGGCCTGCTGATGCTGTACGGCGCGGTGCCCGCACTGCTGATTGTCATTCTGTTGTACGGGGCAGGGTACGGAATCTCGTGGATCGGCCGTGGCACGCTGCCGCTCGCTTTGTTCGGGCCGGTGCGATTTCCGCGGCTGATGGGCAGGCTGGCGTTTCCGAGCCTGATCATCCAGGCTCTGGCGCCGTCGGCGGGGGCCTTGCTGATCGAAACGCGCGGCGTCGACGCCACGATCGGAGTTCTGACGCTGCTCGCGCTGATCAACGTGGCGCTGATCGGCGTACTGTGGTGGCTCTGCCGCCGGCCGTCTACTGATGGATGACCATTGTGGCCTCGACGGCGTTGGTCTCCTGCCCGCTCTGCGCGGTGCTCAGCGAGACGGCAAGGCCGATCAGCGTCAGAGCGAAGATACTGATGGCCAGCCGAATGAGCAGCATTGCGGGTATTGCATCCGAAAGAATGATTGTAGAAAGCCCGGAAAGCCCGGAAAAACATTGAACGCGGCGGCGTGCATGGCGCAAAAACTGCAGGATACTGCCCAGGCCCAGCCGCCGGTCCAATAACTCGCAGAGCCGTAAAATGTTGCCGCTGCAGATGCTTTATTTTGAGGACCTCTCGGTCGGCATGACCGAGACGCTGAGGAAGACCATCGATTCGTCCGACGTGGTCGGCTTCGCCGAGGTCACCGGCGACCGCAACCCGATCCATCTGTCGGAGCATTTCGCGGCCAAAACGCCGTTCGGCACGCGCATTGCCCACGGGCTCTACACCGCAAGCCTGATCTCGGCCGTGCTCGGCACGCGGCTGCCCGGCCCGGGCGCAGTCTACATTTCGCAAACCTTGAATTTCCGCGCGCCGGTGAAAATCGGCGACACCGTCGATGTCAGCGTGGAGGTGGCCGAGCTCATTCCCGAAAAATCGCGCGCGCGGCTTGCATGCCAATGCTCGGTGGACGGCGAGATCGTGCTCGACGGCGAGGCCTGGGTCAAAGTCCCTTCGAAACAGGCGTCCGGGCGGCCGCTGCCGCGCATTTGAATCAATAGCCGCCCCAATTTGCCGCCGACTTTGCAAGGAACCTTGCAAGGAGCTTTGCATAAAGCTTTGCAAGGAACCTGCAATGAAAATTTGCGTTACATCAATGCAGGCACGGAATTTGCCGGGGACAATGGCAGGGAGGGTGACAGCAAGATTGGAGACGTTCGCATGCCTATTCATCTGCCCCCGAAAGCCCGCGCCAAGGCATTGCCGGTGCGCAAGCAGGCTGCAATCGACTCCATCGACTGGCTTGGACTCTGGGCGCTGTCGCTCGGCTTCTGCGCGATCGTTCTTGCCGCCATCGCCTATTTCATGAACGGCGACGCCACCGGTGCGGGCGGCATCCTTGCCGGCGCGGCCGCAATCATTGCCGTGGTCGTGCACCTCGGCGCGGAGCGCGAGGAAACGGGCGGCGAAAATTGATGCAGGCTGTGCACCGGAAGCGCGCACACCCCGCGTCGTAGCTTTGATCTTACAGGCCGGGTTTGAGCCCGAAGACGCAGCGCCGCGTTCCGTCCGGTCTGCGGCAGATCGTGAGCTGGCCGTCCGGCGGAGCGATCGGCATCGCCTCGTCGAATGGCACAAGCTCGCCGTCGACCATCCAGCCCGATGCGGTGGACGACGTCCGTGTATAGCTCTTGCAGTCGTAGTCCCCGCAGCACCATTCGCCGGCGCCGTTCTTGAAGCCGCCGCGGTTGATCCAGCTGTCGTGTGCGAATGCGCTATCGGCGACGAGAAGTGCAGGCACGAGAACAAGCAGTGAGCGTAACAAAGCTCGCGACATCGGTGGCCTCCATCAAAATCCCCCGGCGCAGCCTCACTGTGGTCTGTTACTGCTCCTCCGCCTCCGCATTTCGTAATTATTGGCCGCGTGATTTTGTTCCGTTGCGGCGAAACGTTTGCACGCAAGCTTGTGATCGGACGTGACGAATCAAGCTGACACAAAAATGGTAACACGGGCCTGCGATTCGAAACGTTAATTGCACGTCGTAATAATGCGCAGAAAACGGCCCGATAATTTGAGGGAACCATGAATCGGCGGCGATTTCCGCGCGATTTGCGTCGTTTCGGCAACGCGTGTCTGATGTGCGCACAATGAGCGATCCGGCGACGCACTCCTGGCAATTGTGGCGCGACCGGCGCGGCCGCCTGTCGGCCTTGCGCCTTGCCGTGCTTGTGCTCCTGCTGATACCGCTCGCCAAGGCGGTATACCAGGCGGGTGAGATCGCGCATGGCGCGCGCCCGCTCAACGAGCTCATCCATCGCGCCGGCTTCTGGGCACTGGTCTTCCTCGGCGTGACTTTGGCGGTGACGCCGTTCCGCCGCGTCTTCCGCTACGGCAATCTGATCGATGTGCGGCGCATGCTCGGCGTCGGCACCTTCTGCTATATCGCCGCGCACCTCGCGCTGTTTTTTGCCGACCAGAGCTACAGCTTCGGCAAGTTGTTTCACGAGATCACGCATCGCGTCTATCTGATCATCGGCGCGACCGCATGGCTGGGGCTCGCGGCGCTCGCCGCGACCTCGACCGACGGCATGGTGCGCCGGCTCGGCGGACGGCGCTGGCGGCGCCTGCATCAGGCGATCTACGCGATCGCGCTGCTCGGGCTCATCCACTATTTCCAGCAGACCAAGGCCGACGTAACGGTGCCGACCTTCGCCGCCGGCCTGTTTTTGTGGCTGATGGGATATCGCGTGCTCGCCTGGTGGCAGAATACGGGCGAGCTTTCGACCTTGAGCCTGCTCGGTCTTACGGTTGCCGTCTCGGCGTTGACGTTCGCGGGCGAGGCGATCGGGATCGGCATTGCATTTCACGTTTCGCCGTTGCGCGTGCTTGAGACTGCGTTCGATGTCGGCGCCGGCATCCGGCCGGGATGGCAGGCGCTGGCGGCCGGCCTCGTTGTGGTCGCGGTCGACGCGGTGATGGCGCGCGTGCGGACCCGCGCCCCGCGGATGCGCGAAGTCGCCGCCGAATGAACCGGTGACGGAAACGCTGCGCTTGCCCATCTACGTTTTCAGCAGATCCGCATATTCGGGATGCCGCTCGATATAGGCTTTGGCGAAGGGGCAGAGCGGCTTCACCTTCAGGCCTTCCGTACGCGCGGCGTCAAGCACGCCACGGATCAGCGCCGAGCCGATGCCGCGGCCACCCAGTTCCTTGGGCACTTCTGTGTGCATGATGGTGAGCACACCGTCACCGCGCCTGTATTCCGAAAAAGCGATATGGCCGTCGGCGTCGCGCTCGAAGCGGTGAAGCGTGGTGTTGTCGCGAACGTTATTGGACATGATTGTTTTCTCTGGTCACGGTCTGTGCTGTAAGTCGATCGTCTCGCCAATTTTGCAAGGTGCCTCATGCCGAATATCACGCTCTATCATGCCTCGCCGTCGCGTTCCTCCATCGTGCTGTGGATGCTCGAGGAAACCGGACAGCCTTACGACATCAGGCTGATCCGGCTCAGTGCCGGCGACAATCTCAAGCCCGACTATCTCGCGGTCAACCCGATGGGCAAGGTGCCGTCGCTGCGGCATGGCGATACCGTGATCACCGAGGGCGCCGCGATCTGCACCTATCTCGCCGACGAATTTCCCGACAGGAAGCTGAACGTGCCCGTCGGCAATACGCGGCGCGGCGAATATCTCAAGTGGCTGTTCTTCGGTCCGAGCGTAATCGAGCCGGCGATGACCGACCGTGCCTTTCCGCGCAGGGAAAGTCCGCGCGCCGCTGCGCTCGGCTGGCGCGATTTCGACACCGTGCTCGACATTGTGAGCAAGGCGGTTGCGAAAGGCCCGCACCTGATGGGCGAGCAATTCACCGCCGCCGACGTCGTGATCGGCTCGGGTCTTCGCTATGGCATGATGTTCAAGCTCATTCCGGAGCGGAAGGAGTTTCAGGATTATGTCGCGCGCATCGTGCAGCGGCCGGCCGCAAAGCGCGCGCAGGACAAGGACAAGGAATTGTCGGCGCAGGCGGCTTAGCCCGCGTGTGTCCGGTAGCGCAAAACGGACGCGACCAGTCCCCACACGATCAGGATCACGGCCGGCCAGAAGGTGAAGGCGAGCAGGCCTGGTCCGATCGGGTTGGGATTGGGATCGCCGGTGAGCCCGAGTTCGGCCGCCGCGACGATCAGCAGCAGCGGCCCCGTGCCCAGAACGAGCAGCGTTATTCCGATCCAAAACAGGCGTGACAATCTGAAGGGCGGCGAATCCATCGCCGCCAAGCCTAGCTCCCGTCGGTGGTCTTGTCCCGAGCGGCGGCGAATCCAGCAATTCGGTGACACCTTGCATTTCGGTGACACCTTATCAATTGCCGCATTCACGTCCGCAAACAGCGGCATCGTTTCATTACGGTGACGCCTTATCAATTGCCGTATTCACGTCCGCAAACAGCGGCGTCGTTTCGGGTGGGGCGGTGACGCGCCGCTTTCTTTATGCCCTTTAGTTCTTCTGCTCACCAGGTAGCGATACGAAGTGAATGCGGCAATTGATAAGGTGTCACCGTAATTCACCGTAATTCGGCCAGTCGCACGCGGCGGCCAGCCTGTTCGGTCAAGCGCGCGGTTATGTAGGATCCACCAGCTACGGCTCGCTCACGGCCGCACTGCGCGACGTGCCCGATTCAGTCGTCCTGCTCGATGAATTCGCATTACGGCATTACGGTGACGCCTTATCAATTGCATTACGGTGACGCCTTCCATTACGGTGACGCCTTATCAATTGCCGTATTCACGTCCGCAAACAGCGGCGTCGTTTCGGGTGGGGCGGTGAC
>DASSRJ010000072.1:0-3610 GCA_035701845.1 Pseudolabrys sp. | reverse complement strand
CTTCACGAATTCCAGCTCGTCGGTCTTCTGGCCGGTGAGCGGGTCCATCTCCTCGATCTTCTCGATCTCGTCGCCGAACAGATGAATGCGCCAGGCGCGGTCTTCGTAGTGCGCCGGAAAAATATCGACGGTGTCGCCGCGCACGCGGAACGAGCCGCGGAAGAAATCGCCCTGCGTGCGCTTGTATTGCAGCGCGACGAGGTCGGCGAGCAGCTGACGCTGGTTGATCCTGCCGCCCTGCTTCAGCGTGAACGTCATCGCTGAGTAGGTCTCCACCGAGCCGATGCCGTAGATGCACGACACCGATGCGACGATGATCACGTCGTCGCGCTCGAGCAGCGCGCGCGTCGCCGAGTGCCGCATGCGATCGATCTGCTCGTTGATGGTCGACTCTTTCTCGATATAGGTGTCCGTACGCGGAACATAGGCTTCGGGCTGATAGTAGTCGTAGTAGGAGACGAAATACTCGACCGCGTTGTCCGGAAAGAACGACCTGAATTCCCCGTAAAGTTGGGCGGCGAGCGTCTTGTTGGGTGCGAGGACGAGGGCAGGGCGCTGCGTCGCCTCGATTACCTTCGCCATCGTGAAGGTTTTTCCCGAGCCGGTGACGCCGAGCAGTACCTGCGTGCGATCGCTGCGCCTGACGCCCTCGACCAGTTCCTTGATCGCCTGCGGCTGATCGCCTTTCGCCTCAAATTCAGACGCGATGATGAGCCTCTTGCCGCCTTCCGATTTCTCCGGACGCGGCGGACGGTGCGGCGTCCATGGCATTGCAGTGAATTCGGGCCGGCCCTCCCTCAAAAGACGATCGAGCGACTGCTGGCTGGCCATGCCGGCGAAGCCGCCCGGCTGCGTCGGCAGGTCGGCGCGCGGCAGGCGGTATTTTGCTTCGTCGGAAAGGCCGAGTTCTTCGGCCAGCCGGGGATCGAGACCGGTCACCGGCGGTCCGTCAAAGTCCGCCTGCGGTGCTTCGTTGAATTCCTTCGGCGTCGACTTGCGCGCTTTGTGCGCCTCGGAAAAATCGCGCCGGCGGTCCCATGAATTGTCGGGCGGTGGCTGCAATCCTGTCTCGGTCATTCCGGGACGGCCCACCGGGCCGGAATCCAGATGCCTGCCCGGGGTTTGCTTCTGGATTCCGGGTTCGCGGGTTTCAGCCGCGCCCCGGAATGACGCCGAGGGTCCCGTGCCCGAACCAATACCCGCCGTGCCTTTCTTGATCGCCGGGTTGAGCAGATCGGCAAGCGCGTCGGGCGTCGGCCTGTCGTCCGGCCGCGCCGCCTTGGCGCGTGTCGGTTTCGCCGGATCCTTGTCCTTTTGCGGCTTTTTCGGAGGGGATTTCGCCATTGCCTACGAATATGGGGCGAGTCCATGAATGATGGAAGGTGGCGCCGGTGACAACTCCTTCCAAAAAATAACCGATACCGGTCGCCTTCGGGCCGACTCCGGTTGCGGTCTGACGTTGCGGCTTACCGACCACCTCGGCTAGCCGCGCGCACCAGCGATGAATTTTTTCAGTTCTGCATTAAAGCGTGATGGTTCTTCCAGAAACGGCGCATGACCGACATTGTCGAACCACGAGGCTTCCGCGCTCTTGCAGTGCTTCAGGATGTAGTCGGCCATGGCCGGCAGCACGACAATATCCCCGCGCCCATGTGTAACGAGCACGGGCACCTTGATCCCCTCAAGGGTCGTCGCGAAATCAAGTTCGCGCTGGAGCAAGGCGCCCCGCACGCCAGGTTTCACGACCATGTTGAAGGCAAGGAATTCCTCAAAATCGTCCTGCAGGATCGGCCTGACGACAGAGGCACGCAAGAGCTTGCGAATTGCCGCAATGTTGATCGAAAGATCGTTTTGACAGGCACCCGGTGCGTTCTCCAGAAAGCCCGGGCCCACAAGCGTACCGAAGGCCTGCGGGCCGAGCACGACAGCGGCCGCCACAAAATTGATGCCCGAGATCCGGTCCTGACCTTTTCTGCGAATGTAGTCGCAGATTATGTAGCCCCCATAGGACCAGCCAACCAATATCGGCCGATCAAGCGAAAGCTCATCGATCACGGCGTCGATGTCATCGGCCCATTTATCGCCATCGGTATACTGCTCCGCTTCCATCGGAGCGTCGGACATCCCGTGACCGCGCAGATCAAGCGCGGCAATACGCGCATCGTTCGTGAGCGAGCTCGCGTATTGCTTTGACCAGCACTGGTGGCTTTGTGACCACCCGTGAATAAACAAAATTGGAATGCCATCCGACCTTCCATACTCGCGCACATGCAAATTTACGCCCGCCGCACCTTTGACTGTATGGATTTTCATTGGCAACTCCCAATCGCGGGCGGACCACCGGGCCGCCGTTTCGCCGGCCTGAAGGGGACCAGCTACATCATCGAATGGCCCTCGACAATCAGCCGGATTCCGGCCGCGGTGAGCATGACCCCGGCAATGCGCGACAGAATGCGGCCCGACGGGATGACTTTTTCTGCCAGAATAAAGACGGCTATTCCTGCGATCCATACGACGTTCATGATCCCGCCGACGAACAGCAAGGCCATCAGCGCCCAGCAGCAGCCGATGCAATAAAGACCGTGGCGAAATCCGATGCCGAGCGAGCCGACCGGATCACGTCGAAAACCGCCGTGCTGCTGAATGAAGTGCCACGGCGACTGGCAGTGCCTGAGACAGGCGTTCTTCACCGGGGTCCATTGGTACAGTCCGGCCGCAACGAGAACGAGTCCGCCAACAATGCTGCTGGCGCTTGCCAGCATCGGGGTGAGCAGGCTTGCCCGTTCGAGCAGCCATTGGCCGGTCGTGGCGAAGAGCGAGAACACCGTCCATGCGATCAGATAGCCGGCGGCGAAATAGCCGGTCGCCGCCAGCGGTTTGCCCTGCATTTCCGCCTGTCGTCCAACGCGCGCATAGACGAGAACCATTGGCGCTACAGATGGAGTCATCATGCCGACCATCATGATGACCCACATCGCGAACGTGAAGGCGAATTCAGCCGCGCTCCATCGCTGCAAGGAGGGGATCATCGCGATGTCGAAGGGATTGGCGGGCACGCGCATGTCCGCCATCTCCATGCCACCCATGCTCATGGCGTGCATCAGCCAGAATACATAAGCCCAGGCGATAGCCGTCAGCGCCAGTACCGACGCAATGACAATCGCTCGATCCCGGCGCAGGACGGCGGTCAGCGCGGAGTCCCTCATCGTTTCAGTTTATGATACCGCTCTGGCCCAGATTGAGATTGCAGAAGTGCCCATACGAATCTGCGAGCTCGAAAGGGATGGGCTTTTGGGTTTTCGCCCAGCCGCGCCCGATCTCCGCCAGTCTATATTCAAAGCCGCCGATTATATCGATGCGTGCCCGGTGTTCCTTGCCGGTCACCGGATTCAGGATGGGTTCTCCGCGCATTTCGACGACGCCGGGCACGACCAGCCGTGCCCTTCGCTTGTCGACATCGACCTCGAAGTCGATCTTGCTGAAGATCGGGTCGTGTACCTTCTCGAGCGTTGAAGCAAAAACGTTGAAGATCGTGGCGCCGGGTTCGGTGTCCTGTCCGCTGAGAATCCGCAGCAGCGCGCCCCGCTGGGCTTCGTTTGCCCGCTCATCA
>DASSRJ010000071.1:0-41812 GCA_035701845.1 Pseudolabrys sp. | reverse complement strand
GGGACTCTCGTTGCCCACAAGGAGACGCGCGGCGAATTGCCGGTCTACCGGTTCGACATTCGCGTCCAGGGCGAAAACGAGACGGTTTTCTTCGACATCTGACCCAACGCCCGCGGTTTTCTGTCAATAAGAGCCATTTATAGCGGCGCTGACGCGCGACCGGTCGCCCGCCGTTGCCCAATGCTTGGATGATCAATGTGGGCAATGACCCATTACTACATTATCAAAGCTTGGCAGCCCGCTCCAGATGCGCCTTATATTCCAATAAATGACCAATTTGTATGGCGGGCAACATGCCCACCCACCTTGCCCACCTTTCCCAACTTCACATTTGTTATTGACGTCCGGGGCCGGAGTTGGTTCGCTGCGCTCCAACGGCCGCGAGAGCCGCTGAGGAAACACCCGTCATGAACGAACAGATTCTCCAGGAAATCGGCGAATTCTGCCGCGCGCGCGGGCTCGCCGAATCGACCTTCGGCCGCCGCGCCGTCAACGACGGTAAGCTCGCCAGCCGGCTGCGCAACGGCGGTCGTATCACGACTGATACGCTCGACCGCATCCGCGCCTTCATGGCGCGCAATTCGGACGGAGCCCCCGCACGCCGCCGCGTCCTGTTCGAGCCGACGCCGCCCGGCACTCTGCCGGTCGTGAAGCCGGCGGCGCCGCCGGTCGCTTCCGGCATGTCGGGTGAAGATCCGCAACGCAATTTCCGTTTCTTCGACAACCGGCAGAAGTACTTGTTGTTCGTGAATACCTGCTCGGAGAAATGGGAAGTCGCATCGCGCGTCGGACTTGAGCTGGCCAATATCCATCCACGCCCGCCCGCCGTGCGCATATTCGACGCCGGCGTCGGCGACGGCACTGTGCTCGCCCGCGTGATGCGCTCGATGCACGACCGCTTCCCGACCACGCCGTTCTATATTGTCGGCAAGGAGATCAGCCTCGAGGACATCCGCCTGACACTGCACAAGATGGCGGATCGCTTCGTCGAGCATCCCTCGACCGTGCTGGTGCTCACCAATCTCGCTTATGCAGAGGCTCCCTGGCTCGCAGTCAAATCACTCAGCGCAGCGACCAGCCTGGTGTGGAAAGAGCTGGCGATGGAAGGCAACACCGCGCACAGCTTCGAGAAGCAGATTACCGATCTCGAGCCGTTCCTCGCCGAAAGCTGGAAAGCGCGCGTTAGTCCAAAGAGCGGCAACCCTGTATACGAGCGCCCCGTCATTCTGGTGATCTACCGCAGCGACCACAAATTCCTGCTCGACCAGATCATACCGAAGCCGGGCGGCACCGTTGCGGACTATGATCTCGTCATCGCTTCGCAGCCTTATCGTGCGCGCGCGTCGCTCGAGTTCAAGGCCAAGCGCGTGCTGGCGCCGCTCGCGCGCGCGCTCGGTCCGGGCGGCCGCATGATCGCAATTCACTCTTACGGTCACGATCCGGGGATGGAAATCATCCACAGGGTCTGGCCGAACGACAATCCGTTCATTCACAGCCGTCACGACCTGCTCAAGGAAGTCAAACACGATTTGGGCGCAGCCGGGCGCGATCTCAACTTCAATGCCTATTCCGACCAGCGGTCGCTGTTTCGCTACGACATGCACACCTTGCCGTCGGAGATCTCTTCATCGATAGGAACGTCGACGCTGCTCGCCGCCTGGAACGCGGCAATCTACGTGGCGCAGGTCGAAGACGACCGGCTGTCCGATGTGAACAGCGACCGCCGCTATATCGAGGCGACGCGCGATGTTCTTCAGAAGCACGGCGGTCTGTGGTTCTACGACGAATCCTTCGTGATCTCGCGCCGGCGCGAATAGGCGCTGTCCATGCCCGCCGCGGCCTCAGCGCCTGATACTGCCGCCTTGGCGCAGCGGTTTTCGCTCGAGGCGACACGGCCGAGCGCGGCCGAGATTGCCGCCCTGGCCGACATTGTTCCGCCGGCAACGCCGATCTACTTCTCCGCCGTACCCACGATCACGCGGCAGGAGATCATCGCGGCGGCGGCTGCATTGCGGAAAGCCGGGCTTGAGCCCGTCATTCATATTGCCGCGCGGCGTCTCGAGAGCGCCGCTGCCCTGCAGGAATTGCTGTCGCGTCTGCGGGGCGAAGCCGATGTGCGGCGGCTGCTGGTGATCGGCGGCGATGTCGACACGCCGGGCGCTTTTGCCGATGCGCTCGCGGTCATCCAGAAAGGCCGCCTGCGCGATGTCGGCATCGAGGAGATCGGGATCGGGGCGTATCCTGAGGGCCATCCGCGCATCCCTGCCGGACGCCTTGAAGCCGCGCTCGACGAGAAAATCGCCGCCGCAACTGCGCAGGGATTAGGCGTCCATATTGTCAGCCAGTTCTCGTTCTCGCCCGAGCGGGTTCTAAGCTGGCTCAAGCGGATCCGCGCCGGCGGCATCGGCAAGCCGATAAAAATCGGTATGGCGGGGCCGACCAATGTGCCGGCACTGCTTCGCTACGCCAAACGCTGCGGCGTGGCCGCATCCTTGCGCGGGCTGGTCTCCGGCGTCGCGAGCGGTCTCGTCGGGCACGTGGGGCCGGACCGTATCGTCGAAGCGCTTTCGGCCGCGGGCGATCTGGGTGACGTCACCCCGCATTATTTCTCGTTTGGTGGGGCGCTTGAAACCGCGCGCTATGCGTGCGAAGTGGCAGACGGGCGCCGTGACGCCGATTTTATTCGGGCTCATCGGCACAACGCATGACTGTATTGACCGAAAGCAAGAATACGAAGACTTGCACGCTTTAAAGAAAAACGGGCATTCGCGGAGGATCTGATATGACGCAAAGGACAAAACCGCCGTTTCGCGCCGATCACGTCGGCAGCATTCTGCGCACCGCGCCTGTCAAGGATGCGCGCGCCAAGCGCGAGAAAGGCGAGATCAGCGCGGCCCAGCTCAAGGAGGTCGAAGACCGCGAAATCGAGAAGATCATCAAGAAGCAGGAAGAAATCGGGCTGAAGCTTGCTACCGACGGCGAATTCCGCCGCTCATGGTGGCATTTCGACTTTTACGGCATGCTCGACAACGTAGAGATCTACGAACTCGATCATGGCATCCAGTTTCAGGGCGTGCAGACCAAGCCGCGCTCGATCCGCGTCGCCGGCAAGATTGGATTCTCCAACCACCCGATGCTGGAGCATTTCAAGTTCCTGAAGGCGCACACCAAGGTGACGCCGAAGATGTGCATTCCGGCTCCGTCCACTTTTCACTTCAGGCTGGAGCCCAACGCTGTGAGCAAAGGCGCCTATGCAAGTCGCGACACTATCTTCGACGATCTTGCGGTCGCCTATCAAAACGCGATCAAGGCGTTCTACGAAGCCGGCTGCCGCTATCTGCAATTTGACGACACCGCATGGGCTTATCTCTGTTCGCAAGCTGAATTGCAGAAGGCACGCGACCGCGGCCTCGATGTCGATCATCTGCAGGAAAGCTATACCAGGTGCATCAACAAGGCGCTGCAAGCCAAGCCCGCCGACATGACGATTACGACGCATGTCTGCCGCGGCAACTTCCGCTCGACCTTCATTTCGTCCGGAGGCTACGAGCCGGTTGCGGAAAGCCTGTTGAGCAAGTGCAATTACGACGGCTACTTCCTTGAATACGACACCGACCGCGCCGGCGGCTTCGAGCCGCTGCGGTTCCTGCCCAAAGGCAACAAGATCGTGGTGCTTGGATTGATCACGTCCAAATCGGGCCGGCTCGAACCGCGCGCCGACATCAAGAAACGCATCGAGGAGGCGACCAAGTTCGTTGCACTCGACCAGCTTTGCCTCTCGCCGCAATGCGGCTTCGCCTCGACCGAGGAAGGCAATGTGCTGGCCGAAGAAGAGCAGTGGGCAAAGCTGCGTATGGTTGTCGAACTTTCCGAAGAGGTTTGGGGAAAATGAGCGCTCGCACCTCGCCGCCGTTTCGAGCCGATCATGTTGGCAGTCTACTGCGCACGACGCCCTTGAAGGATGCGCGTGCCAAGCGTGCCAGGGGCGAGATCGACGCCGCGGCACTCAAGTCGGTCGAAGACCGCGAAATTGAGAAAATCGTCAGGAAGCAGGAAGAAGTCGGCCTCAAGCTAGCAACCGACGGCGAATTCCGCCGCACATGGTGGCATTTCGATTTCTTCCGTGGCCTGGAAGGCGTCACCCCGATCACGACCGACACGGGGATCAAGTTTCATGGCGTCGAGACCAAACACGAGGCGATCCGCATCGACGGCAAGGTCAGGTTCAAGGGCCACCCGCATATCGAGCACTTCAGGTTCCTCAAGAGCAAATGCCGGGTGACGCCGAAGATGACGATCCCGGCGCCCAGCACGTTCCATTTCCGGCAGGGCCGCGCGATGGTGAGCAAGCAGGCCTATCCGGGGTACGACGAGTTTTTTGCCGATCTCGCCGCTGCCTGGCGTGCGGCGATCAAGGCGTTTTACGACGCGGGTTGCCGCTATCTGCAACTCGACGACACCGCCTGGGCGATGATGTGCGATCCAAAAGAGCGAGAAGGGTCGAAATCACGCGGCGATGACCCCGATTCCTTGCCCGCAATCTATGCAAAGGTCACCAGCGCAGCGCTTGAAGGCAAACCGGCCGACCTGGCGATCACCATGCATTCCTGCCGCGGCAATTTCCGCTCTACATGGATCGCAGAAGGCGGCTACGAATTCGTCGCCGAGCAGTTGCTCGGTAATACCAACCTCGACGGCTATTTCCTTGAATACGACAGCGACCGCGCCGGTGGTTTCGGGCCTTTACGCCATTTTCCCAAGGGAAAAAAACAGCTGGTGCTCGGTCTCGTCACCTCAAAGAGCGGCCGGCTGGAGCCGAAGGACGACATCAAGCGCCGCATCGACGAGGCGACGAAATATGTGGCGCTCGATCAGCTTTGCCTGTCCCCGCAGTGCGGCTTCGCCTCGACCGAAGAAGGCAACGTGCTGGCTGAGGACGAGCAATGGGCGAAGCTGCGGATGATCGTGGAGTTGGCGGAAGAAGTGTGGGGTCGCTAGTCTTCTTTCATGTTGCGTAACAGTCCTCCGTTTCGTGCCGATCACGTTGGCAGTCTGCTGCGTACCGCGGCACTGAAGGAAGCGCGCGCCAAATGTGAGAAAGGCGAAATCTCCTCGGAGGCCCTGAAGGCGATCGAGGACCGCGAAATCGCCGCCGTTATCAGGAAGCAGGAAGACATCGGTCTGAAGGCCGTCACCGACGGCGAATTCCGGCGTGCGTTCTGGAACTACGATTTTCTCGGCAAGCTCGACGGTGTCGAGGCCTATCTCGGCGAGCGCAAGATCAGGTTCCAGGGCGTCAATCCGAAACCGATGATGCTGCGCGTCATCGGCAAGCTCGGCACGTTCTCCGGCCATCCGATGCTCGATCATTTCCGGTTCGTCAAAGAACACGCACGCGTGCTCCCCAAGATGACAATTCCATCGCCTTCATCGCTCCATTTTCGCTACGGTGGAGACGCAATACCGGCGTCGATTTATCCCGACATACGCGATTTCTACCGCGATCTCGGCCAGACTTACGGCAAGGCCGTCCGGGCTTTCGCGGATGCCGGTTGCCGCTATCTGCAACTTGACGAAGTGAACCTTGCTTATCTCTGCGATCCCAAACTGCGTGCCCAGGTGGCTGACCGTGGCGACGATCCGGAAAAGTTGCCGTCGATCTATGCCGGCATAATCAACGCCGCCGTCTCGGATATTCCACGGGACATGACGATCACGATGCATCTGTGCCGCGGCAATTTCCAGTCGACCTTCGTCGCTTCGGGCGGCTACGAGCCGGTGGCGGAGATCCTGTTCAACGCCATCAACGTGCACGCATATTTCATGGAATACGATACCGATCGCGCCGGCGGTTTCGAACCGTTGCGGTTCGTGCCGAAAGGAAAGACGGTTGTGCTCGGGCTGGTCACGTCGAAATCGGGCCGGCTTGAATCAAAGGACGAGATCAAGCGCCGCATCGATCAGGCTGCCAGATTTGTTTCGTTTGAGCAGCTTTGCCTGTCGCCGCAATGCGGCTTTGCCTCTACGGAAGAGGGCAACCTCTTGGCCGAGGACGAGCAGTGGGCGAAACTGCGGATGATTGTGGATCTCGCCGAAGAGGTCTGGGGTCGATCATGAGCAAGAGAACCAAGCCGCCGTTCCGCGCCGATCACGTCGGCAGCCTGCTGCGCCCGGCGGCGCTGAAGAAGGCACGCGAACAGCGTGCGAAAAGGGAAATCACGCTCGCGCAGCTGAAGGAGATCGAAGACCGCGAGATTGAGCGAGTCATCAAGAAGCAGGAAGACGTCGGCCTGCAATCGATCACCGACGGCGAGTTCCGCCGGTCATGGTGGCATCTCGACTTTCTCTGGGGTCTCGACGGCATCGAAAAGCACGTCATGGATGCCGGCGTCGCTTTCGCCGCCGTCACGACGCGCAATGAAGGACTCAAGGTGACCGGCAAAGTCGGTTTTTCCGGTCATCCGATGATCGAGCACTTCAAGTTCGTTGCGGCCCATACCGGGCGCACTCCGAAGATCACGATTCCTGCGCCGTCCGCCGCCTATGGCCGCCCGATGCGCACGCCGGTCGATCAGGCGGCCTATCCGAAACTCGACGCCTTTTTCGACGATCTCGGCCAGGCCTATAAAAAGGCCGTGCGGGCTTTCGCCGACGCCGGCTGCCGTTACCTGCAGCTGGATGAAGTCTTCATCGCGATGCTGTGCGATCCGAAATACCGCCGGACCATGACGGACCGCGGTGACGATCCCGAAAAGCTCGGCGAGCTTTACGGCGACCTGATCAATATTGCGATGTCGGATATTCCGTCCGGCATGACCATTACGATGCACATGTGCCGGGGCAACTACAAATCGACCTTCATGGGCACCGGCGGTTACGAGGCCGAGCAGGAAATTCTGTTCGATCGCATCAAGGTTCACGGCTACTTCATGGAGTATGACACCGAACGCGCCGGTGGTTTCGAGCCGCTCAGGCTGGTTCCAAAGGATCGCCAGGTGGTGCTCGGACTCGTGACGACCAAAACCGGGCGGCTTGAATCGAAGGACGACATCAAGCGCCGCATCGAGGCCGCCTCTAAATACATTTCGCTCGATCAGTTGTGCCTGTCGCCGCAATGCGGCTTCGCCTCGACGGAAGAAGGCAATGTGCTCGCAGAAGACGAGCAATGGGCAAAACTGCGGATGATCGTCGAACTGGCAGACGAAGTGTGGGGGCGTTGATGGCTGGCGTCGTTGCCGGCAAGACCGCCATCGTAACGGGGGCAGGACGCGGCATTGGGCGAGGAATCGCCATGCTGCTCGCGCAAGAAGGTGCGCGTGTCGTGATCTGCGACATAGGCGCAAGCCTGCAGGGCGAAGGCAATGATACAGGGCCGGCGCAGGATACGGTCAGCGCCATCAAGAAAGCGGGTGGTGAGGCGATCGCATCTGCGCTTTCGATTACAGAGCCAAAGAACGCCGAAGCCATTATGAAATTGGCTCTCGAAGCCTTCGGCCGCGTTGACATCCTCGTCAACAATGCCGGCATCCTGCGCGACGTGATCTTTCACAAGATGAGCTGGTCGGACTGGTCCGACGTCATCGCCGTGCATCTCAACGGCTCGTTCAACATGAGCCGCGCGGCTGCGCCGCTGTTTCGCGAGCAGAATTCGGGCGCGTTCGTGCACATGACGTCGACCTCCGGCCTGGTCGGCAATTTCGGGCAGGCGAACTATATGGCGGCCAAGCTCGGCATCATGGGCCTCTCACGCGGCATAGCGCTCGACATGGCGCGGTTCAACGTGCGGTCGAACTGTATCGCGCCGTTTGCATTCACGCGCATGATTGAGTCCATCCCCGCTCAATCGGAACACGACAAGCGCCGCATCGAGGCGTTCCAGCGCATGACGCCGGAGAAGATCGCGCCGCTTGTGGTGTTCCTTTGCTCCGATGCGGCCTCCGGCATCACCGGACAGATCTTCTCGGTCCGCAACAACGAGATCTATCTGTTCAACCAGCCACGGCCGGTGAAGACGATCCATCGCGCGGATGGATGGACACCGGAGCAGATCGCAGCCGAGCTGAATCCGGCCTTCGCGTCGTTGTTCACGCCGCTGGAGCGCTCGGAAGACGTGTTCAATTGGGACCCGATCTAGGCGTACTTGTCAGGCGCTGCCGGCTGCATAGAGTGGGACCATGAAAAAGCGTGCCGCCGAGCACGATGAGTTCGCCGACATTCGCGAAGGGGTGCGCGCGCTCTGCGCGAAGTTTCCCGGCGAATATTGGCGTGGCCTTGACCGTGAAAGGGCCTACCCGGCCGAGTTTGTCGCAGCGCTCACCGAAGCCGGCTACCTGGCGGCATTGATCCCCGAGGAATATGGCGGCAGCGGCCTCAATCTGGGGGCGGCCGCTGCAATTCTTGAGGAAGTGCATGCTTCCGGGGGCAACGGCGCCGCCTGCCATGCGCAGATGTACACGATGGGCACGATCCTGCGGCATGGCAGCGACGCGCAGAAAAAGCGGTATCTGCCGTTGATCGCAAGCGGCGAGCTGCGTCTGCAGGCGTTCGGGGTCACCGAACCAACGTCCGGCACCGACACGCTGTCCCTGCGCACGACGGCAAAGCGCGAGGGCAACGACCACTACGTCATCAATGGTCAGAAGATCTGGACCTCGCGCGCCGAGCATTCCGATCTGATGCTGCTGCTCGCGCGCACAACTCCGAAGGAACAGGCAAAAAAGCGCACGGATGGCTTGTCGGTATTTCTGGTCGATATGCGGCTCGCACAGGGCGCCAGCATCTCCATCAATCCGATCCGCACCATGATGAACCACGCCACGACGCAGATCTTCTTCGACGATCTGCGCGTGCCGGCGGAAAACCTGATCGGCGAGGAAGGCCAGGGGTTTCGCTACATCCTCTCGGGCATGAATGCCGAGCGAATATTGATCGCGGCGGAATGCATCGGTGACGCCAAGTGGTTCATCGCCAAGGCGACCCAATACGCCAAGGATCGTGCGCTGTTCGGTCGGCCGATCGGGCAGAATCAGGGTGTGCAGTTTCCGATTGCGCGCGCCTACGCGCAGATGCGCGCCGCCGAGCTGATGGTGCACGAGGCCGCGCGCAAATACGACGCCGGCGAGGATATCGGCGCCGAAGCCAACATGGCGAAACTGCTCGCCGCAGACGCCTCCTGGGCCGCCGCCGACATGTGCGTGCAGACCCACGGCGGCTTCGGCTTTGCAGAGGAATACGATATCGAGCGCAAGTTTCGTGAAACGCGCCTCTATCAGGTGGCGCCGATCTCGACCAACATGATCCTGTCATATCTGGCCGAGCATGTGCTCGGCCTGCCCCGGTCGTACTGAGATGGGTTCTTCCGCAGAACGAGACTTCTTCCACCTCTCCCCGCTCGCGGGGAGAGGTCGGCGCGCGTAGCGCGCCGGGTGAGGGGACATCTCATCAATGCGTGGCGTCGATAAGATAAAAACCGATCGCGCGAGACGTCTCCGTCGGAATTCGACAGATGTCGAACACAGGCTTTGGCGCCAATTGCGATCGCGTTCAGTTAGCGGTCACAAATTTGTACGCCAACATCCTATTGGTCCTTATGTGGTTGACTTCGTATGTCGCGAAAAGCGGCTCATTATAGAAGTTGACGGTGGTCAACACGCTGACAACGCGCGCGACCAAACACGTGACAGGTGGCTATGCGAGCACAATTACCAAGTCTTGCGTTTTTGGAACAATGAAATTATGTCGAACATGGACGGTGTACTGCATAAAATCGCCGACGCTCTGCGTGACGGGACGCCCCCTCACCCGACTTCCGCCTTCGGCGGAAGCCGACCTCTCCCCGCAAGCGAGGAGAGGTAACCGTGCTGCCGCTCGACGGCCTTCTTGTTGTTTCGGTTGAGCAGGCGGTGGCAGCGCCGCAGTGCACGTGCCGCCTCGCCGATGCCGGTGCGCGCGTCATCAAGGTGGAACGTCCCGAGGGCGATTTTGCCCGCGAGTATGACCACGTCGTGCATGGCGAGAGCGCGAATTTTGTCTGGCTGAATCGCGGCAAGCAGTCGGTGGTGCTCGACCTCGGCAAGGCTGAAGACAAGGCGCTGCTCGAAGCAATGCTCAGGAAAGCCGATGTGTTCGTGCAGAACCTGAAGCCCGGCGCCCTTGCCAGGCTCGGCTTTCCGATGTCGCGCCTGCGCAAGCAATATCCGCGGCTGATCTGCTGCTCAATTTCGGGCTATGGCGAGAGCGGCCCTTACGCCCGCCGCAAAGCCTACGACCTGCTGATCCAGGCAGAATCGGGCGTTTCGTCGGTGACCGGGGGCCCGGAAGGCCCGGCGCGCGTCGGCGTTTCCATCGTCGACGTGGCTGCGGGCCTGAACGCCTACGAAGCCATTCTCGAAGCCCTGATTGCGCGTTCCGGGACGAATGAGGGCACCGAGATATCGGTCTCCATGTTCGACGCCATGGCGGAATGGATGACCGTGCCGCTACTGCACGGGGAGGGCGGCGCGCCATTCAAGCGCATCGGTCTCGCGCACGCCGCGATTGCACCGTATGGCGTGTTCAGGAGCCGCGACGGCGCCGATATTCTGATTGCAGTCCAGAACGATCGAGAGTGGCGCGTGCTGGCTGAGAAGGTCCTTGGCGAGCCCGCGCTCGGCAAAGACCCGAAATTTGCGACCAATCCGAAGCGCGTCGAGAACCGCCGGGAAACCGATGCGAAAGTCGCCGCGAGCTTCGCCACGCACGACGTCGCCGGCCTGATGACGAAGCTTGAAACCGCCGATATCGCCTTCGCGCGCGTCAACGACTGGGAACTCCTGTCGAAACATGCGCACCTGCGCCGGATCACGGTCGGCGCACCGAGCGGACCGGTCAGCATGCCGGCGCCGGCCCCGATACGCGCGGGACAGGAGCGGACTTACGGCCCGATTCCCGCGCTCGGCGAACACACGGAGATGATCCGGAAGGAATTTTTGACCTGATGCGCTGTAAGCAGCGCGCGATCAATCAATCGCTGCCGTTTCAGCTTTTGTGTCAGGAGTCCGCCGGACGGTGCCGATGATCAGGATCAGCGGGATCACCGCCAGTGTCAGGATCATCAGCAGCTTGAAGTCATTGAGATAGGCGAGCATGGCCGCCTGCTTCGTGACGATGAGGTCGAGAATGGCACGACCGGTATCGCTGTGCACGTTCAGGTTCGCTGTAACATCCGGCATTTGAAGAGCGTCGTTGAACGGCGTCACCTGTTCGGTCAAGCGCGCGTGCATTTCCGTTGTTTTGCTCGTCAAGTTGGCGATCACCATCGAGATGCCGATCGAGGAACCGATGTTGCGCGTGAGCGTCGTGATGGCAGTTGCGCTCGTGCGCAGGTGATGGGGCAGCGTAGCAAAGGCTACCGTCGAGATCGGAACGAACAGCAGGCCGAGACCGACGCCCTGGACGACGCTTGTGGCGACGATCATTGTCTGTGTCACGTCGAGCGAGAAACCGGTCATGACATAGAGCGTGCCGCCTGCGAGCAGCAGCCCGCATAAAATGAGATAACGCGGCTGCACCATTCGCATCAGCCGTGGCGCCACCATCATGGTGAGAAGCGTGCCGACACCGCGCGATCCGAGCAGGAGGCCGGCCGTCTGGATTGGATAGCCGAGCAGGTTCTGCATGAACGGCGTCACCAGCGCCATGGTGCCGAACAGCACCACGCCGATCACCACCATAAAGATACAGCCGCTGACGAAATTGCGATCCCTGAACATCTCGAACCGCACGAAGGGTTCGGACGTCGTCAGCGAATGCGCGAAGAAGTAATAAAAGCCGGCTACTGAGATGATGGCCTCGATCCATATCTCGTTTGAATCGAACCAGCCAACCTGCTCGCCGCGATCGAGCAGCAGTTGCAGCGAGCCGATGCCGACGGCGAGTGCCACGAAGCCGAACCAGTCGAAGCGCAAATGCTCCTGCTTTTGCGTCTCTTCCATGAACATCAACAGGCCGAGGACGGTGATGACGCCGATCGGCAGATTGATAAGGAAGACCCAGTGCCAGGAGTAATTGTCGGTGAGCCAGGCGCCCAAAGTGGGCCCCATGATCGGCCCCAGCATCACGCCCACGCCCCAGATTGCCATCGCCTGCCCGCGCTCTTCCGCCGAATAGGCGTCGAGCAGAACTGCCTGTGACAAGGGCACAAGCGCGGCACCGGCCATGCCCTGCATGAGGCGGAATAGCACGATCTGCTCGATGTTCTGCGCAAGCGCGCAGAGCAACGAGGCAACGGTGAATCCGCCGACGCAGATGGCGAAGAGCTTCTTGCGGCCGAAGCGATCCGCGAGCCACCCGATCGGAGCGGTCATGATTGCCGCGGCTACGATGTAAGAGGTCAGCACCCAGTTGATCTGGTCGAGCGAGGCCGACAGCGAACCCTGCATATAGGGCAGGGCGACGTTGGCAATCGTCGTATCGAGCGCCTGCATGACCGTCGCGGTCATGGTGCAGACTGTGATCAGGATGCGCCGCAGCTTCGGATCCATCGAAGCAAAGTGCGCGGTCATTTTGTTTCTTTCGCGTGCGCCGACATGAAGGGCAGCCGGCTGTGACCGGTATCGATTTCCACATTGACGCTCATGCCCGAGCGCAACAGCCGGGTATCTTCGTTCCTGTCGAAGGCGATCCGCACCGGAACGCGTTGCACAACCTTCACCCAGTTTCCGGTGGCATTTTGCGGCGGCAGTATCGAGAACTGGGCGCCGGTGCCGGGGCTGACTGCAACAACGGTGCCGGTGAAGGTGCGATCGGGGAAACTGTCGATCTCGATGGTCGCTTTTTGACCGACGCGGAGATAGGTGATGTCGGTTTCCTTCGGGTTCGCATCGACCCACGGCGCCTGATCGTCGATGACGCTCAGTACCGGGGTGCCGGCCGCGACGAAGCGGCCGAGCTGAATATTATCGACCTGCGTAGCGGTGCCCGAGATCGGCGCGCGCACGATCGTGTGATCGAAATCGCGTTGGGCGTTGTCGAGTGCGGCCTTTGCCTGGGCATATTCGGGAAATTGCTCGAGCGGCAGATCGGGATCGCCCAGCAACTGAGTCAGCGTCGTATCACGCTGCTGGACAGCATATTCTGCCTGGAGCTTTGCGGTAACGACAGCGGCCTGCGCCGCATCAAGATCGGCCTGCGAGCCGGCCTGTGATGTCACAAGTTTGGCTTTGCGCTCGACGTCGCGTTGCTTGAGCTCCACGTTCTTTTCGGCAAGTTTCGCCAGCGTGCCGAGCGATTTCAGATTGCTCTTGAGTTTGTCGAAATTGCTGCGCGCGGTGTCGAGCTTGGCTTTCGCCTGCCGCAACGCGAGCGCGTAGGGCTCGCGGTCAAGCGTGAAAAGTTCATCGCCGGGGTTGACATGCTGGCCCTCGCGGATGGCGACATGGGTGATTTTGCCGGAGATGTCCGGCGTGATCAGCACCTTCTGCGCGCCGACATAGGCGTTGTCGGTCGAGATGTATCGGCCGCCTGACAGATAGAGGCCGAGCCCGATCACCAAGGCCAGCGCGGGCAGTCCGACCAGCAAAATCATGCGAAGCCGCTTGCGTCCGATGCGGGAGAAGGCGCCTGACTTTGAATCTTTCGTCGTGTCCGGAGAGGTCCTGGCTTCGGGTGCCGGCACGATCTTCAATGTTTTTTCGCTCATCATCTATCCGTTGGCGGCTTGTTGCTGGTTTGTGCTGGCGGCGATGGCCGAGCGCAGGTTGTCCTTCACCGCGCCGAGTTCTTTGAGCATGCGCTCGACCGAGGCCGAGGAGATGCCGTCGAGAACGATCTCCATCATGCCGGCGCCGAGATCGGCGAGGCGTCCAAGCAGAGGCTTCGCGGCAGGCTTCAGGTACAGCCGGTTGGCACGCCGATCGTTGGGGTCGGCACGCCGTTCGATCAGTCCATTATCCGCCAGGCGGTCGAGGAGCCGCGTAAGTGTGATCGGCTGCAGGTCGAGCATGTCGGCAAGTTCCGACTGCTTGAGACCCTCGTTCCGGTCGATGCGCATCAATACCGCCCATTGTGCGCGGGAAATACCGAACTGGCGCGCACGCTGGTCAGCGTAGGTCTTCAGCAGGCGGGCTACATCCATGATTGTAAAGGCGAATTCTCGTTTCAGGGGTAGTGGCGGCATGATTGGTTCTCGGCTGGGACAACGCAATAATAAGCAAGCTTATAATAAGCACAATATGTCATTTAATCGGGGCTGACCCGCGTGCTGCGCGCGGGTGACGAACGAATGGGTGTCGGGCAAAGTCGCGGCCCCGCAGTTCGCCTGACAGGAACTCAATTCATGGACATCGGATTTATCGGCCTCGGCAACATGGGACAGCCGATGGCGCGCCGCCTGGTCGAGGCCGGCCACAAACTCGTCGTCTACGACACGCGCAATGACGCGGTAGCCCCCTTGGTCGCATTGGGAGCCCAGCTTGCGGCATCGCCTGCTGATGTCGCCGATCGCGTCGAGACGGTGATGGCCAGTCTCCCGTCGCTGCAGATCTCCGAAAAGGTGGCGACGGGCGAGGGTGGCGTCATTCACGGCAAGCGAATCAAGCGCTTCATCGATTTGTCCACGACCGGCTCGCGGGTCGCAGCAAAGATCGCGGCTGCGCTGGCAAAGAAAAACATCGTGCAGATCGACTCGCCGGTCAGCGGCGGCGTCGGCGGCGCCACGAAAGGCACGCTGGCGGTCATGGTTTCGGGACCCAAGGCCGAAATCGGTTTGGTGAAGGATGCCCTTGCTGTTTTCGGGAAAGTCTTCGTCATCGGAGATAAGCCCGGTATGGCGCAGACGATGAAGCTTGCGAACAATTTCCTGTCGGCAACGGCGATGGCCGCAACGTCCGAGGCGGTGGCCATGGGCGTCAAGGCGGGACTTGATCCTGCTGTGATGATCGATGTCATCAACGCCGGATCCGGCCGTACTACCGCGTCGGACGGAAAATTTCCGCAGGCGATCCTTCCGCGCACGTTCAATTACGGCTTTGCCACGGCATTGATGCTCAAGGACGTGCGACTTTGTTTCGACGAGGCCAAAGAGCTGAACGTTCCCAACGTTGTGATGAGCGCTGTGCTCGATCAATGGGAAACAACGAACGCCGAATATGGTGGAGACAGCGATTTCACCGCCATCGTCAAGATGATCGAGAAGCGCGCCGGCGTGGTCGTGGGCAAGGAGAAGAAATAATGAGCGACGACATCCACGAAGTCTACGCTGTCTGCTATGCCACCCATGCCCGCAAGCGCTCGGAGAATTACATCTTTGGCGATCCGCACGACGAGATGACGTCGATCGCCTACTACGTCTGGGTCATAAAGGGTCCGCACGGCACGTTCGTCTGCGACACAGGCTTCGATGACGTGGCGGCAAAGGAACGCGCGCGCAAGATCATCCATCCGGTTGGCGAAGGTCTGCAGGCGCTCGGCGTTGCGCCTGACAAGGTCGATCATGTGATCGCGACGCATATGCACTGGGATCACGCCGGGAACTACGATCTCTTTCCCAATGCGCGTTATCACATACAGGATACCGAGATGGCCTACGCGACCGGCCGCTGCATGTGCCATCAGATGCTGCGCATTCCGTTCAGCGAAAACGACGTGCTCGCGATGGTCCGGAAAGTCTTTGCGTATCGCGTGGAATTTCACGATGGCGTCGAGGAACTTGCTTCGGGCATAACCGTGCACAAGATTGGTGGGCATTCGAAGGGTCTGCAATGCGTGCGCGTGAAGACCAGGCGCGGCTATGTCGTGATCGCTTCGGATTCGTGCCATCTCTACTCGCATCTCGACGAGGGCCGCGTGTTTCCGATCACCTATAGCGTCGGCGACACGCTCGAGGGTTACAGGACGCTGAAGAGGCTCGCGAGCTCGCGCCACCATATTGTGCCTGGCCACGATCCCGAGGTGCTGACGCTCTATCCGGCCGCGAAAGCGGGACAGGAGAACTGGATCGTAAGGCTTGACGTGGATCCGAAGGTCTGACCGGCGTCACACCAGTCCCAGCCCGGCAAACGCGTCCTTGTGATGCTCCGCGCTGTCGGGTGAGAAACAGCAGAAGATCACCCGCGCGATGCCGCGAGGGCGTGCGGCAATCTCGGAAGTGACCGTTCCCACTGCAATACGGGCGGCAAGATCGGGCGGAAAACGGTAGACGCCGGTCGAAATTGCAGGATAGGCGATCGATCGCAGATTACGGGCGGCGGCCAGATCCAGTGCCGTGCGATAACAGCCTGCCAGCAGTTCTTCCTCGTCCTTGTTACCTCCTCCCCAAACCGGACCGACGGCATGAATCACGTGCCTGGCTTTGAGCCGGTAACCTCGCGTGATCTTGGCGAAACCGGTTTCGCAGCCGGCGAGAGTGCGGCATTCAGCCAATAGTTCCGGTCCGGCGGCACGGTGAATGGCGCCATCCACGCCGCCGCCGCCGAGCAGCGAGCGATTGGCGGCATTTACGATTGCATCGACATCCAGTGTCGTGATGTCGGCGACAACAATGTCAAGGACGGTCTGGCCGATTTCAGCGGAGAGCGACGTCATGGGCGCCAGCATATCACGCGCTGGCAGCACCGGTCGTGGCCTTAAATTCCAGAGTGGAACGCACACCGATGTCGTCATAGTGCGCGTCGAGAAAACGACGCGCCGCCCGGCGGCCGTTGGTGCGCAACATCTCGAAGAAGTCATAGTCTGTGTTAAGGCGGCTCGCCGTGTCCAGCGTCTGCGCCGAGCCGGTGAGGGCGATGCGATGAAAATTGATCCTGCGATATTGTCCGGCGCCGGTCCCGCGCGGCAGCTTGCCTTCGTCGATCAGCTGGCCGACGAAAGTAAGGCCGCGCAGCTCCGACATCAGCGAGGAGTTGAATGTGATTTCATTGATCCGCGCCATGATCTCGTCGCGTGTCTTCGGCACCTGCTTGCGTTGCAACGGATTGATCTGGACCAGTAAAAGATTCTCCGTCTCGGTTGCGCCGACCAGAGGATAGAGCGCCGGATTTCCGACGTAGCCGCCGTCCCAATAAGACTCGCCATCGATCTCGACGGCGCGGAAAAGGTGCGGCAGGCATGCCGACGCCACGATCATGTCGGCAGTCATTTCATCGCGTCTGAATACGCGCAACTCTCCGGTCCGCACATTGGTCGCGGACACGAACAGTTGCAGATCCTTGGCTGCCCGGACCGCCTCGAAATCGACGAAACGGCCGACCAGATCCTTCAACGGATTGATGTTGAGCGGGTTGAAGTCATAGGGCGACAGATAGCGGGTCATCGCCTGCATCCATAGGCCGACCGGCGTGTCTTCAATCGGCCAGAATGAAAACAACCGATCGACGGCGCGGCGCTGAAGCTCGGGCAGGTTGCCGCCGAGACTGGCCGCGCGCCAGAAGTCCGCGAGACGCTTGCGTGCTTCTTCCGGTCCACCGCGGGCGAGCCCGTCGGCCAATATGATGGCATTGACCGCGCCGGCCGATGCGCCGGAAATTCCCTCGATCGTGAGGCGGTTATCCTCGAGAAGATGGTCGAGCACGCCCCAGGTGAATGCGCCCAGTGCACCGCCGCCCTGCAGCGCCAGGTTGATGCGTTTGCCGGCTTTCGGCTTTTCTGATCTGCCGCCGCCGAATGCCCGCGCGAGGAGTTCGATCATTGCTTGCGTGTCATTGCGCCACCCAGCCACCGTCGATCGAATAGGCGGAGCCGGTAATCGTGGCCGCTGCATCACTGCACAGGAAAACGGTGAGCGCGCCGATGCTCTCAGGCTTCGTGAATTGGTGCATCGGTTGCTTCTCGGACAGCAGCGCGATTTCTTCCTCGCGCACGCTTTTGCCGGAAGTTTTCGCCCGCGCGTCAATCTGCTGTTGAACCAGGGGCGTAAGGACCCATCCGGGGCAGATAGCGTTGCAGGTCACGCCTGCGTTCGCAGTTTCCATCGCCACCACTTTTGTGAGCCCGACGAGACCGTGCTTGGCCGAGACGTACGCCACTTTCTGCACGCTGGCCACCAGTCCATGCGCGGACGCGATGTTGATGATACGGCCCCATTTTCGCGCCTTCATGCCGGGCACGGCGGCACGAATGGTGTGAAACGACGACGAGAGGTTGATCGCAATGATCGTGTCCCACTTCTCGATCGGGAAGTCCTCGATATTGGCAACGTGCTGGATGCCGGCATTGTTCACCAGGACATCGAGAGAACCGAATTCCTTCTCGGTGGTGCGGATCATGTCGGCAATCTCGGCCGGCTTGGTCATGTCGGCCGGCGAGTAACCCGCTTTCACGCCGAAATCTTTCTCGATCCCGGCGCGGATTTTTTCGATCTCGGCTTTGTCTCCGAAGCCATTGAGCATGACCTTGGCGCCGTCCTGCGCGAGCGCGCGCGCAGTGGCGAGACCGATACCTGAGGTCGAGCCGGTAACCAGTGCTGTCTTGCCTTTAAGCATGTCGTCCTCAAACGAGATGGCGGTGGCAGGGATTAAGCCGGAGGAACCTGCCCCTGTTTTTGCTGCAGTGCAATATATATGTTCAAGACTTAGGATTTGCAGCGGTTTGACGTTAGACTTGAGTAGGAAGGCGGAACACGTCAGTGACCAGAAAATCGTCCGCGCACTTGGCATTTCCCAAGCCCGATCACGATCACAGGCGCTGCGCGAACGACGCCATCGCCCATGCTGAAACGATCTGCGCCGCACGCAAGGAGCGACTGACTCCGATCCGGCGGCGCGTCCTCGAGGCCCTGCTGGCGAGCCACCATCCGCTCGGGGCTTATGATCTCATTGATCGTTTGTCGGGGCGCGGCGCGCGGCCGGCTCCGATCACGATTTATCGAGCACTCGATTTCCTGCGCGAGCAGGATCTCGTGCACCGGATTGAAAGCCGCAACGCGTTCATCGCCTGCGTGCACAATCACGACAGCACCGATCCGGTGGTTTTCCTGATCTGCGAAAAATGTGGCGCAGTCGGCGAAGCCGCATCGGCTGCAGTCGCTGACACGATCAAAAGCGCCTCCCGTGCGGCAGGCTTCGTCCCCAGGACGCCAGTCATCGAAATTTCCGGTATTTGTGCACACTGCAAGGCGGCATAGCCGAAATCACTCACCGAGCCGCATTTGTCCTCCACGCCAGCTTACACATCGATCACACGCCCGCTCGACGCGTTAGCGGCCGGAATCGTTGTCGTCCTGTGCCTGTCCTGGGGATTCAACCAGGTCGCGACCAAGCTTGCGATTCATGACATTCCACCGCTCATGCAAGCCGCGATCCGGTCATTTGTCGCGGCTTTCCTGATCGCAGCCTGGTGCCGGCTGCGCGGCATCCCGCTTTTCAGTCGCGACGGCACGCTGTGGTGCGGGCTGGCCGCCGGCGCGCTGTTCGCGATCGAATTCATTCTGATCTATCAGGGTCTCCTCTATACGACGGCGACGCGCGCGGTGTTGTTCATCTATCTTGCGCCCTTTTTTGTCGTGATCGGCGCGCGCTTCGTGCTTCCCGCCGATCGTTTTGGCGCGGCGCAGTGGCTGGGCCTCGGCATGTCATTTGCCGGCATGCTGATCGCGTTCGGCCTTCCAACGCCGGCACTCGATCCACGCCAGCATATCGGTGACGCGATGATGGTCGGTGGCGCGCTGTTCTGGGCGGCGACCACGCTGACCATCAAGGCCAGTGCATTGACGCGTGCATCCGCCGAGAAAGTGATGCTCTATCAGCTTGTCGTTTCCGGACCCATCATGGCCGTCACGGCATTCGTCGTCGGCGAACGTATGACCAGCATACCGTCGACATTGGCGATCGGATCCATGCTCTACCAGACTGTCTGGGTGGTGAGCGTAACGTTCGTCATCTGGTTCGCGCTGATTGCCCGTTATTCGGCGACCAGGCTTTCGGCCTTTACATTTCTCACACCGTTATTCGGCGTCGCTGCCGGGTATCTGGTGCTGAACGAGCCCTTGACGCCGGCGTTTGCCGCGGCAGTAGCGCTTGTCGCCATGGGCCTTGTGCTGGTGAACAGGACACGCTGAATGGCAGCTACATCCAGCCGCCGCCGTCGCGGCCGCGGTTGGCGACGCTTGCCTCCTCAAGATCCAGCTCGTACTCGATCCGGCGGCGGGCCTCGTCGGTGATCTTCCCGTCGCGCAGCGCCTGATAGATGAAGTCGCGCTCGGCGTCGATCAGTTCCTTCTTCAGCGCGGCGCTCTGGCGCATGTGATCGAGACCGTCGGCCATGTTGCTTGGCAGAATCTGCCTGCGGCTCTGGTTGCGCGTGCGCAGCAGCGCGATGACCTCATCGGGCAGTTCGCGCTCCTGAATGAATTTCTCGAGCCGCTTCTCCACCGTTTCGAGAGCAGACATGCGCGCTTCAAGCTCGGATTGGATCTGGCTCGAGCGTTCTTCCTCGCCGGAGCGCGTCACGCCAAGCCAATGCACGACCAGCGGCAGCATCAATCCCTGGCCGACGAGCGTGATGATGATCACGCCGAATGTAATAAACAGGATCAGTTCGCGATGAGGAAAGGGCTGGCCATCGTTCAGCGCGTACGGAATCGCCAGCGCAGCGGCAAGCGATACAACGCCCCGCACGCCGATAAAGGAGAGCAGGAAAGGGCTCTGCCAGGTCGGCGATGGATCGCGTCTGGCGAGCGATGGGCTGATCCAACGTGGAATGTAGGTGGCAGGAAAAATCCAGACGAAGCGTGCAACGATTACGACCAGCGTGGTCCATGCCGTGGCAATCGCCAGTTCGCGGATCGAAAATGCCTGTACCTGGTCGAACAGCGCGTGTGCCTGTGATCCGGTCAGCAGGAATACGAGACCCTCAACCAGGTAGACAAGCAGGTCCCAGAAGAAAATGCCCTGCAGTCTTGTCGCCGATGAAATGAGACGCGGCCCGTTCCAGCTGACATAGAGCCCGCACGCAACGGTGGCCAGGACGCCGGATCCCCCGAGATGCTCGGGCACCCAGAATGCGAAATAGGGCGTCATCAGCGACAGCGTAATTTCCACGCGCGGCTCGCGGGCCCATTGCCGCAATCGCAGGCTCAGCCAGCCGACGGCAATACCGTAAAAGATTTCTCCGACCACAATCATCGCAAAGGTGCCACTCGCCTTCGGCAAAGAGAATGCGCCGGTTGCCGCTGCTGCAACGGCAAAGCGGTAGAGGATGAGCGCGGTTGCGTCGTTGGCGAGCCCTTCACCTTCGAGAATCACAAGAAGGCGCCGCGGCAGTCCCAGGCGGCGCGCAATAGTGAGAGGCGCGACCGCATCGGGCGGTGCGACGATGGCGCCAAGCAGGAAACCGATCGCCCATTCGAATTTCAGAACGTAATGCGCGACGGCGGCAACAGCGCAGGTGGTGAACACCACGCAGCCGAACGCAAGCAGGGTTATCGGCCGCAGGTTGAACTTGAACTCGCGCCAGCTCATGGCGACCCCGGCCGAATAGATGAGTGGGGGCAGGATCACCAGCAGCACGAGTTCCGGCGCAAGTCGGATTGTCGGCAGCCCCGGTATCAGTGCCATTCCGATGCCGGCGATCATCAGGATGATCGACGGCGCGGTCCTGAGCCGTTGTGCGATGACGGCCGCGGCGGCGAGCACCGCCAGCATCAGCAGAAGCGTTTCCACAGTGCCGGTCACGGTCTTGCTCAGCCGGGCTTGATCAGATTGGAGACCATGTTCACGGTCAGCGCCAGGACCGAAACGTTGAAGAAAAACGACAAAACACCGTGAACCGTGGCGATGCGCCGGATCACTTTGCTGTTGATCGCGACGTCAGATACCTGCGATGTCATCGCAATCACAAAAGAGAAGTAGACGAAATCCCAGTAATCCGGGCCTTGCTGCCCGGGAAATTTGAGGCCACCGATCTGATCGTCGCTACGTTCGCCGTAGTATTCGTGCGCGTAGTGCAGGGCGAACACAATGTGCAGAAACAGCCACGACAGCAGGATGGTGCCCATACCGAGCGCGAGCTCTGCCCAGCCTGCGGCTGACTCTGCGCTGCCAAGCTCCACGACGATGGCGACGAGGCTGGCGATCGCAGCCGCAGGAGTAAGCACCAGCAGCGCAGCAGCGCCTTCATCATGGATCGCGGCGCGGCGGCGGATTTCATTGACCGTCGACCGCGATACCAACAGATACGTCGAGATCAGGTAAAGGCCGACGCCGACGTCCCATCCGGTCAGCACGCGAGTCGCCAGGCGCCAGTCCGTGGCATTCAGCGCCAGCGCAACCGCAACACCGACCGCAACAGAAACCAGCAGCCGCGCGTGTATTCGCGCGAGCCGTATCGGCATCAACGGATCACGTGTCCTGCAGCTCATCAGCCCTCGCGTGGCTCAAGCCCGTCTTTCCGCGATGAAGCGAGCGGCCGCGCGCAGTGTATCTGATTTCTCACCGAAAGAGGCCAAGGCTGTGTTGGCATCCTCGACCAGCTCATTGAGGCGGCCGCGAGCCTTGTCGATGCCCAAGGTTGCGACAAGCGTTGCCTTGCCCGCCGCCGCATCCTTGCCGGCCGCTTTGCCCAGCGTCTTGGTATCGCCTTCAACGTCGAGCAAATCGTCGGCGATCTGAAAGGCCTGGCCGATCGCAGAACCATATCGCGCAATGCTCGCGCACGCCGCTGCATCGGCCTTTCCGAGAATCGCGCCGGCATTGCAGGCAAAGCGGATCAGCGCACCGGTCTTCATGGCCTGCAGTGTGATGATCTCCTTTTCGCTGAGCGCCCGCTTGCTTTCAAACCGGCCTTCGGCCGCGAGATCGAGCATCTGGCCGCCGACCATGCCGCCAAGTCCCGACGCCCGCGCAAGCTCGAGAACCAGTGCAATGCGTACAGCAGCGTCGGCATGCACTTCAGTGCGCGCCATGACGTCGAATGCGAGCGTCAGCAGCGCGTCGCCGGCAAGAATCGCAGTCGTGTCATCGAATGCTTTATGCACCGTCGGCCGTCCGCGGCGCAGGTCGTCATTGTCCATCGCCGGCAAATCATCATGCACCAGCGAATAGCAATGGATCAGCTCGAGTGCCGCGCCGGCCATCAGCGCACCGGCCCGGTCTACGTCGAAGAGCGCCGCCGTCTCCACCACAAGGAAAGGGCGCAGGCGCTTTCCTCCATCCAACGCCGCGTGGCGCATGGCGGCGATCAACCGCGGCGGCCGTGCTGTCTCGCTGCTCAGCGTGGCAGGACTCAGGAGCCGGTCGAGCAGCGTCTCGATGTCGCGTGCAGTTGCGGCGAGACGGTCGGTAAAGCGGGCTGTATCGTTTTTCATCGTGGCATTGATAGCGGCTAGTTCCGCTCCCGCAAAGTGGGGTCAATCGCGGATCGAATGGGTTAGGCTGGGACGGATGGACGGGTCGGACAGAAGGCCGGGTATACGGAATCGGCTGCGGTTACGCCGCGGGCTGCGCGTTCTTTTGATCGCGATTCTGGCAGTCGTGCTGCTTCCCTATGCGTTGACTCCGATTTACGCGGTCGTCGACCCGGTCTCGACAACGATGCTGTGGCGCCGGATAAGCGGAGCGAGGGTCGAGCGCCATCTTGTCCCGCTCAGCCGTATTTCACCGGCATTGCCGCTTACGGTCATCATAGCCGAGGACGGGCGCTTCTGCAGCCACCACGGAGTGGATCTGGCCGAGATTCGCGAAGCAATCGCGGAAGCCGACGACTTCGATGAAATGCGCGGCGGCTCGACGATCACGCAGCAACTGGCAAAGAACCTGTTTCTCTGGCAAGGCCGAAGCTACGTGCGCAAGGTGCTGGAATTTCCGCTGGCGCTCTGGATCGATCTCGTATTGCCGAAACGGCGCATCATGGAAATCTATCTCAATGTCGCCGAATGGGGTCCGAATGGTGAATTCGGCGTTGAGGCAGGCGCGCGGCGCGCATTCGGCAAGTCATCAAACGATATCTCTCGCTATCAGGCCGCACTTTTGGCGGCCATGCTGCCCAATCCTGCGGCGAGAAATGCGCGGCAGCCAGGTCCCGGGTTGCGCAGGCTTGCCGGCCTTTATGTTGCCCGTGCCGCGCATGCTCCTGGGGCCGCATCATGTCTGCGGCAAAGACACTAGCCTTGACGCGTGCCTTCCTCTATAAGCCCGGCTTCAAATCAAAAGATCGCGCTTTTTCAGGAGTTTCGTCCCATGGCTGTGCCGAAAAGAAAAACCTCGCCGTCGCGCCGCGGCATGCGCCGCTCCGCTGACGCGCTCAAGCGGCCGGCCTATATCGAGGACAAGGATTCCGGCGAATTGCGGCGCCCACACCACATCGACCTGAAGACCGGAATGTATAAGGGTCGCCAGGTCCTGAAGCCCAAGACCGAGGCATAGCGCGAGGGCCAGAGCCGGGGGGAAGCTGCGCCATGTTTATGCTCGGCTTTCCTCTGCTGCTGGTTCCGTTTGCCATCTACAACATCATCGTCTTTCTGATGCCGGGCGTCTCCTGGACCGGAACGGTGAGCACTGTTCACATGGTGTCCGGGGCCGACTGGACAATGTCGGTCGGAGACATGCTCCTCGTGCTGGCGATCCTGTTGCTGTTCGGCGAAATCATGAAATCTACCCGCATCGGTGTTCGTACCGTCGTCGATCATGCGCTGTCGCTGATCCTGTTTCTCGGCATGATCGTTGAGTTTATTCTCGTCAAGCAAGCCGCCACCGCGACCTTCTTTCTGCTGCTGGTCGTAAGTTTCATCGACGTGCTCGGCGGCTTCGCGATAACTTTGCGTTCGGCTCAACGAGACCTTACGGTCGAGGGCGTAGAGCGCGTGTCGTCCTGATCGTTGCTATCATTCCGGTTTTCTCATGAGCCGCGATTTTCAGCTGCCCGGCCGCTCGCCTGTTATCGCCTGCGAAGGCATGGCGGCGACCTCGCACCCGTTCGCGACGCTTGCTGCAATTGATGCGCTGCGTGCCGGCGGTACAGCAGCGGATGCGGCGGTGGCCGCGGTCGCGGTGTTGTGTGTGATCGAGCCGCATATGACCGGGATCGGCGGCGATTGCTTCTGCATGATCTCGCAGCCGGGAAAACCGGTGTGGGGATACAACGGTTCGGGCCGTGCCGGCGCAAAGGCGTCCGACCAGGCGCTGCGCGACAAAGGAATGACCGAGATCGGCAATTCGATTCATGCCGTCACCGTGCCAGGCGCGGTCGATGCCTGGGAAGCAATCCTGAAGGCCCATGGCCGCTTCGGCCTCGACCGCGCATTAGCCCCGGCGATCAAATATGCCGAAGGCGGATTTCCGGTGGCGCCGCGTGTGGCGTTTGACTGGAAGAGGCATGTTGGAAAGTTGAAGGCCGATCCCGGCGCGTCCAAGCATTACCTGTTCAACGGCGCGACACCCAACGTGGGCGATGTGATCCGGTTTCCGGCGCTTGCCGCGACGCTCAAGACGATAGCGGCTAAAGGTGCACGTGCGTTCTACGAAGGCGACATCGCTTCCGACATGGCGAAAACGCTTGCCGCGCGTGGTTCTTTTCTCACCGCGGAAGACTTTTCGCGACACCATGGCGATACGGTCGAGCCGATTTCAACCAACTATCGCGGGCTCGACGTCCTGGAAATTCCGCCGAACGGGCAGGGGCTCACCGCGCTTGTGATGCTCAATATCCTGGAAAACTTCGACCTGGCATCGCTCGATCCGTCAGGAACCGACCGCTTTCATCTTGTGCTCGAGGCAGCCCGGTTCGGATACGCGATCCGGGACACTCACATTGCTGACGATGCGCACATGCGCACGCCGGTTGCGAGATTGCTCGATAAAGGCTTCAGCAAAAGACTCGCGGCGCTGATCGACATGAACAAACGATCAAAGCTGCCGAGCGCACCGGCCCCCGGTAATGATACGGTTTATCTGACTGTCGTCGACCGCGACCGCAGGGCAGTCTCGTTCATCAACTCGCTTTATTCGAGCTTCGGAGTCGGCGTCTGCACGGAGCGGACCGGAATCATGCTGACCAATCGCGGGGCCTGCTTCACGCTTGAGCCGGATCATCCCAATACGTTTGGTCCGGACAAGCGCCCGATGCATACGATCATCCCGGCGCTCACTATGCGGGACGGCCGCTGCGACATGAGCTTCGGCGTGATGGGCGCGCACTACCAGCCCATGGGGCATGTCCAGATTATTCTCAACATGCTCGACTATGGGATGGATGTGCAGCAGGCGATCGATGCGCCACGGTTCTTCTTTGAGGGCGAAGATACCGATGTCGAGCGCGGCACGCCGGCGGCAACAATCGAAGGATTGAGGGCGCGCGGGCATAATGTCGTCATGGCAACGTTGCCGTGGGGCGGCGCGCAGACAATCAAGATCGACTGGGATCGCGGTGTATTGATCGCCGGCTCGGAGCCGCGCAAGGACGGTTGCGCGCTCGGTTACTAAACCGTCAAAGCAGTCGCGGCTCGATAGGCTGCCACGGCTTCATCTGGATCAGCGCGCCGGCGTTCGCGCGTCTGCGGATGCTGGTCTTTTGTCGCGACCAGATGGGCGACGAAGGGTGCGTAGTGATGGGTGGCCGGGTGTCCGGAGCGGCCGAGCCATGGATCAAGCGCGACGAGCGCACGGCTTTCCGATCCCGTGGTTTCGCCGTCATTACCCGGCGTGCTCATCGCAGGATGAGGCTGCCGAAATTGTGACCCGTTAACTTCACCAATTAGCATCTTGCCGTCTCAATTCAGGACACCTGAATCCTTCCACGTTCGAAAATGCAAGCAGCATGCCGGGCGCGATTGACCGCAATAGCACCGACGGTTTCCCACCATTTCACAAAGTTCGGCGCATTGCCGCCGATAACGGCGCACAACCGTCGTTCTAGGAAACGTCTTCAGATGAGCCTGCGTTCCAAAACGGTACGGTAGCGGGCCACCGCCTAATCCTTACCGCCGAGCTTGTCCAAACGCTTCTGCATCTCGTCGAGCTGACGTTTGAGATCGTCCATCTCGCTGCTCGGCCCGGTGCCCGAACTTTGCATCTTATCGGCAGGCTTTGTCTGCCCGCGCGCAAACGGCGCGAACATGGCAAATGTCTTCTCAAACATCTCCATATTGCGCCGTACCTGGTCCTCGAGAGGGCCGAAGGCGCCGACACCGAAGGCCTGGGCCATCTGCTCGCGAAACTTTCCCTGCTCCTTCGACAACGATTCAATTGATGCTTCCAGAAAGCGGGGAACAAGCATCTGCATGCTGTCGCCGTAAAAGCGGATCAGTTGCCGAAGAAACGTGATCGGCAGCAGACTCTGCCCTTCCTTATTTTCCTGCTCGAAGATGATTTGCGCGAGGACCGAGCGCGTAATGTCTTCGCCGGTTTTGGCGTCGTAGACAATGAAATCCTCGCCATTTTTGACCATGGCGGCGAGGTCTTCGAGCGTCACGTAAGTGCTTGTTCCGGTATTGTAGAGCCGCCGGTTGGCATATTTTTTTATCGTGACCGGCTCTTTTTTGTCCTCTGACATATCGTTCACACGCTTCCCCTGCCCAGGACTTGAGCATAGCCAATTTCCGCTTCGCTGGGCCACCGTTTTGTGGCACCGCGGCAGTACCGGAGCGACTTCGGCAACTCTTGCGGAAGGGTCGAAAAAGCGCCAATTGTCAGTAATAACTGCGTGGCTGGTCGAGTTGACAGACAGGCTTGGCCTACCGAGGATGCGGCAATGCCGAAAAATCGGATGCCCCACAGTCTGACTAACAGGAGCTTTTGATGAAAGACGACATCGTCATCGTAAGCGCAGCCCGCACCCCGGTCGGCGCTTTCAATGGGGCATTTGCAAATCTTCCGGCGCACGAACTGGGAAAGGCTGCGATCAAGGCCGCCATGGACCGGGCCGGAGTTGAAGGCGGCCGGGTCAGCGAAGTGATCCTGGGGCAAATTCTTACCGCGGGGCAGGGCCAAAATCCGGCACGGCAGGCGTCAATCGCGGCCTCAATTCCGGTCGAGATCCCTGCCTGGGGCGTAAACCAACTCTGCGGCTCCGGCTTGCGCGCAGTCGCGCTCGGCTACCAGGCCATTCTCAACGGCGATTCTGAAATTGTCGTCGCTGGCGGCCAGGAGTCGATGAGCATGGCGCCGCACTGTCAGCATTTGCGCGCCGGCGTGAAGATGGGGTCATTCGAGATGATCGACACCATGATCAAGGACGGATTGTGGGACGCCTTCAACGGCTATCACATGGGGACCACTGCAGAGAATGTCGCCAGGCAGTGGCAGATCACGCGTCAGCAGCAGGACGAATTCGCGGTCGCGTCGCAGAACAAGGCGGAGGCCGCGCAAAAGGCTGGAAAGTTCAAGGACGAGATCACGCCGGTCACGATCAAGTCGCGCAAGGGCGACGTTGTGGTGGATACCGACGAGTATCCGAAATCCGGCGTGACCATGGAATCGATCGCCAAGCTGCGTCCTGCCTTCGACAAGGAAGGCACGGTTACGGCGGCCAACGCATCCGGCATTAATGATGGCGCCGCAGCTCTGGTGCTGATGAAGGCTTCGGAAGCAGCAAAGCTCGGCAAGACACCGCTTGCGCGCATCGTTTCCTGGGCGCAGGCCGGCGTCGACCCGGCGATCATGGGAACCGGCCCAATCCCGGCATCGCGCGCGGCGCTCAAAAAGGCCGGCTGGAAAAAAGAAGACCTCGATCTTGTCGAGGCGAACGAAGCATTCGCCGCACAGGCCTGCGCGGTCAACAAAGATCTTGGATGGGATACGTCGAAGGTCAACGTCAACGGCGGCGCAATCGCCATCGGGCACCCGATCGGCGCCTCGGGCGCGCGCGTGCTGGTGACGCTGCTTTATGAAATGCAGAAGCGCAATGCCAAAAAGGGATTGGCCACATTATGCATAGGCGGCGGCATGGGAATCGCCATGTGCATCGAGCGATAGGCATTCTATTGCGGCTTGATTTGCGCCATGGCCGGGCATAGCCGTCCGAAAGACGGTGTGCCGGTCATGTTGCTTTGCGAAGATGGTTCAGAGGGGACGATGGCATGGCTCGTGTTGCGCTGGTAACAGGTGGGACTCGGGGGATCGGGGCGGCAATCGCCAAGGCTCTCAAGGCTGGCGGATACAAGGTCGCGGCCAACTATGGCGGCAATGATGAGGCCGCGCAGAAGTTCAAGGCAGATACCGGGATTCCGGTCTTCAAGTGGGATGTCTCGTCCTTTGATGCCTGCGCCGAGGGCATCAAAAAGGTCGAAACTGAGGTCGGCCCTGTTGAAGTCCTCGTCAACAATGCCGGCATCACGCGCGATGCCATGTTTCACCGCATGAAGCCCGAACAGTGGACCGCGGTGATCAACACCAACCTCGGGTCGCTCTTCAATATGTGCCGGCCCGTCATCGAGGGCATGCGCGAGCGCAAGTTCGGCCGCATCATCAACATATCTTCGATCAACGGTCAGAAAGGCCAGATGGGCCAAGCGAATTATTCCGCCGCCAAGGCAGGCGAGCTGGGGTTCACCAAGGCCTTGGCGCAGGAAGCCGCGCGCGCCGGCATCACGGTCAATGCCATCTGCCCGGGCTACATCAACACCGAGATGGTGCAGGCTGTACCGAAAGATGTCCTGGAGAAATCCATTCTGCCGCTGATTCCGATCGGTCGACTGGGTGAGCCGGAAGAGATTGCACGTTGCGTTGTATTTCTTGCGTCGGACGAGGCGGGTCTCATGACCGGGTCGACGCTGACAGCCAACGGCGGCCAATATTTTATCTAGGCATCTTGGGCACCATGCCAGATTGGCGGCGCACCGGGAGAGCTCTGACGGCGGCGGTCGTCTGTCTTGCTTTCACTTCAACCGTTCAGCACGTGTTTGCGCAAGATGTTGATCCGCGCTGCAAGGATATTTTTGACAAGGTTGCCTGCACATGTGCCGTTCGCAACGGCGGACGCGTTATTCCACCGCCGGTTGGCATGAAGCGCGAAGGATTGAAGCTGCGTCCCAAGCAGGAGACGGGCGATACCCAAACGCTGGACGGCGGACGCGTCGCGTTTCCAAAGTACTACAGAAGGGAAGGCCTGAAATTTCATCGCAGCCACGCGCTCGAAGGCTACCTTGCCTGCATGCGCGCGGTTGGCCGCAAGTAGCGTCCACGCTCAGCGGCGCCGTCCCATCTTGGATTTGCGCGAAGATCGTCCCCGCGCGCGTGTCTTTTTCTTTTGAGGGCGATTGCCGCCTTCGATCCTGTCGAGTCGTGCATTCCAATATTCCCAGGCGCGCATCACCGGCCCGGGTCTCAGGTTGTATTCACCCGCGAGCCGTGTCTCGGCAGGGTTAAGCGGCGAAACAAGCCCCAACGTGTGCGCCTGAATCTGAAATCCTGCGTTCCGTGCGGTATAGATCGTGCGGAATGTGAGTTCTTCCAGACTGACGCCGGCGACGGTTGCGCCATGCCGGCGCATCAGGACGATCCAGTTTTTGCCCAATGCGCGCGCAAGGGATACGCCTTCCTCCGGCTTGGCCACGATAAGATTGGTGTCGCCGAAATCGTCGCGGGCATCCCAGAAGGGCACCTTTTCGCCGAGCGTCGCTCCGAGGTGATAGACCGGCCTCAGGTCCATGCCGGAAATGCAGAACGGCAGGATCGATGGCGCGTGGTGGTGGCAGACGGCGTTCACATCGGGCCGCGCCTGATAGATGCCGCCGTGTATGACGCGTTCGCCGTAGAGCCGGACGTCGGTTGATTTTACCGGCTGCGAATCAAGCGTGAACTCCAGAATATCGTCGGGCTGCACCAACTCGGGCGCGCGCGAGCGCGATAGAAGATATCGCCCGGGATCCGTCGGATGACGCATGCTGACGTGGCCGAATGCGTCGAGCACGCCCTCGTTTGCAATGATTCTATTGGCGCGCGCGAGCACGTTACGTGTCTGATCGAGTTTGGTCGTCACGGCAGATTCCCCTATTTCTCAGGTACCTGATCGGTTGGCTTCCAGCCTGATGGCGCCAGTTCAAAGCCATCGAACGAAAATCCTGGTGCAACGGTGCAGCCGGTCAGCGTCCAGTCTCCAAGGCTTTCGGCGGCTTGCCAGGCACGCGCAGGCACAGTTACCTGCGGCACCTCGCCGGCCTGGATGTCCGCACCAAGCCTGAAGATTTCTTCCTTGATGCCGTCGACAACCTCGAGCTTGAGTGGCGCGCCGCCGTAGTAGTGCCAGATCTCCACCGCGTCGATGCGATGCCAGTGCGATCGTTCGCCACGTGCGAGCAGGAAAAGGATCGCGGTCGATGCGGGCCGCCCATCCAGTTGCCGCGAGTCACGGAAGGTTTCACGATAGTGGCCACCTTCCGGATGCGGCTTGAGCTTGAGCGCGCGAATCATGTCCGCCGCGGATGGATTGCGCATCGCTTCAGAACTTGTTCTTGCGGGCACGGATTTCCGCAAATACCTCTGCGGCAGGTTTTCCCGCCATGCCGATGCCGGCGGCGACGTCTGGTACGTCGGCGCGCAGAAAGGGGTTCGCCTGCTTCTCCTCGCCGATGGTCGCCGGGATAGTTGCTTCGTTCTGTGCGAGCTGTTTGTTTGCCTCGGCTTCGCGCGCGGCAAGAGCCTTGTTGTTGGGCTCGATTGTACGGGCAAACTTGATGTTTGCGGCGGTGTATTCGTGCCCGCAATAAAACTCGGTGTCCGTCGGCAAATCGCGCAGCTTGACCAGCGATCGCCACATCTGCTCGGGCGTGCCTTCAATCACGCGGCCGCAGCCGATCGAGAACAATGTGTCGCCCACGAAGGCAACCTTCTCGCCGTGAAACCAGTAGGCGATGTGGCCAAGTGTGTGGCCCGGTGTTTCGATAACGTTGGCGGACAGCGTGCCGACGTTGACCTTGTCGCCTTCGCGAACGGTCTCGTCGACCGCCGGAATTTTTGAAACCTCGGCGGCGGGCGCCACGACCCGGCATTTGTATTTGTCCTTTAGCGCGCGGATTCCATCCGTGTGATCGGCGTGGTGATGGGTAACGAGAATGTCCGTGAGTTTCCAGCCGCTCGCTTTCAGCGCGGCTTCGATCGGTGCAGCCTCGGGGGCATCGATCGCGGCAGTTGTCCCGCTTTCAGGATCGTGCAGCAGTACGCCGTAGTTGTCGGATCGGCAGCGAAACAGGCGGATTTCCGCGAGCATGAGCTTGGTCCTCTTGATCCTCTTGGCATTCTTGCAATGGTTAACCGTATCACGCGGGTGAATGAGGTTGCACGCTCGTCTGTTCCCGCGTTGTCAGGGCTTTACCATTTCGTGGTAGCTTGCCGGCATGTCGATCGACGTCGTGGACCTGCGGAATTTCTATGGCCAGCGGCTGGGTGTGGTGGCCCGCCGGTTCATCGGGCGCGGCATCCGCTCATTGTGGGGTGATACCACCGGCCAGCGCGTGCTCGGTATTGGTTATGCGACGCCTTACCTCGGACTGTTTCGCGAGGAGGCGGAACGCTGCCTTGCGCTCATGCCAGCCGGGCAGGGCGTGGTGAAATGGCCCACCACGCGGCCGGCGCTATCCGCGCTCGTCTATGAAAGCGAACTGCCGCTCGCCGATTCCGCCGTCGACCGCGTGATGCTCGTGCACGCCCTGGAGATGACGAACGATCCGGGAGCGCTGCTGCGCGAAGTGTGGCGCGTGCTCGCCTCGGGCGGACGGTTGCTTGCCGTCGTACCGAACCGGCGCGGCGTATGGGCGCGCATGGACACGACGCCGTTCGGTCATGGACGGCCGTATTCGCGCAGCCAGATCAACCAGCTCTTGCGCGAGACCTGGTTTACCCCGACCGGCTGGAGTGAAGCGCTTTATGTGCCGCCGGTCGCGCGCGGGTGGTTCCTGCGGACCGCGGTCGCATGGGAGCGCACGGGCGCAACGCTCTCGGCGCCGTTCGCCGGTGTGCATCTGGTGGAGGCGACCAAGCAGGTCTATCGCGCGATACCCGCGCGCCGCGAAAAGCGAAAACTGGTGCCGGCGCTGGAACCGGTGCTGGCGCCATCGCCCGGCGGGTGACAAATCAGCGAGAGTTGACGCTTCTGACTATTCGGGCTGTCGCGGCTCGTCGCCGGCGCTGCTGTCATCCGGCAGCGGCTGGGGCGCCACGTTTTGCTGATGTCCGCCACCGAAATCCTGACGGTCCGGACGATACCCCCCGCCACGATGGCGTCGGCGGCGGCGGTGCCCAAATCGATCCTGGCCGCGGTCACCTTGGTCGTAGCCATTCTGTCCCGAATTTTGCTGGGGTTGTCCGCCGCCTGTAATAAACGCCGGAAGGGCGCCGACATCCTGTCCGCTTTCATGGCCACCCTGGTTCGGTTGCGGATAGGGCTGCTGCTGATGTTGCGGGCGATTCTGGACCTGCTGGTCACGCGGCGGAAATGGCTGGGCATCGCGCGGCAAATAAGGTTGCTGTTGCGGTTCCCGCGGCGCGTAGCTCGGCTCTTGCTGCCCCATGAACGACTGGTTGTCGTCGTCATCCCCGTCAAAAGCATCATCGCCAGCCTGCGGCTGGCCGCCGGGCGCGCCGCCCTGCTGATGCGGCTGCTGTTGATTGTAGTACGGGTTCTGCTGACGAAACTGCTCCTGCGCCGCGGCGATCAGGCGGAAGTAGTGCTCAGCGTGCTGATAATAATTCTCGGCGGCGACCGGATCACCCGATCCCTGCGCATCACGCGCGAGCTGGATGTATTTTTCCGCAATATGCGAAGCGGTGCCGCGGATTTTGACGTCGGGACCGTTCGATTCGTAAACGCGCGTGAGGGGATTCTGACTTTTGCGGTGATTGCCTCGCCCCCGCATGCGCTTTTGACCGTTTCTCATGATGTGCCTGTTCGTCGACCTTTCATCCTGTCACGGCATTCGCGCCGAACACTCAACTCAATCTGCAAGCCCAAACAAATCTCATTGCGCGGCCGGACTTGCGATGTCCGCGCCAATGATCGAAATGTCGTATCCTGTATCGCGATAGTCGCAGCAACCCCATTGCCGCAGTCTCAGCCGCAGCGTTGCCAACCTCTCGTTACGCGCATCGTCCTAGGTTTCGAAAAATGATGCGCCCAACCGGTGAAGCATCCAGACCCGTCTCTGGCGATTTCGTCCGCCGTCTCTTCGAAGCCGGCTCTTCGTCATCCGCCTTGCGCCGCATCTCACAGAGCCGCCTCGCTCCGGAGTTCTTGGCGATGCAACCATCACGGGTTGATTCCGTAACCGGAAGCTAGTCGTTTCTGAGCCATAATCCAAGTGCTTTTTTCGGCGAATAATCGGGCTCTGCATTTTCATCCGGTGGGAATGCGTGACGCTCATATCGCGGCTCACAGCGCGAAACCCGCACCAAGCACGCGCGGAATTCCGGCCAAATCCCTGCGCGGGTTGCGCGGGTCCAGTCCGGCCTTGGTAAACAGCACGCGAACCCGCTCATCCTGACCCGCGCCCAATTCCACGAACAGTCTGCCGCCGGGTGCCAGAATACGTTTGGCGTCGTCCGCGATGGAACGATAAGCGTCGAGACCATCGCGGCCGCCATCGAGTGCAACCCGCGGATCATAGTCACGGACCTCCGGCGCGAGCGTCACGATCTCGTCATGTGCAATGTAAGGCGGGTTCGACACGATCAGGTCGAAAGGACCTTTGACGCCGGTTGCGATGTGGCAGACAACAAAATTGCAACGGGATTCGAGCCGACAACGTGCCGCATTGGCGCGGGCGACGGCCAACGCGGCGGAACTCAGGTCGGTGCCGGTTCCGGCGGCATTGGGCAACTCGTTCAACAGCGCCACCAGTAGCGCGCCGGAGCCCGTGCCGATGTCGAGAACCCGCAGTTTTTCCTGGCGCAGCCCGCTGCGCATGACGAAATCGAGTGCGGCTTCGACGACCGTTTCCGTCTCCGGCCGTGGCACGAGCACGTCAGGCGTCACCGAAAATGGAATGCTCCAGAATTCCTTCTGCCCGAGAATACGCGACACCGGCTCGCGCCGCTGGCGGCGCGCCGCGAGCGCCGATATCACCGTGACTTCGCGCGCCTCCAGGATCCGGTCCGATTGCGCGATCAGCCGGGCGCGGTCGAGATGCAGAGCGTGACCGATCAGCACGCGCGCATCGGCCTCGGCATCTTCGATCCCGCTGGTCCGGAAATATCGCGCCACATGATGCAGCGCTTCCGACAGCGAGACGCCCGACTTCAGGCCAGGCATGGCGCTCACGTGGCACCTTCGGCCGCCAGCAATTCGGCCTGATGCTCGGTCACCAACGCGTCGATGACCTCGTCCAGCGCCTCGCCCTCAATGATCTGCGGAAGCTTGTGCAGCGTGAGATTGATGCGGTGATCCGTGACGCGCCCTTGCGGGAAATTGTAGGTCCGGATGCGTTCGGAGCGATCGCCTGAGCCGACCTGGCCGCGCCGCTCGGCAGCACGCGCGGAGTCGCGTTTGGTCTTTTCGGCGTCGTAGAGCTTCGCCCGCAGCATCGTCAGCGCCTTCGCCTTGTTCTTGTGCTGTGACCGTTCCTCCTGCACGAACACGACAATGCCGCTCGGCATATGCGTGATACGGATCGCCGATTCGGTCTTGTTGACGTGTTGCCCACCCGCGCCTTGTGCGCGCATCGTATCGATTTTCAGGTCAGACTCGTTGATGTGAACATCGACGTCCTCGACTTCGGGCAGGACCGCAACCGTTGCAGCCGATGTGTGAATGCGGCCGGAAGCCTCGGTGTCTGGCACGCGCTGCACGCGGTGCACGCCCGATTCAAATTTCAGCTTGGCGAAGACACCCCGGCCGCTGATCTCGGCGACGATTTCCTTAAAGCCGCCCTTGCTGCCTTCGCTCAGCGACAGAGTTTCCGTCTTCCAGCCCTGCTTGGCGGCATAGCGCTCATACATGCGGAAGAGATCACCGGCGAACAGCGCCGCTTCGTCCCCGCCGGTGCCCGCACGGATTTCCAGGATCGCATTGTGCTCGTCCATCGCGTCTTTTGGCAGCAAGGCCAGGCGAATCTGGAGCGCAAGCTTTTCCTTGCGCTCACGCAAGGCGTGCCGCTCGGCATCGGCGAGCTTGCGCATGTCCGCATCGGTCGCGGAATCGTCGATCAGCGAGGTCAGGTCCGCGATCTCCTTTTCAGCCTTGCGATAGGCTTTGATCGATTCGACGACCGGGCTGAGCTCGGAAAATTCGCGCGAAAGCTTCACATAGGCTTCTGGAGCCAGGCCGCTCGCGAGCTCGCTTTCCACCAAGGCGTGGCGGGAAAGCAGGGCATCCAGCTTCTGTTGCGGCAACACGATCAAAGTTGCAGTCCTTCGGATGCGGCAAAACTCTCGAGCTTATGACGAATGGAAACGCTGCCGACCGGCTCCTTGAGGCTCGGCAATAGAGCGGCCTCGCCCTTGCTGCAATCGAGTTCCAGCAGCAGTGCCTTCACCGGGCCGACGGCCGATGGCGTCAACGACAGCGTCCGATATCCGAGAAGGACGAGAGCAAGCGCACCGATCGGCTGCGAGGCAAGCTCACCACACAAGGTGACCGGCTTGCCGTGCTTCTTCGCCTTGTCGGCGATTTCTTTTAACGCGCGCAGAACCGGCGCCGAGAGCGGGTCGAAGCGTTCCGATACCCGTGGATTGCCGCGGTCGGCCGCATAAAGAAATTGCATCAGGTCGTTTGTCCCGACCGAGAGAAAGTCGACGCGCTCCAGCAGCTCGTCAAGCTGAAACAACAGCGACGGAACCTCCACCATGGTGCCGATTTCGACGCGTTCCGGCAGCTCATGGCCGTGCCGGCGCAGATGCGTCAGCTCAACCTCGACCAGCGCCTTGGCCTTGTCGAATTCGTCCACGGCAGCGATCATGGGAAACATCAGCCGAAGCTCACGGCCGCCCGCCGCGCGCAGCAAGGCGCGCACCTGGCTGCGCAACAGGCCGGGACGATCGAGTCCGAGCCTGATGGCGCGCCAGCCGAGTGCCGGGTTTTCCTCCTCGATGTTGCGCAGGTAAGGCAGCACCTTGTCGCCGCCGATGTCGAGCGTGCGGAAGGTGACGGGCTTTTTGCCGGCGGCTTCGAGCACCGATCGGTAGAGCGAGAGCTGTTCGCCCGTGCGCGGCAACGTGTCCGCGACCATGAACTGCAATTCCGTGCGGAACAAGCCGATGCCGGCTGCACCGGTATCCTCGATATGCGGCAGGTCGATCGCGAGGCCCGCATTGATCATGAGTGAGACTTTCTGGCCGTCCTTGGTGACACATGGCCGGTCGCGCAACGCGCGATACTGCGCCTGGCGACGGGCGCGCAACTTGACGCGCTCGCCATACGACGCCTGCACGTCTTGCGGCGGGCGCATATGAATGTGCCCGGTTGAACCATCGACGATGATGGCGTCGCCCGATTCAACGAGGCCGGTCGCGTTTTCGATCTCGCCGACGGTGGGAATGCCGAGTGCGCGCGCGACGATCGAGACGTGCGATGTCGGCCCGCCTTCCTCCAGTACCAGGCCGCGCAATCTCTTGCGGTCGTAGTCGAGCAGCGCCGCAGGTCCCATCGAGCGCGCCACGACAATGGCGTTTTCCGGCATCTGCTCCTTGGTCGGGGCGTGATCCTGGCCCATCAAGACGCGCATGAGCCGGTTGGCGAGGTCGTCAAGGTCGTGCAGCCGGTCACGCAGATAGTGATCCGATGCGCGCAGCATCCGCGCGCGTGTATCCGACTGCACACGCTCGACGCTTGCCTCGGCGGTCAGGCCGGTCACCACGGCCTCGCGGATCTTGTGCAGCCAGCCCTGGTCGTATGAAAACATGCGATAGGCTTCGAGCACGTCGCGGTGCTCTCCGCCATCGGCGACGTCGCGGTGCTCAACCAGCCGGTCGAGGTCGGCGCGCAGAGTCGCAATGGCAGCATCAAGACGTTTGAGCTCGTGTGGCACGTCATCGGCGATCACATTGGTGATAACCACGCGCGGCTCGTGCAGCACCACGTGGCCCAGCGCGACGCCGTCCGACAGCGACGTACCGATAAAGTGCATTGCGTGGCGGGCAGCGGGCTCGGCACCCGGGCGGGCGAGGGACGACAGCTCGCCGGATGCAATCATTTCGGCGAGCACCATCGACGTCGTCTGCAGCGCTTCTTCTTCTTCCTCGGTGTAGGTACGCCGCGCGCGGTTCTGCACGACCAGCACGCCGAGCGTGTTGCCGGCGCGCAGGATCGGCACGCCGAGGAACGAGTGATAGATTTCTTCGCCGGTTTCGGGACGATAGGAGAAGGCCGGATGTGCCTGCGCGTCCGAGAGATTTATCGGGTTGGCTTCGCTGGCGACCAGGCCGACCAGGCCTTCGTCCGGTTTCAGGACGGTCTGGTGGACGGCTTCGCGCTTGAGGCCTTCGGTGGCGTATAGCTCGAGCGTTCCGTCTACGCGCAGGACGTAGACAGAGCAGACTTCCGCCACCATGTTGGCGGCGATCAGCACCACCACCTTGTCGAGGCGGTCCTGCGCGCTGACCGGCTCCGCCATCACTTCGCGAAGCCTGCGCAACAGCACGCGCGGACCACCCAGCGCGCCACGCATTATTGAGGTCCTTCAGCCGCAGCCTGGGCCGCAGCCTCGTCTATGGCCTAATCATGTACGAATAGCGACCGTCGGCTCCAAATTCCGCGGCCGCTTATTGCGTCAGGCTATAGCCAATGGTCCATGCAAGGGGCAAGCCAAGTCCCTATGCACCCCGGGCGTGGCCCTAAGGGGACCGGTCACGGCTTATCAAGCCCGTAAAGCGTGTGCAGGGTGCGGACCGCAAGATCCGTCTGCGCGGCTTTGATCAGGACGGAGAACTTTATCTCCGACGTGGTGATGGCAAGGATATTGATCTTCTGGCCGGCCAGGGCCTTGAAGGCCTTGGCGGCGACGCCGGCATGGCTGCGCATGCCGATGCCGATGACGGAAACCTTGGCGACGTCGGTCGCCCCGTCCAGCCGCTCGTAGCCGATCGAGCCCCTGGCCTTGTCGAGGGTGACGCGCGCACGCTCATAGTCGGCGGATGGAACCGTGAAGGTGAGGTCGGTGGTCGCGCCGTCGGCCGAGACGTTCTGAACGATCATGTCCACGTTGATGTTATTGTCGGCAAGCGGGCCGAAGATTGCCGCCGCGACGCCTGGCTTGTCCTGCACCCGGCGGATCGAGATCTGCGCCTCGTCCTTGGAAAAGGCGATACCGGTAACGACTTGCTGTTCCACGATGTCTCCTTCGTCGCAAATAAGTGTACCGGCAGGCGGCTTCTTGGGATCGATGTCTTCGGGTTTGTCGAAGCTCGAGCGCACGAAGATGCGCACATTGTGCACCATGCCGAGCTCGACCGAGCGCACCTGCATGACCTTGGCGCCGAGGGAGGCGAGCTCGAGCATTTCTTCGTAGGCAATCTTGTCGAGGCGGTGCGCCTGCGGCACCACGCGCGGATCGGACGTGTAGACACCGTCGACGTCCGTGTAGATGTCGCAGCGTTCGGCCCCGATGGCGGCAGCGATCGCCACCGCCGAGGTGTCGGATCCGCCGCGGCCCAGCGTCGTGACGCGGCCGGTATCGCTATTCATCCCCTGGAATCCGGCGATGACGGCGACCTGCCCGTGCTCCTTGAAGCGTTTGATCAGCTCGGCGCCGTTCACCTCCAGGATGCGCGCGGAGGCATGGGCGTTGTCGGTCAGAATCGGCAGCTGCCAGCCCTGCCATGACCGCGCATTGACACCCATTCCTTCGAGCATAATGGCGAGCAACCCGGCGGTGACCTGTTCGCCGGTTGCGACCACAGCGTCATACTCGCGCGCATCGTGGAGCATCGCGGCTTGCCGGCACCATTCGACCAGCTGGTTGGTCACGCCGGCCATGGCGGAAACGACGACGGCCACATCGTAGCCGGCCTCGACCTCGCGCTTGACGTGGCACGCCACATTGCGGATGCGGTCGAGATCGGCAACCGACGTTCCGCCGAATTTCATCACCAGGCGAGCCATGACTTTTAGAACCTGACGTTCCCGCGCGCGCCGAAAGGCGCTAACAAGCGACCGGCACGAAAGCCGCGCGCCGGCCCGAAAAGGCGCGTATACATACCGGCGGGGTCGTTGCGCTGCAACAACAGCCGGCACTGAAATAATGAGATCGCCCACATGGTTACCGAAAAGGCCCGCATGACCAGTGTCGACGCCGCCGAAGTAGAGCGGTTTTCGCGCCATGCCGCCGATTGGTGGAATCCGCGCGGTCCCATGGCGGCCCTGCACAAGTTCAATCCGGTCCGGCTCGCCTATATCCGTGATCAGGCGGCGGCCCGCTTCGGCCGCGATCCCAAGAAGCTCGATTGTCTGAAGGGCCTTCGCATGCTCGATATCGGCTGCGGCGGCGGCATCCTGTCGGAGCCTTTGGCACGCCTGGGCGCGCAGATGGTCGGTGCCGACCCTTCCGAAAAGAACATTGCCGCTGCTCAAGCCCACGCAAGCGAATCAGGCGTTGCAGTTGATTATCGTGCGACGACGGCGGAAGCGCTGTCGGCCGCCGGGGAACGCTTCGACGTGGTTTTGGCCATGGAAGTCGTCGAGCATGTGGCCGACGTCGATGCGTTCGTGGAAACCTGCGCGGCGATGGTGAAACCCGGCGGCCTGATGATCGCTGCAACGCTGAACCGGACGCTGAAGAGCTTTGCGCTCGCTATCGTCGGCGCCGAATACGTACTGCGCTGGCTGCCGCGCGGAACGCATCAGTGGGACAAGTTCGTCAAGCCCGAAGAGCTGGAGAGCGCGATTGAGCGCAATGGTCTCCAGGTCATCGGCGAGCGGGGCGTGATCTACAATCCGCTTGCCGACCGCTGGCAGTTGTCGTCCGATATGGACGTCAATTACATGCTGGTGGCTCAGCGCCTGAAACAAAATGGAGAAGCCGCATGATCCTCGAACTGGTCGAGTTCAACTCGCCGAAAGGCTGGAGCCGCCGGCAGGTCGCCGAAGAGGCGCGCAACGTCATTCCGAAGTGGCGTGCGAACAAGGAATTGCTGCGCAAGCATTTTCTTCTCGAGCTCAACGGCAAGACCGGCGCCGGTGTCTACATTTGGCCGTCGGTCACGGCGGCGCAGACGGCGCACAACGAGGAATGGCGGCAGTCGGTGATCAAGCGGACGGGCGGGGCGCCGACGATTCGCTACTTTGACCTCTTTCTGCTGATCGACAACGAAAAGGGTGTGGTGACCGAATTTCCAGAGGCGGCGGAGATTCAGCCGGCGGCTTGAAGAAAGATCAATCTCCACACGATGCTCTGGGCCGTCTTTACCCTGATCGCCGCGGCAGCGCAGACCGCGCGCAATGCGATGCAGCGCGAGTTGACCGCGACGCTGGGCACGGTCGGCGCCACCCAAGTGCGGTTTCTGTTCGGGTTTCCGTTCGCGCTCCTCTTCTTGTTCGGCCTGCTGGTCATCACCGGCGATCGCCTGCCGGCGGTGCCACCCGGGTTCTGGCCCTGGGTGATCGGAGGGGCGCTTGGGCAAATCGCGGCAACTGCGCTGATGCTCGCAGCGATGGGCGAGCGCTCCTTCGTGGTGGCCTACGCCTATATCAAGACGGAGCCGGTGCAGGTCGCGCTGTTCGGCCTTATTTTCCTCGGTGACAGAGTGACACCGTTGGCGGCGGCGGCAATTCTGATCGCGACCGCCGGCGTTATTGTAATCTCGCTCAAGCCGAGCACCGGCGGCACTGGCACCATGCGCTCGACGTTGATCGGCCTTGCCGGCGGGACGATGTTTGCGTTGTCGGCCATCAGCTATCGTGGCGCCATTCTGTCGCTGGGGTTGCAGGACTTCGTGCTGGCCGCGACGTTCACCGTTACAGTGGGGCTGGTGATTCAGGCCGCGCT
>DASSRJ010000070.1:0-26171 GCA_035701845.1 Pseudolabrys sp. | reverse complement strand
ACGGGGGCAACGGCATCTCCGAGGAATACCACGTGATGCGGGTGCTGGCGAACCTCGAGACCGTCAACACCTATGAGGGCACCCACGACATCCACGCGCTCATCCTCGGCCGCGCACAGACCGGCATCCAGGCGTTTTTCTAGACCTGTCGTCCCCGCGAATGCGGGGACCCATACGCTGTGCCCTCTCGATATGCTTCGGAGTATGGGTCCCGGCTCTCGCGGAGTTTATCATCGGGCCGCGCCTCGCGCGGACCCGTCGGCTCGGCCGGGACGACGGAAATATCATGGACCTCCTCACGACTACCCTTCTTATTGCGACCGGTGTCGTTGCCGGGATCATCGCCGCCATGGTCGGCGGCGCGGTGGTGATCTACCCGGCGCTGATCGTAACCGGCGTATCGCCCCAGCTCGTGGCCGATTCAAATCCTGCCTCGGTGATCGGGGCGGGTCGCGGTCGGCGCGGCGCTGACGGCAGCACTCGCGCAGCGCTACTGGTTTTAGAGAGCGATCGATTGCGCGCTGTATGCAAGGGCCGCAACACGCGCGGTCATGGGGCTGTCCGGATCGGCCAGCGGGTCGATCACGGTGAAATGGTTGGTGCCGGCGATCTCCTCGTAGCGCGTCAGCGCCATGCCCTGCTGCCAGGCGTCGGCGACCGTCTTGCTCTGACGCAGGAATTCGCTCGATTCCAGCGCACCGACGATGGCGTCGAGGCTGCGGCCCGCCGGAACGCGCCAGAAGATCGGCGATACACGGCGGGCCTCCGCATCGTCGAGCCGCAGGTCTTCATTGATTGAAATGCGCGTCAACGGCGACAGATCGAAGACGCCGGATATTGCGTAGGCCGCCGGAACAAGGTCGGCCGGTGCATCGGAGGCAAAAGCTTTCCAGTCGGTTGCGGCCATGCAGGCGGCGAGATGACCGCCGGCGGAATGCCCGTAGACAAGCATGCGCTGGCGCCGCTTGCGCCACAGCATCAGGCAGGCCGCGCGCATCTGCTCGATGATGTCGGCGATCGATACCGCCGGACAAAGATCGTAACCGGCCACCGCAACGCTTACGCCGCGCGCATTGGGCCCGGCCGCCATTTGCGAGAACGATGCGGGTTCAAGCGAGCGCCACCAGCCGCCGTGGATGAACATGGCAAGCGGCGCCCTGTCGTCATCTTTGACAGGAAAAAGATCGATCATCCGCCGTGACGAGGGGCCATAGGAAATTCCAAGTTTTGGATTATGTGCCGCTGCACGATAGGCCGCGCCTTCGCGCTGCCAGCGTGCAAAAATTTCCGGATGTTCGGGCACGCGGGCGCGGTTGTTGTATTCGACTTCATAGTCGACGGTCATGGTAAGTCTCTTGGCGATATCTTTGACGATTCCTGTGGCGATTCTCCTGGTATTTCTGTCGCGGCGGGCAAAAGCCCGGCTTTGCGCCGGGCCGAAACGGCGTTATGTCTAACCATGAAAATCGAACGCAAGCCAATGCGCAAGGTACTTCGTCAATGGCACTGACCGCGGCTGTGTCTCTTGAACTGCCGGTCGACGGACGCCAGTCAGAAACCGCGCTGGCCGTTGCGCGCGGCACCGCGCGGCTGCTGCACGCCTACGGGCGTTGCGTGGTGAGCGAGTTGCCGTTGCCGTCCGGCCGCCGTGCCGATCTGGTGGCGCTCGATCCTGGCGGTGAAATCTGGATCGTCGAGATCAAGTCCTCGATCGCCGATTTCCGCGCCGACCAGAAATGGCAGGACTATCGCGCCCATTGCGACCGGCTGTTCTTCGCCACCACGGTCGACGTGCCGTGCGAGATTTTCCCGCCCGACACCGGTCTCATCGTGGCCGACGCCTTCGGCGCAGAATTCAGATGCGAGGCACCCGTCCACAAGCTCGCGGCCGCCACGCGCAAGTCGATGATGCTGCTGTTCGCGCGTGCGGCAGCGCTGCGGCTGCAATCGCTCGCGGATCCGACCGGGCCTTATGGAGACGTCGGCTGACGGTTAGCGCGGCGCGCGCTTGGCCAGGATGCGTTGCAGCGTGCGGCGATGCATGTTGAGCCGCCGCGCCGTTTCCGACACATTGCGGCCGCACAGCTCGTAGATCCGCTGGATGTGCTCCCAACGCACGCGATCGGCCGACATCGGATTTTCCGGCGGTTCGATCCTGGCATTGTCCAGCGCCAGCAGCGCCGCCACGACGTCGTCGGCATCGGCAGGCTTTGCCAGATAGTCGACCGCGCCGAGCTTCACGGCGTTTACCGCGGTGGCGATATTTCCGTAACCGGTGAGAATGATGGCGCGCGCGTCCGGCCGGCGATTCTTGAGCGCCGAAATCACGTCAAGACCGTTGCCGTCATCGAGGCGCATGTCGACCACAGCATAGGCAGGCGCGGCTTTCTCGACCTGCAGCAGGCCGTCGGCGACCGAATCCGCAGTCGTGACGATGAATCCGCGTTGCTCCAGCGCCTTGGCCAGGCGTTGCGAAAACGACTGATCATCCTCGACGATCAGCAGCGATCGTTCGCCGGGGATCTTAATCTTGGCCGCCGGGTTGGCGGTCTCACTGATCAAAGCGTCCACGATATCACCTCGATAATCCGGTTCAGGCCTATCGTACCGCGTGGGGCCGTTCAATCACACCGCAAAAGTTGGTGATCGTACCGGATTTTCAGGCCGCTGCGAACGTTAACGGCCGCTCGAAATCGCTGCGAGTCCAATGGAGACGGACGGTTGCGCCGCGGTCCGGCGCGGGCCGGTTTTCAAGCGAAAGGGTTGCCCCCGCGCGTTCCAGAAGCGTTTTGGCGATGAAGAATCCGAGTCCGAGGCCCGCCGGCTCGTCGCCGGTGTCGTGCGGCTGCCCGCGGCGGCTGGTGACGTAAGGTTCCCCGATCCGGCCCATGATTTCGGGCGCGAAGCCGGGGCCGTCATCGTTGATGGCGACCTCGACGGTATCCTCGGTCCATTTTGCGTCCACCGAGACGCGGTCATGAGCAAAATCGACGGCATTTTCCAGAAGATTGCCGAGACCATACAGAATTGCCGGATTGCGTGCGCCGACCGGTTCGGAGCTGAGATTGTCCGACGCGTTCACTTCGATAGTCACGCCGAAATCGCGGTGAGGCGCTACCACTTCTTCGATCAATGCAGTGAGCCGCATGCGGTCGAAGGGCTCGCCGCCGCCGCCGGCTGACAACTCGGTGAGTTTCGCCAGGATGTCGCGGCATCGCGTGGCCTGTTCGCGCAACAGCCGGACGTCGTCACCATGCGGCGCGTTGGGCGCGATCGCACGCTCGAGCTCCTTTGCGATCACCGAAATGGTTGAAAGCGGCGTGCCAAGTTCATGCGCCGCGGCGGCGGCGAGACCGTCAAGCTGCGAAAGGTGCTGCTCGCGCGCCAGCACAAGCTCGGTCGCGGCCAGTGCGTCCGAAAGCTGGCGTGACTCTTCGGTAATCTGCCACGCGTAGACGCCGATGAATCCAATCGCGAGCAAAATGCAGAGCCAAACGCCCATCATGTAGATCGGGGGCAGCTGCAGCGGGTCGTCGACGTCCCAGGGCAGCGGGTAGTGCACGAACACAAGGATGGTGGAGCAGACGACCGCAAAGCCGCCGAGGATCAATGTGAAGCGCGGCGGCAGCGCGGTGGCCGACAACAGGACCGGACCGAGAAAAAGGAATGCGAATGGATTCTGCAGTCCGCCGGTCAGGAACAGCAACACCGCGAGTTCGGCGATGTCGAATGCGAGCAGCCAGGCCGCGCGATCGGGCTCGAGGCGTTGCGTGATGTGGAAGCGCAGCCGCAGCGCGACGTTGAGCCAGGCCGCCAGGGCGATCACGCCAAGGCAGGCATAGACCGGCAGCTCGAAATCGAGACCGTAGTAAACCACGAGCACCGCGGTTGTCTGGCCGATGATCGCGAGCCAGCGCAGCCGAACGAGCGTATCGAGACGCACGTTGCGGTGCGGGTGATGCGGGGCAGGTCCGAGCGCAGGCATGCCGCCAGTGTAAAGTCTGGCATGGTTCTATTGAAGTGCGCAGACGGCGGGGGAATCCGCCCTTGCGCTTTCTGTGGCGGGGCGTCACATCTCTTCGCGTGATGGATACGCAACAAACGTCCGCCATTGCCGTCGACCGTCTGGTCAAGCGCTACAAGGCCGTGGAAGCCGTGGACGGCATATCGTTCACGCTTGCGGCGGGTTCAGTCACCGGGCTGTTGGGCGGCAACGGCGCGGGCAAAACCACGACCATCGCGATGATCATGGGGCTGGTGACGCCGACATCCGGTGTGGTCAGGGTGCTCGGTGCCGAGATGCCGCGTGAACGCTATCGCGTGTTGCACCGGATGAATTTCGAAAGCCCGTATGTCGATATGCCGATGCGCCTGACGGTCCGTCAAAATCTTTCGGTCTTCGCGCAGCTCTACGCCGTGCCCGATATCGGCGGGCGCATCGCAAGCCTTGCAGCCGACCTGGACCTGACCGAATTTCTCGATCGCCCGACCGGCAAGCTTTCTGCAGGACAGAAGACGCGCGTCTCGCTGGCGAAATCGCTGCTCAACAAGCCCGAGGTCCTGCTGTTGGACGAGCCGACCGCCTCACTCGATCCGGACACGGCGGACTGGGTGCGCACGCGGCTTGAGCAATACCAGGCTGAAAACGGCGCAACCGTGCTGCTCGCCTCCCACAACATGAACGAGGTGGAGCGCCTGTGCGAGCGCGTCATCATCATGAAGAAGGGCCGCATCGAGGACGACGATACGCCGGCCCGTCTGCTTGCACGCTACGGCCGTGAGGACCTGGAAGAGGTGTTTCTCGACGTGGCGCGCGGCCGCCGGCAGAGCGAGGCCGCGCAATGAATACTCTCCTGTCGTCCCGGCTGAGCCAACGGGTCCGCGCGAAGCGCGGCCCGATGATAAACTCCGCGAAGGCCGAACGTATGCGTGTTGCATCAGGGAAAAGGGGCGTTGCTGGTCTATGAGTGCTGCCGACACCGGAATGGAGTTTTCGCTCAACCGCGTCGGCGCGATGGTGCGGCGCTACTGGTTTCTGCTGCGCTCGTCGTGGCCACGCATCCTCGACCTGATCTACTGGCCGACCGTGCAGATGCTGATGTGGGGTTTCCTGCAACTTTACATTTCGCAGAATGCCGGCTTTTTCGCACGTGCCGGCGGCGTGTTCATCGGCTCGGTGCTGCTGTGGGACATCCTGTTCCGCGGTCAGCTCGGATTCTCGATTTCCTTCCTCGAGGAAATGTACGCGCGCAACCTGGGCAACCTCATGATGTCGCCGCTGCGGCCGGCGGAATTCCTGCTCGCACTGATGATCATGAGCATCGTCCGCCTGTCGATCGGAATGATTCCGGTTTCGCTCCTGGCCATCATCTTTTTCGGATTCAATCTGTGGGCGCTCGGCCTGGCGCTCGCGGCGTTCTTTGCGAACCTGATCCTGACCAGCTGGTCGGTTGGCGTTTTTGTCGCCGGACTTCTGCTCCGCAACGGTCTCGGCGCGGAAAGCATGGCCTGGACCATCATGTTTCTCTTCCTGCCGCTTACCTGCGTCTATTATCCCGTCTCCGTGCTGCCTGAATGGCTGCAGTATGTGGCCTGGGCGCTGCCGCCGACCTACGTATTCGAAGGCATGCGCGCGCTGGTGATCGACCATGTGTTTCGTGCCGATCTCATGGCGCAGGCATTTGCGTTCAATGTCGTGCTGTTCGCAGCTGCATCATTGGCCTTTTTCAGCCTTCTGGAGAGCGCGCGGGTCCATGGCTCGCTTTTACAAACCAGTGAATAACCAAAAAAGCTTGTGTTCTTTGGGACTTAACCGCCCGGTTTCGCGTTGTAAACCTGACGCGAACAACTTATCTCTATGTTGACGGTATGGACGAAAAACGACAGTCTGCCGCACCGCAGCGAGGGTCGGGGGACTCAATGGCAATAGGTGAATTTGGCGGAGCGGCAACGCTTTCCGCAGCCGGCGGCGCGTATCTCGCGACGCCGATGTACTGGTTCTACGAGCTGGGCCATGCCGCGCTCAATCCGTCGCGCGCGCTGGCCGATGCCACGCGCCTGTTCTTCAGGAATCCGGCCAATCCGCTCGCGCACACCGCCTACGGAAAATCAATCGCGGCGACGATGGAGCTGTTCGAGCGCTCGACCCGCCGCTACCGAAAGCCGGAATGGGGAATCGATTCGACCACCGTCGGCGGCGAGAAGGTGGCGGTGAACCTCAAGAGCGTCTGGCAGCGTCCGTTCTGCCGCCTGCTGCATTTCGAACGCGCCTTCGTGCATCCGCCGCGCCGGCCGCAGCCGAAGCTTCTGATCGTTGCGCCGATGTCGGGGCATTATCCGACGCTGTTGCGCGGCACGGTGGAGACGTTTCTGCCCAACCATGACGTTTACATCACTGAGTGGATCGATGCGCGCATGGTGCCGCTTGCCGAAGGGCGGTTCGACCTCGATTCCTACATCGACTATCTCATCTCGATATTTCATGCGCTCGGCGGCGACGTTCACGTGATCGCCGTTTGCCAGCCGTCGGTACCGGTCATGGCGGCGGTCGCGCTGATGGAGGCCGACAACGATCCGGACGTTCCGCACTCGATGGTGCTGATGGGCGGGCCAATCGACACGCGGGTCAATCCGAACACCGTGAATGATCTGGCCGAACGTCGCGGCCTCAACTGGTTCCGCAATCACGTCATTACCAAGGTGCCGTTCCCGCACCCGGGCATGATGCGCGATGTCTATCCCGGCTTTCTGCAGCTGCACGGCTTCATGACCATGAACCTCGACCGCCATATCGAGGCGCACCAGAATCTGTTCCTGAACCTGGTCAAAGGCGACGGCGATTCCGCGCAGAAGCACCGGGAATTCTATGATGAGTATCTGGCCGTCATGGACCTGACCGCCGAGTTCTATCTGCAAACGGTCGACACGGTGTTTATCCGTCATGCGCTGCCGAAAGGGAAGATGATGCACCGCGATCGCCGCGTCGACCCGGCTGCCATCAGGCGCGTCGCACTGATGACGATCGAGGGCGAGAATGACGATATCTCGAGCGTGGGGCAGACCGAGGCCGCGCACGCGCTGTGCGTCAATATCCCGGCGGAAGACAAGGTTCACTACCTGCAACCAAGCGTTGGCCACTACGGGGTGTTCAACGGCTCGCGCTTCCGTGCCGAAATCGCACCGCGTATCGCCGATTTTGTGCTTTCGCATAACGACGCCCGCGCGGCGCGCACGCCTCCGCTGAAGATCGTCGCCCAGCGTTGATCTCGCGCTTTTGCGGACGAATATGGCACACTGCCGGCACCCTCTGATTCCGGGTGGAAGATGTCCATCGCACTGCGCGCGCTGCTTTTTCGCCGTACCGGCGAGCCGAAAGACATAACGGTCGCATTCGACGGCGAGATCTATCCGGTGCGCCTTCGCCGCCACAGCCAGGCGCGGCGCTACACGCTGCGCATCCACGCCTCCAGCCGCGACGTCGTGCTTACGATGCCGGCACGCGGCAGCGTGAAGCAGGCGAGGGAATTTGCGCAAAAAAACGGAGCGTGGATCGCAATACGGTTGCGGCGGCTGCCGGACGCTGTGCCTTTTGCGCATGGAGCACGGCTGCCGTTGCGCGGAATTGATCATCGCATCGACCATCGCAGGGGGGAGCGCGGCACCGTTTGGGTCGAGCAGAACGATGGCGAACTGCGGCTTTGCGTCGCCGGCGCGGCCCCGCATGTATCACGCCGGGTGCACGACTATCTCAGGCGCGAGGCCAGGCGCGACCTGGAGACGGCAAGCCGGGCGGCGGCACAGGCGCTTGGTGTCGCCATCAGGCGCGTTTCGGTGCGCGACCAATCAAGCCGGTGGGGCTCGTGCTCGTCGACCGGCGTGCTTTCATATTCATGGCGCCTCATTCTCGCGCCGGCATTCGTGCTCGACTATCTCGCTGCGCACGAAGTCGCGCATCTCATCGAGATGAATCACTCGCGGCGGTTCTGGCGGCTGGTTGAAAAAATCTGTCCCGACATGGGCCGTGCAAAGGCCTGGCTCGACGCGCATGGTGCCGACCTGCATCGGTACGGCATGGACGAAAGCTCCTGATTTAAATTTCAAAGATTTTGGAACCACCAATCCATGCTGCGTCCAGGTACCTTTGCGCTCACGGCTCTGCTGGCGGGTCTGAGCGCGGTCGGCCCGCTGACCACCGACATGTACCTGCCCTCGCTGCCGGACATCGCGCGCCAGCTTGGCGCGTCATCTGCCCAGGTGCAGCTTACGATTTCCGCCTATCTGATCGGCTTTGCGGCGGGCCAGATCATCTATGGCCCCGTATCCGACCGGCACGGCCGCAAACCGGTGCTGATCGGAGCGATTGCGCTCTACTGTGCGGCAAGCCTCGGCTGCGCGCTGTCGACGTCAATCGAAATGCTGATCGTTGCGCGGGCGTTTCAGGCGCTTGGCGGCTCCGGTGGCATCGTGCTCACGCGTGCGATTGTGCGCGACATCTATTCGGGAGCGCATGCCGGGCGCGAATTGTCATTGATCGGCTCGGTGATGGCGCTGGCGCCCGTGCTGGCGCCGATTATTGGCGGTCTCATCCAGACCGCATTTGGCTGGCGGGTGACGTTTCTTGCCCTGGTCGGGGCAGGATTTGCCGGCGGCGCAGTCGTCTGGGCGCTTCTTCCTGAAACGTTGAACACACGCGCCGCCGAACCGGTATCGCTTCCGTCAATGTTTCGGTCCTATCGGATTGTCGGGCGCAATCCGGCATACCTTGCGTACCTGGCTGTTACGTCGGCGAGCTATGCCGGTCTCTTCGCCTGGATTTCCGGATCGGCGTTCGTCCTGCAGGATCTCTACGGTCTTGCGCCGTTTGATTTCGGCGTCGCCTTTGCGCTCGGTTCCGTCGGCTACATGGCCGGCTCAGCGATCGCCGCACGGCTGGTTATCCGCCTTGGATTGGACGGGGTGCTCGGACTCGGCGGCTGTGCCTGCGCTGCCGGAGGGGTGGCTATGGTCGCCGCAGTTGCACTCGGACTTGTGTCCTCGATGTCGCTAGTTCTTCCGATGGCGGTTTATCTTGCCGGCCTCGGCATGGTGCTGCCGCAAGGCATCGCGGGTGCGATGACGCCGTTTCCCGAACGGGCCGGGGCCGCATCCTCGCTGTTCGGATTTGTGCAGCAAACTGCGGCAGCGGTGTGCGGGGCGGCGGTCGGATGGTTCCTCGGGCAAAGCGCCTGGCCGCTCGCGGTTGGTGTTGCTGCGATGGGACTTGCAACGCTTGGGCTTTGGCTGACGACGCGCGGACTTCGCGCCCGCGTTGCCAAACACTGATTTAGCGGCGGCCGAAAAGCCCATTGAGCAGCCAGCTGTCGAGGCCGCCGCTTCCGGTTGTGGCCGTGCGTGTGGGGGCAGCTGGCTGTACAGGCGCGGGCGGTACCGGCCGCGAACTGTTGCCGAACAATCCCGTGAAGAGACCGCCGCCGGACGCGCCGGGCAGGCTTGCAACAGGCACGCCCTGGTGGGCGCTGCGCATGAACCGGCTCCAGATTTCCACCGGCAGTCCGCCGCCAGTCACATGCTTTGTCGGCGTGCCGTCGTCATTGCCGAGCCAGACTCCGGTCACGAGATGCGCGGTGTAGCCGATGAACCAGGCGTCGCGAAAATCCTGCGACGTTCCGGTCTTTCCGGCGGCGGACCAGCCGGGCAGCGTTGCCTTATGCGCGGTGCCGCTGGTGAGCGTCTCCGCCATCATCTGGTTCATCATTGCCACGTAACGGGCCTCGACGATGCGGCCGAGTTGTCCGGTGTTGCGCGCGTAAAGCACCTTGCCGTTTACAGCGGTGATCTTCCGGACAACGTGCGGGACCAGCGCGTAGCCGCCATTGGCGAATGTCGCGTAGGCGCCGACGAGCTCCAGCATCGATACTTCGGACGTGCCGAGCGCGATCGAGGCATTCGGCTCGAGCTTTGAGGCGATGCCGAGACGATAGGCGGTGCGGATAACCGCCAACGGGGTGAATTCCAGGGTCAGGCGCACCGAGACGGTGTTGAGCGAAAGGGCGAGTGCCTTTGTCAGCGTCACCGGTCCAAAATATTCATGGCCGTAATTTTCCGGCTGCCAGCCTTTGACGTTGATCGGACGATCCTCACGTACGCTGTCGGGCGTGAGCCCGTGCTCGATTGCAGTCAGGTAGATAAACGGCTTGAAGGCGGAGCCTGGCTGACGTTTTGCCGATACCGCGCGGTTGAACTGGCTGTCGGCATAGTTGCGGCCGCCGACCAGTGCCCGAACGGAGCCGTCCGGTGTCATCGCCACGAGCGCACCCTGTGCGACGCCGTTCTTGTCGCCTTTTTGCGCAAGCTCGTCGGTCAGGGCTTTCTCCGCATTGGCCTGGAGATTCGCATCGATGGTGGTCTGAACCGTGATGTCCTCCTCGACGCGACCGAGCGTGTCGTTGAGCGCGTCCATCACCCAGTCCGCGACATAATTGACGGAACCGGTGTTTGCCTGCGCCACGATGCGCGGCGGTCGCGCCAGGGCGGTGCGCTCGGTCGAATGCGAGATGAATTTGAGCTCCGCCATGGCGGCTAGCACGGCTTTCGCGCGCTTCTCGGCGCCGTCGAAGTTGCGCGTTGGGGCAAGACGCGACGGTGATTTTACGACGCCCGCGAGCAGGGCCGCTTCGGCGACCGTGATCTGGCGTGCGGACTTTCCGAAGTAATGCTGCGAGGCCTGCTCGATGCCATAGGCCCCTGAACCGAAATAGACGCGGTTGAGATAGAGCTCGAGAATTTGAGTCTTGGAGAATTTGCGCTCGAGCCAGATGGCGAGCAACGCTTCCTGCAGCTTGCGCGTGATCGTGCGCTCCTGCGTCAGAAAGAGATTTTTCGCGAGTTGCTGCGTGATCGTCGAGCCGCCTTGCGCAACCCCGCGGTGGAGGACGTTGGCGATCAAGGCGCGGCCGATGCCGTAGGGATCAACGCCGCTATGCTCGTAGAAGCGCCGGTCCTCGATGGCGATGAATGCCTTTGGAACGTAAGCCGGCAACTCCTTCAATGGCAGCGGAGCGCCTGCAAGATCGCCGCGACGGGCGAGCGCGCGGCCCTGGAAGTCGACGATCTGGATCGACGGCGGCCGTTTGGGAATCTCCAGCGACTGGATCGGCGGCAGATGCGCGCCGACCCAGGCAACGAAACCGGCGCCGCCGATCGCAACCCAAAGGCCGACGACCAGCGTCCAGTATGCAAAGCGGGCAACCAGCGCCCGCCTGCTGCGGGCCGGTTTCGACTTGCGCGCGCGCGCCTTGCGCCGCCGTGCCGGCGATCTGCTTTTCGAAGGAGGCTTTTCGCCGGTCGGCGCGGGTCGATCATCGGCGGAAACGTGCAGATCCGGGCTCGTGTCGAACACCGGTTCCCGGCGCGCGCCTGCTTGTCCCCGTTTCGACGCCATCACGCGACCCGTTTCACGCCGGCGGATACAAATCGCCGGACCCCGAAGTCACGCTATGCGCAGCGATTTAAGGGGCCGTTAAGCCGGAAATAACGAGGAAATCAGGCGCTTTGCGCCGCGCGATGCCCCGGCGCCCTGGCCTGCTTGTCGTCCTCGCCGGTTGCAAAGAGGGCCACCAGGGCGCGCTTGATCGCGGCCTGCCGCGTCGGCGAGGTGATCTGCGCCCCCATCAGGTCCGTCACATAGAAGACGTCGACCACGCGTTCACCGAACGTGGCGACATGCGCGGAGGCAATGTTGAGATTGAGCTTCGACAGCGTTGCCGTCAGTTCATAGAGGAGGCCCGTGCGATCGAGACCGGTGACCTCGAGCATGGTGTAGCGGTGGGACCACTGGTTGTTGATGGTAACGGACGGCTCCACGACGAAAGCGCGGATCCGGCCCTTGGGTGGCGCCCGCTTTGTCACCACATCCGGCAGCCGCAGTTCGCCGCGCAGCGCCTTTTCGATCGAGTCGGCGATCCGGTGCCCGCGGCGCTCTTCATCTTCGTCGCGGTCGAATTCGCGCGACAACGAGATGGTATCGAGCGCGCGGCCGTCAGTCGTGGTGTTGATTTGTGCGTCGACGATGTTGGCGCCGGCCAGGGCACAGGCGCCTGCGATGATCGACAGCAGCCAGGGATGATCGGGCGCGAGCAGCGTGAGCTCAGTCACCGCGCGCTCGGCATCGAATGAGATTGATGTCGCCAGCCGCTTGCCGGCATCTTCGGTGGCGCGCACGAAATTGGCATGCTCGATCTTGTGCGGCAGATCGACCTTGAGCCAGTAGGCCGGATAAAGCTTGGCGATATAGGCCTCGAGCCGGTCCTGCGGCCAGCTCTTCATCGCTTCGCGGAATTCGTTCTGCGCAATGGCAACACGCTGGGCGCGGTTAACCTCGGAGAATCCGCCGGTGAGCACCGGCTCGGTCTCGTAATAAAGCGTGCGGATGAGTTGCGCCTTCCAGCCGTTCCATACGCCGGGACCGACCGCGCGGATGTCCGCCGTTGTGAGAATGGTGAGCAGCTTCAGCCGCTCGGCCGACTGCACGGTGGCGGCAAAGTTCTCGATCGTCTTGCGGTCGGAGAGGTCGCGCGATTGCGCCACGCTCGACATCACCAGGTGGTTCTCTATCAGCCAGGCCACTGTGTCCGTGTCGGCGGCTGAAAAGCCCATGCGCGGGCAGAACCGCCGCGCGACGCGCGCACCGGCGATCGAGTGATCTTCCGGCCGGCCCTTGGCGATATCGTGCAGAAACAACGTGACATAGAGCAGGGCGCGGTGCTCGGGCAAAATCTTGTGGATCAACTCGTTGGCGAGCGGCGATTCATTGCTGCCGCCCCGCTCGATTTCGGCAAGCACGCCGATACAGCGCAGGAGATGCTCGTCCACGGTGTAGTGGTGATACATGTTGAACTGCATCATCGCGACGATCTTGCCGAAAGCCGGCACGAAACGCCCGAGTACGCCTGCCTCATTCATCCGCCGCAGCACGGTCTCCGGGTCGTTCCTGGATGTCAGAATTTGCAGAAAGAGCTCGTTGGCTTCCTTGTTTTCGCGCAGCCTTGCGTCGATCAATTTGAGCGAGCGGGTAATCGCGCGCATGGCGTCGGGGTGAAAAGCCAGGTTGTGCTTCTGCGCCAGATGGAAAATCCGGATCAGGTTGACCGGATCGCGCTTAAAGCCGCTCGGGTGCGCAAGCAGGATGCGGTTCTTGTCGACGATAAAATCGTCGCTCTCGGCAAGTTTTCGTCGCTTCACCGGCCGTAAACGCTCCATGACGCGGCTGAGCACCGGCACGCTCTTGGCATGGCTGTCTTCAAGCTCGGCGCACAGGATCGCCGTCAGGTCGCCGACATCCTTGGCGATCAGGAAGTAGTGCTTCATGAAGCGCTCGACGTCCTGCAGGCCGGGATGCTCGGTGTAGCCGAGGCGTACCGCGATCTCGCGCTGGATATCGAACGACAACCGCTCTTCGGCGCGGCCCATGAGAAAATGCATGTGGCAGCGCACGGACCAGAGGAAGTCCTCGCAGCGCCGGAACAGCTGATATTCCTGCTTGTCAAAGACTCCGCTTTTGATCAGTTCGTCCGGCTCACGCACGCGGTAGACATATTTGGCGATCCAGAACAACGTGTGCAGGTCGCGCAACCCGCCTTTGCCGTCTTTCACGTTCGGCTCGACCAGGTAGCGCGACTGTCCGCTGCGGCGGACACGGTCTTCACGTTCGGCAAGCTTGGCCGCGACAAACTGGGCGGCGGTATTGCGAACGATGTCCTTGTCGAAGCGCGTCACCAGTTCGTCAAACAGTTTGCGGTCGCCGAGCAGGAAGCGCGCTTCGAGAATGGCGGTGCGGATGGTCATGTCCGCCTTGGCCTGGCGAATGCATTCGTCGACCGAACGGGTGGCATGGCCGACCTTGAGGCCGAGATCCCATAGACAATAGAGAATGGCCTCGGCGATCGACTCGCCCCAAGCGGTCTGCTTGTAGGGCAGCAGGAACAACAGATCGATGTCGGAACCGGGCGCCTGCAATCCGCGGCCGTAACCGCCGGTCGCCACGACCGCCATGCGCTCGGCCTCGCTCGGATTTTGCGAAGGATAAAGATGCTTGCGGGCGAATTCGAACAGGATGCGGATGACCTCATCTTCCATCCTGCAGAGGCGTTCGGCACAACGCCGGCCGTGCCGATCCTTCAGCAGCAATTGCTCAGCCTTGGCGCGGCCGTCGTTCAGCGCAACCTTGAGCTTTTGTGCAACCAGCGAGCGCAGGTCGCGCTCATTTCCTGTATGGGTCTTGGCGAGATTCTCCAGGTCAGCAGTAATCGCGCGGACGTCGATCAGCTCACCCGCCCCGCGCGAGCTTCGCTCGGCAGTCGGGTGGTGGTCCTGGTCGAGCGCAAGCGATGCCATGGGTCCATCGGATAGCGGAGGCGGGGCGGTAAGTCACCCGCCCGACAGAGATATTTCTTGCAGAGCCCGATTTTGAGGCATTCGCGGGGGCTGGTGACGGCAGCCGCGGAGTGTGGTTCGGTGTCGGAGCAATCCAGCAATGCGGGGAGACTAAAGACAATGCGCATGTTCCAGGTCTGCGTTTGCGGTCAGCCGTTGCGGCTCAACGAGCAGCCCACGCCGGAGCCAAAGGGTACGGAAGTCCTGCTGAAAGTCCTGGCCGCCGGCGTCTGCCACAGCGATCTGCATCTCGCCGACGGCTGGTTCGATCTGGGCGGCGGCAAGCGGATGAGCCTCGCCGATCGCGGTATGAAACTCCCGGTTACGCTCGGCCATGAAAATGTCGGCGAGGTCGTGGCCATCGGCCCGGACGCCAAGGGCGTCAAGGTTGGCGACCGCCGGCTTGCGCACCCGTGGATCGGTTGCGGCACCTGCGGCCCATGTCAGCGCGGCGAGGAAAACCTCTGCCGCGCAATGCGCAGCCTCGGCGTTTTTTCCAACGGCGGATACGCCGACTATATGATGGTGCCGCATCCGCGCTATCTCTTCGATATCGGCGACCTGCCGCCCGAGCGCGCGGCACCGCTCGCCTGTTCCGGCGTCACGACATATGGCGCCCTGAAAAAAATCTCGACGCTGAAAAGCGAGCCGACGGTGATCATCGGCGCGGGCGGTCTCGGGCTCATGTGCCTTGCATTGCACACGGCGATGGGAGGCCACAGCGCCATCGTGGTCGACATCGATCCGGCGAAGCGAGACGCAGCGAAGAAGGCGGGCGCTGCAAAAGTCGTCGATGGCGGCGCCGCCGATGCTTCGCAGCAGATCATCGATATGACCAGTGGCGGCGCCTGGGGGGTGATTGATCTTGTGGGCTCCTCGCAGAGCGCGCGGGTCGGCTATGACAGCCTGATCAAGGGTGGCAAATATGTCGTCGTTGGCCTTTACGGCGGCGACCTGACGGTGTCGTTGCCGCCGATCCCCATGCGTGCGCTGACCATCCAGGGCTCCTATGTCGGCAGCCTGCCGGAGATGAAGGAACTGATCGAGCTTGTCCTACGTACGGGAATCCCGCCGGTCCCTGTTGCAACGCGTCCACTCGATGACGTGAACGCGGTGATGGATCAGCTTCGCGCCGGCAAGGTGATCGGTCGGGTGGTGCTGACGCCGAATTGAGGAAAGCACCATGGATGCAAACGGGCTCCGCGCGCTGCAGGCGCCGATCAAGGAGCGTTACAAGAACGATCCGAAAGCCGCATACATAACGCTCAAAGCGTACGGTCGCCTCGACGATGCGAACATCGCCTGCAAGGTTGAAACGGGACGCGCGCTGGCCGTTGCCGGCCTGCATCCGGCGACGGGCGGCTCAGGCCTGGAACTTTGCTCCGGTGACATGCTGCTGGAGGCGTTGATCGCCTGCGCCGGTGTGACGATGAAGGCGGTAGCGACCGCACTCGATATTCCGCTCAGATCAGCCAGCATCTCTGCAGAAGGAGATCTTGATTTCCGCGGCACGCTTGGCGTCGCCAGGGATGCGCCGGTCGGCTTCGCGCAAATCCGTTTGCGCTTCGATGTCGACACCGATGCGCCGCAGGACAAGCTCGACCAGCTACTCAAGCTCACCGAGCGCTATTGCGTCGTCTATCAGACCATCAGGAACGGACCGCCGGTCGACATCAAGCTCGCACGCGCCTAGCGACTACGACCTGCTATGCATGGCTGCGGCTTGCGCTGCACCAGACGGCGTGGTCATGTGCGCCGCCCCAAATGCCTCCCGACTTGTATTTTGCCCTCACGCTCATCGTCAAAATGGCCATCACCGCCGCTTTCGTGCTGGCGGCGACGATCACGGCCGAGCGTGCCGGTCCGCTGGTCGGCGGGCTGGTTGCGACGCTGCCGATCGGGGCAGGGCCGGTCTATGTATTTCTTGCGCTCGACCACGACGCGCATTTCATTGCGCAAAGCGCGGTCGCGAGCCTTGCGGTCAATGCGGCGAACGTCGTTTTCGCGGTGGTCTATTGCGTGCTGGCGCAGCGGCGATCGCTCGCCATCAGCCTCGGCGGCACCTATGTGGTGTGGATCGTGCTGACGGCGATCATTACCGCCGGTCATTGGCCGCTCGGGCCCGCGCTTCTGATCAATGCGGCCGCAATTGTAACGGGGATCTGGGTCGTGCGCCCATTCCGGCACACGCGAATGCCGCGGCAGCAACCGCGCTGGTACGACTACGCGTTGCGTGCGCTCATGGTGGCCGTCCTGGTCGGCATTGTGGTTACATTCAGCTTCCGCATCGGCTCATACGGCAGCGGCCTGCTGGCGGTGTTTCCGGTCGTGCTCACCAGCATCATTCTCATTCTGCATCGGCGCGCCGGCGGCAAGCCGACGGCGGCGGTCCTCGCCAACGCGCCACTCGGCCTGCTCGGTTTTGGCATAGCCTGCATGGTGCTGCATCTGACGGCCGAGCCCTTGGGAGTTGCCGCAGGGTTTTCGCTGGCCCTGGCGACCTCGATCGGCTGGAGCCTTGCGGTCCTGGCGGCGCGGCGGCACGGAGTTGCAGTCTAGCCCATGTCGCTGTTCCTGTTCGGATTGCTGCTGAAGATCGCTATGACCGCATCGATCGTGGTAGCGGCATCGATCATCGTCGAGCGCAGCGGACCTTTCATCGGCTCGCTCGTTGCGGCGCTTCCGACCGCTGGCGGCGCCGCGATGATCATCCTCGCGCTCGAGCATCCGCCTGAGTTCATTGCGCAAAGTGCGGTGGGCAGCCTGATCGCGAACGCCGCCTGCGCCTTCTTTGCACTGACCTACGCTGCGTTGGCGCAACGGCACTCGCTACAGCTTAGTCTCGGTGGCGCATTCCTGGTCTGGCTCGTCATCGTGTTTTTGCTTCGGCTGGTGGAGTGGAACGCGATCGGTGCGGTGTTGCTCAACGCTGTCGTCTATCCGATTGCGATCGCCGCCGCGGCCCGCTTTCGGGTCGCCGGCGCGGTGAAACGTGTCGAGGTGACCGGCATTGACCTTGCCTGGCGTGCCGGCGTGGTGACGCTCTGCGTTGTGCTGGTTACGGCGGCCAGCAGCTCGATCGGCTCCTATTTTTCGGGCACGTTTGCCTTCTTTCCGGTGGCCATGGGCTCGTTCTTCATCATCCTGCATCCGCGCATTGGCGGGCCGGCGGCGGCAAGCGTCGCCGCCCACGTGCTCACGCCGCTGATCGGCCTTGGTCTCGGTTTGCTTGCCGTGCACCTGCTGGCCGTGCCGGTCGGCGTGTGGTGGTCTTACGCCGTCGGGCTGACCATCGGCATCGGCTGGAACGCGCTGTTGTGGGCCCTGCGCCAGCGCAAATTATTGCAGTAGCCCTTCTTCCAGTGCCTTGATCTGCAGCGCGAGATAGCGCGAGAAAATCCGGCACTGCGCAAGGCTGCCGGCCGTGAACCAGAGCCCGGGCTGTGCGGTACGCCGCCACATGTTGCACAGTTCGCCGCCCTCATCGAAGCCCCAGACCGGGCCGATGCGGTCGGCAATGGTATCGCCGAGGTAGAGGCGGACGGCCTCCTGCTGGTTCTTGTAGCCGGTGGCGAGCACCAGAAGGTCCGCCGTCACGATGCTCCCGTCGCGCAGTCGTACGCCCTGCGGCACGAAGGTTTCGATATCGGCATATTGAAGAAGGCCGATTGCGCCGGAGAGAATCAATTCCGAACAGCCGACGTTGAAGTAATAGCCACCGCCGCGGCGCAGATACATCATCTGGAAGCCGGTTTCGTCTTCGCCCAGCCAGGTATTGAATCCGCACTCCTCAAGCGCCTCGATCAGTTTACGATCCACCTTCGCGCCTTTTGCGGTGGAGAGCTGATACGAGCGCCTCAGAACCGGATAGGGAAACGAGGTCGCGAGCAGGTCGCAATCGTCAAACGGGATTCCTTCCGAGTAGATCGCGTAAACGCTCTGCGCTTCCTTCAGGCTGACCACATGGGTCTTGCTGCGCTGGATCATTGTGACCTGCGCGCCGTGCGCATGCAGCTCCTGCGCGACGTCATGACCGCTGGTGCCGGTTCCGAGTACCAGCGCCTTGCGGCCTTGCCACTGCCCGGCGTTCCTGAAATCGCCCGAGTGCACCTTGGCGCCTGCAAATTTGTCGAGCCCCGGCAGGTCGGGGGTGTAAGGGATGCTGCTCACGCCTGTTGCGAAAATAAGATGGCGCGGCCGCATGATGCGTTGCGTTCCGTCGCTACGGCGCAACGTGACGCGCCATTCCGAGCGCTTCTCGTCGTAGGATCCACCGACAAGCTCGGTGTCGGTCCAGAAGTTGAGCTCCATGGCCTCGACATAGGATTCGAACCAGTTGGCGAGCTTGTCCTTCGGGATATAGACGGGAAACGTCGGGGGAAAAGGCAGATAGGGCAGATGGTTGACATGCACCTCGTTGTGCAGCGTCAGCGAATGATAACGCGTGCGCCAGTTGTCGCCGACGCGCCCGTGACGATCGACGATCAGCGTGTCGATGCCAAGCTGACGAAGGCGTGCCGCAATCGACAGCCCGGCTTGCCCGCCGCCGACGACGATGACGGCAGGATCGCCTTCGGAGAAGGCGCGCTGCCTTCTCAGACGGTCGGCCCAGTTCTCGGCGCCGAAATCGCGCGTCGAATCGGGTTCGCCGCGCCGCTTGAATTCCTCTTCGTAACCTCTGAGCTCCTGCAGATTTGTGTTCAGCGTCCAGGCGCGCAGCTTGCCCTCGCTGTCCGGCCTCAGTCGCAGCACGCCCGCGCCGGGACCGAAGGCACTGTCAAATTCGAACAATGTTTCGATATTTTCGTCACCGGCGCGGGATATCCAGCGTGGCGGCGTTCGCTTATCCGGGACATGAAAATTTCCCGCCTGCGCGCGCGACAGCGTCTCACGCAAGATCGCTTCGATTTCCGGCCGGCCGGCCATCGTCCGGATAGTCCAGGTGAATGCCAGGACATCGCGCCAGAGCCCGTCGTCCAGGAACAACGCGGCGGCCGCCGCGGCATCTTGCGCCGACAACGCGGCCTCGAAGCTCGCAAGCCAGCGTTGCGCCTCCGCCGGCGCGGTTGCCTGCTTCCTCTCGGCGACATTCATCATGGTGTCTAAGGTTTATGCGTACCCGTCAGCTTCGCTTTTAGCATATAAAGCGCTTCCATCGCCTCACGCGGAGACAGGTCGTCGGGGTTGATCGCGGCAAGCGCCGCAACAAGCAAATCCTCGGCCGATTTCGGCGCTTCCTGCGGGGCTTTTTGCGGCACCGCGAACAGCGGCAGATCCTCGAAGCCCTTCGTCGCAGCGCGGTCTTCCTGCTCCAGCTTGGCGAGCACCAGTTTGGCGCGTTCGATCACACCTGGCGGCAGGCCGGCAAGCTTGGCGACCTGGATGCCGTAAGATCGGTCGGCGGCGCCCGCGACGACTTCATGCAGGAAGACGACGTCTCCCTGCCATTCCTTCACGCGCACCGTTGCATTGTGCAGCCGGTCGAGCCGGCCGGCGAGGGCGGTCAACTCGTGGAAGTGGGTGGCGAACAGCGCGCGGCATTTGTTGACGTTGTGAAGATGCTCGACCGTCGCCCATGCGATCGACAGCCCGTCGAAGGTGGCGGTGCCGCGGCCGATCTCATCGAGGATGACCAGCGCGCGCTCGCCGGCCTGGTTGAGGATGGCGGCGGTCTCCACCATTTCGACCATGAAGGTTGAACGGCCACGCGCAAGATCGTCGGCGGCGCCCACGCGCGAGAACAGTTGTTCGACGACGCCGATGTGCGCCTGCCTCGCCGGAACGAAACTGCCCATCTGTGCGAGGATCGCGATCAGAGCATTCTGCCGCAGGAACGTGGATTTGCCCGCCATGTTGGGGCCGGTGAGCAGCCAGATGCGGCCGACATCGGTTTGCGGAGGAGGCGAGAGGTCGCAATCGTTGGCAATGAACGGGGTGCCGTCGCGCGACAGCGCCTGCTCCACAACCACATGACGGCCGCCTTCAATAACGAAAGCATGGCTGTCATCGACGTGCGGGCGTATATAGTCGCGCTCCACGGCGAGGTGGGCGAGCGCGCTTGCGACATCGAGAGCAGAAAGCGCTTCGGCACATTCCTTGATATTGACGCTCTGCGCCATGACGGCGCCGACCAGCCGATCGAAAATCTCCAGCTCCAGGCCGAGCGCGCGTTCAGCGGCACTGGCGATCTTCGCTTCGAGCTCGCCGAGCTCGGTGGTGGTGAAACGCACCTGTCCGGCGAGCGTCTGCCGGTGGATGAACGTACCGTTGAGCGGCGCGCCCAACAGGCGCTCGCCGTGCTGCGCGGTCACCTCGACGAAATAGCCGAGCACATTATTGTGCTTGATCTTGAGGACGCGGATGCCGGTGTCCTCGGCATAGCGTGCCTGCAGCGCCGCAATAACGCGGCGCGATTCATCGCGGAGCGCGCGCGTCTCGTCGAGAACCTTGTCGTAGCCCTCGCGGACGAAGCCACCGTCGCGCTTGAAGGCCGGCAGCTCGGCGGCGAGCGCGGCGGACAATTCGGCGGCCAGCATGCCGTCCGGCTTGCGGCAGGCCTGCATCGCGACGGCGATCTCGGCGGGCTTGTCCTTGAGCGAAGCAAGCGCGCGGGCGAGATCGGCGGCCGCCAGCATGCCGTCGCGGATCGCGGCAAGGTCGCGCGGGCCGCCACGGCCGACGGCCAGTCGCGACAGCGAGCGGGCAAGATCCGGCGCAGCGTGCAGGCGGGAGCGGGTGTCCGCGCGCGCCGCGGCATCTCCGGCAAATCCTGCGACCGACTCGAGCCGTTTTGCAATTTGCGCCGGATCGGTCAGCGGCGCCGACAGTCGCTGTGCAAGCAGCCGCGAGCCCGCCGCGGTCACGGTACGGTCGATGGCATCGAGCAGCGAGCCGCGCCGGTCCCCGGCAAGCGTGCGCATCAGCTCGAGATTGCCGCGGGTCGCCTGATCAATCGCCATGCTGGCCCCGGCGCTCTCGTGCAGGGGCGGCGACAGCGGCGGCCGTTGGCCGATCTGCGTGCGTTCGACGTAAGTGACGCAAGCCGCGGCGGCTGTGACCTCTAGCCGGGTCAGCGCGCCAAAGGCCTCGCTGGTCGATACCGCGAAGAACGACGTCAGCCGCCGCTCGGCAGTGGCGCCGTCGAAAATATCACGCGCGAGCGGGGTGACCGCCGGCAACGAGCGCCAGAATGCGGCGAGATCGGGCTCGCCGAATAGTGAGTCCGAGACGATGATTTCGCCGGGTTCGAGCCGCGCGATCTCGGCCGACAAGGCGGCCCGCTCGCATTCGGAAACGCGGAACTCGCCGGTCGAAATATCGATCCAGGCAAGCGCAAAGCGGCTGTCGTCGCTGCCGGAAGACGTCCGTGCGCGTGCGACCGCGAGCAGATAATTGTTCCGTTTCGCATCGAGCAGCGAGTCTTCGGTCAGCGTGCCGGGCGTGACAAGACGCACCACGTCGCGCCGCACCACGCTTTTGGCGCCGCGCTTGCGTGCCTCGGCCGGATCCTCAAGCTGCTCGCACACGGCGACGCGGTGGCCCTGCGCGATCAGCCGGTGCAGATATTCATCGGCGCGCTCGATCGGTACGCCGCACATCGGAATATCGGCGCCGAGATGCTTGCCGCGTCTGGTCAGCACGATGCCAAGCGCGCGCGAGGCGACCACGGCATCGGCGAAGAACAATTCGTAGAAGTCACCCATCCGGTAGAACAGCAAACAGTCCGGATTGGCGGCCTTGATGTCCTGGTACTGCTCCATCATCGGCGTCACACGGCCGGCTTCGCCGGTCGCTATGGGAGTCACGCGGCCGCCGTCGCCGCTCTGCGGTGGAATTCCGGCTGTGTCAGGTTCGGGCTGGCCGATGGGTCGCGTGAGCGCCATGGACGCCAAGGTTACCAGAAGGCGGTCACGCTACGAGCCGAAAGCAGGGCGTCATGCCCGGCTTTATGCCGGGCATCCACGACTTTCTTTCATATCGGGCAGAAAACTGGTGACGAGCTTCAGCCTTTGAACTTCGCACCCGTAATGCGCTCGAGGTTGCCGTGCCAGACCTTTTCTTTGTCAGGGGCCGGCATATCGATCTCTTCGATGATGCGCAGAGTTTCGCGCGTGTACATGGTGCCTTTCTCGGGATCGAACGGGCAGTCGGACGCGAATACGATCTTGTCGAGATCGTAGAAGGCAAAGCCGGCGTGCGTTGCCGGCACGCCGCCGAATACGGCGGTGTCGGCATAGAACGAGTGCTTGAAGTAGTCGAGCGGCCGCTTCTTGAGGCGTTTGAGAACCAGGCTCAGGTCCTCGTCCGACGTGCGCGCGCCGAGCTGGTCCCAGCCGGGACCGATGCGGCCTTCCAGCATCGGTGCGATGCCGCCGAAATGATGCGTGATGATCTTCAGGTTCGGATACCTGTCCATGATGCCCGAGAAGACGAGCCGGGCCATTGCCGCGGCGGTCTCGTAGGACCAGCCAAACGTCCACCAGATCTCGTACTTCGACTTCTTCTCGGTGAGGTAGTCTGGGAAATTGGCGGCGCGCGCCGGATGCATCCAGACCGGCTTGCCGGACTTGTTCATTGTCTCGAAGAAAGGCTCAAAGGCCGGATCGTCGAGCGGCCGGCCAGCGATGTTGGTGTAGATCTGCACGCCGAGCGCGCCGTTCTTGAGCGCGCGCTCGGCCTCGCGCACGCCGGCATCGGGCGCGATCAGCGCAGCCTGTCCGACCCAGCCGGGAAACTGGTCGGGATATTTCCGGCAGATCTCGGCGAAGCCGTCGTTCACGAGCCTGGTGTATTCCTCGGTCAGCTTGCCGTCGCCCTTGGTCATGACCTCCAGCGGCGGCATCGGATAGGAGAGGATCTGCGCGTAGTCCTTGAATCCCTCCACGATCTTGCGGCGGATATCGAGATCATGGATGCACGGAATCTCGCGCACGCGCTTGCCGATGTCGGCATGGCCACTCTCCACGATCTTGTTGAAGTATTTTTCCGGGATGAAATGGGTATAGGCATCGATGCGCATGTACTCGTTCTCCGTGACTTTGGACGTTCTGGATACTGAATCCGTTCAATAGGGGGTGATGACGTTAAGCATCGCCTGCCGCTTTTCGTTGATGACGGCGTTGCGCGCACGCGAAAGCGCTTCGGGCAGATCGGCGGGCTTTTCCACGCGCTCGGCATGCGCGCCTTGCGCACGCGCCATTTCCTCGAACGGCGGCGACGGATCGAGATCGGCAAGCGTACGGCCGTCGTTCTCACCGGCCACGCCGTCCTTGAACATCGACAGCGTGGCGCGGCGCACGGCGCCGTAGCGGCTGTTGTTGAACACGATCGTCAGAATCGGCAGATTCTGCACGGCGGACACCCAATGTGCGACCATCGGATTGGCGAACATATAGGAACCGTCGCCAAGGGTCGCGACCACGAAATTGTCGGGTGCCGCCAGCTTGGCGCCGAGCGCTGCGCCAAATCCCCATCCAAGTCCGCCGGCAGGTCCGAGTGCGAAGAACGTGCCCGGCTTTTCGCGCGCGCAATGATCCGGCCGCAGCGGGTATTCGTTGATGATGATGGCATCCTTGCCGACCGTTTCACCGATGACGCGCGACAGATATTCGGGCGAGATCGTCGTGCCGGCGGCCGAATCCTTTGCCAATTGGGCGCGTCGCGTGCGCATGCGCTCGGTCAGCCGAGCGCGCCGCGCGGCGATGCGGGCATCCGCCATCTGCAGACGAGGCTCGACCGCGCGCGCAAGTGCATCGAGCGCCTGCGCAGGGCCTGCCTGCAATGCGAGATCGCTTGGAAAACTCCGCATCGGATAGCGCACATAGAACGGATCCTCGCCGACATGCGCGACGCGGCAGCCGCCGGGCGGATGCTGCAGATGCGGAATCCAGGGCACGTCGGACTCAAGCGCGATAACGAGATCGGCGTCGGCAAGCAGGGTACCGGGCTCGAATCCGAAGTGCATGGAATGGCTTGATGGCAGGCACACCGAGCGCGGACTGTGGGTGACGACGGGGATGGCGCAGCGCTCGGCGAGACGCTCGAGTTGGTGCACTGCCTCGGCGGGCAAGGTCGACGTGACGATCAGCGGCCGCTCGGCGGCCGCAACCCATTCGGCCAGCGTCGCGATCGTGCGTGGGTCAGGGTATGCAGCTGCGGCCTGCGGCCGCGGTTTTGCAGGGCCGATGGGTTCCGGCAATGCGGCAGCAAGGGGTTCGCGCGGCAGCACCAGGTAGACCGGTCCGCGCGGATGCGCCATGGCGACCTCGACACCGCGCGCGACGACGTCGCCGATCTGTCCCGGCACACGCAATTCGTAGTCCCACTTCACGAGCTCGCGCACCATCCCGGCCTGATCGAACATTTCCTGCGCCCAGTGAATTGGACGCGAGCGCGATCCAAATGTGCCTTTCTCGGTAATCGGTGTGCGTCCGGCAGCCAGGATCAGCGGGACGCGGTCGCGCGACAGGTTGGCCAGGTTGTTGATCGTGTTCGCTGTGCCCACATTGACGTGTACCATGACCGCCTGTGGACGGCCCGTCATCATGTACGCGCCGTGCGCCATCCCGACCGCGAGATTCTCGTGTGGTACCAGAATGGGTTTCGGGACCCTGGCGTTGGTCTTCTTGGCGCGGCTGAAAGCTTCGACGATCGGCGGAAAGTCGGTGCCGGGATTGACGAAAAAGTAGTCGGTGCCGTGATCGGCCAGCGCGCGGAGGAAAGCTTCGGCGGCAATCGTTGGCCGTTGTCCCGTCGGTGTCGCGGCCATTTCCGCCCCTCAAACGCCCGGTTTCCGGACGCCATTATCGTTTGTTTTGCGAGCCCGGTTTTACTCGACCGAGGAAAGGCTGACAACGGAGCCGCTTGCGCGCCAGCCTTGCAAATTACTCGGCGGCGATCCGCAGCGCCGGCTGACCGTCGATCTCGGCGAGACACCTGGTCAGGCCTTCACCGTCCGGGTCGACCAGGGCCGCGGTACGTGCGCTGGCAATGGCGTCGGCCGCGCGCGAAGCGGGAATCTGGCCCGCCAAAGCCGGGCGGATCACGCGCGTTTCGATCGCGCGGTAGTTGGCGAGCCCGCGGGTATGCGTGTCGCCATAGCCTTTGATCAGGCGTGCGCATTCGGCGACTTCCAGCGCCAGCTCGGCAGAATGTTTCGCGGCCTCGCGGATCAGCCGAAGCCAGTTGTCGATCTGTTGCTGTTCCTGCCTGTAGCGGTAGCCATACGGCCGCAGGATACGGAGCTTGGCCAGCAGCCAGAAGCGCAGATAGCCGCTGATCGATGTGGAATTGATCTCCATCCCGAAATAGACCCGGCCAAGCCAACCTTTGCGCGCCGCCAATCGCAGGATTGATCGCGCCAGGAACGACGGGAGCAATTGGCAAAGCTCTTCAATGCCCGGCTTGAGAAAGTCATGAATGGAGAACGGCTCGCCGTTTGCGCGCAGCTCCTCGCGCGCGATGCGCTGCATGCGGGCCGGCGCAATCTTGGCCTGCGCGACGCGGACGACGTCCTCGTACGACATGCGAACCGCAAGGTGCCGTGCGATTTCCTTCAGCAATCTGCCTTGGGCGCCCGCGGCCTGATCATCAGCGATGATGGGCCGCAGGCGATCGAGATAAAGCCGGCCATAGGCGACATTCTGGTAATTGATAAGGCGCCGTACGCCTTCGAGCCCGGTCGCCTGCGCGACGGCCGGAAATGTGCGTGCCACCTCATGCTCAACGAATGCCGGCGTTGC
>DASSRJ010000069.1:0-14871 GCA_035701845.1 Pseudolabrys sp. | reverse complement strand
GGTTTTGGACAGTATGCAGGCGCTCACGAATGCCTGGTTTGAGCGGCGCCATATCGGAACTCACAAAGCGCGCGAAGCCGCTGAGCGCATGTGCAGGACCGAGACGTTCGCCGATCTGATCCAGGCGTATCAGGATTGGGTGGGTGGAGCGTTTGAGCGCATCATGGCCGATGGACTTTCGTGCCAGCAACAAATCATGGCGGTAAGCGACGCGCTCGCATCGCCGCCAATAGCACCGGCAACCGAAAAGGAGATCGAGCCCCAGCGTTCCGAGCCGAAGGCCCCGGTCCGCTCCAAGACACCTTGATTGCTCTTGCGGAAAGTCGGGCGAACATCCACCTTGGATCAATTGTGTTGAAAAGCCGACAGGTTGATCGAGTGGATTGCGCCGCCCAGCTGGCGGAGCGGTCAGCCGATCCTTCTGATCCGTTCCCGTCCTGGTTAAGGTTCGGGACTATCAACTTTGGCAGTTGAGCGGTTTGCGGCGAGGAGGAACCCGTCGCGAGCGTCGTCTTGTACTCTTAAACTTGGCTCAACTCAGCGAGCAGTTGAGCGCCTTTTGGGCCGCCCGATAGCCATTTTCTTTATTTCGCTCGATCGATAAGGTTGAGAAATCGTAGTCCTTCGACAAGGGCTCGCCCTCTTCCATCTCGCGGGTGATACGAGTGATCGTCGTTGGTGCGATCTCGCCCATCAATTGGATATATCTTGGCCTCTGTGTAATTTGAATGAGCTTGTCTGCAGGAAGATCGACCAGGATCTCTTCCACTAACCTTCGGAAGTCGTGCCGGAGATTGCGTGTCCGTACATCATTTCTGACCCGTTCCGAGTAAACGATTTCATCCCGGCGAAACATCACCTCTACAATATTGGTCGGAAGACCTTTCTTTTTCGGAAAGAGGTCAACTATGAAAACGCGCTTTCCCGCCGCTCCACATCGCTCGATCACGTCTTCCAACGGGGAGTTACTTACGATTCCTCCGTCCCAATAGTGGTTGCCATCAATTGTTGTCCACGGGAATCCCGGTGGAAGACTGCCACTGGCCAGAATGTGATCGGGTGTAAGGTCATCGACATAGCTGTCAAAGATTTCCAGCTGTGCTGTCTCTACATTTGCGGCGCTGACAATCAACCGGATTGGACTCGATCTCAATTGACTGAAATTTACATATTTCGCGAGCAGCTCGCGCACAGGCGAAGGATCGTAGAAGCTTGTCCAATGGAATGGCCCTTGGTGGAAACCCCACACCGGAGTCAACCAGATGGGGCGAAAGAATTTTGGAGATCCAAATATCAAACTGTTCCACGACGAAATTGAGCGCCTTAAACTCTCGTTGGGTATCTCGGGCGTTATTACTTCGAGGTCGTGCCAGAAGCTCTCGAGAGCCGCAGCGGGATTTTTGGGATTTCCGGCGATCACGGCTCCATTGAATGCACCAATGGATACTCCAGCCACCACATCAGGATAAATGCCTTGATGCTCCAGAGCCTTTACGACGCCGCATTCAAAGGCGCCGAGTGCGCCACCACCCTGCAGTACAAGTATGTTCTGCGTTGGGATCTGCTCGAGCCGAAACTGCGGATCGGTCAACTTGCTTCTAATCGAGTGCAAATTGACCCGATAGCGGATCAACGAATCAACCGCTTTAGTCTCCTGCGCCGGTCGGCCCAGCGAAAACAGCGCACGCGGCACCTCTTCCTTCAAATAGAACAAGGCAAATGATCGATCGTTCAGAGAACCACGCGCGATCTGTTCGTCGGCAACTTCCGGGTAGCCGAGGAAATCAAAGCTGATATCAAACACGTCGCAGAAGAAGTAGGAGACTTCGTCATACGGCACTCGCTGCCCGAGCATGTTCTTCGCCGCCAACCGCCCCTGCTTGATTGCATTATCCCAGTGCTCGATGCGACGACGTATATTAAAGACGGGGTCAGAGAAGTTTGCCACGTCACCGGCAGCGAAGACATTCGGGCAATTCGTTTGAAGGAACCTGTCAACGACGACACCGTCGTCACTGTTGATGCCGCTCCCCTGCAGGAATTCGATCTCGGGGGCCACTCCGGTGGCAACCAATGCCAGATCGCACCGCAAAGTTGTTCCGGACCGGGTCCTGACTCCTTCAATTGTCGTTTCACCTGAAAAGCCAATCACCTCATCGCCAAGAACAATGTCGACTCCGTGTTCGCGGTAATAGCGCCTGAAGAAATCCGAGATGGATTGCGACCTCAACTTATCGAGCAGGATCTCCTCCATCGCGACTAGCGTGACGTGAATTCCCCTCGCGCTCAGCGATGCCGCTAATTCAACGGCGAGAAAACTTCCTCCGACTATCACTGCATGCTCGGCGTTTTCGACGGCGCGTCTGATATTGAGAGCATCCCCGAGCGTGCGAAGATAGTGGATTCCGGACAGCGTTGATCCGGGAATCTGCAAGCGAACCGGTGCCGCGCCGGTGGCGATCAGTAATTTTTCATAACGTATCTCGCCCGCTTGATCGGTTTGTATAATCTGCCGATTGGTATCCAAACGAACTGCACGCTCGCCCAAGATTACGTCGATCGAATGCTCGCGGTAAAAGGACTCGTCGAAAATCAATAACTGGTCTTCGTTTTGCGTCTTAAGCAAAAATTGCGTCGATAGTGGTGGACGCTGATAGGGTAGATAATTCTCCGCTGACAAAATAGCGATCGTGCCATTTGCTCCTTCCAGCCTCAGCGTTTCGGCAGCGGTGGCACTGGCAAGCCCTCCACCGACGAGGAGAAAATCCACATCTCTGATCATGGTGCCTACCTCCGATGTACGACGTGCCCGACAGTGTTGACAAAAATTGGCTATCGTAGGCCGAGGCTCCCTTAGTCAGGGCGGGAGGGATTTTTGGTTGTCATGTTTGTGGATGCTCAACTGCGCAAGGACATTCGGCTTTTCGAGGCCGCCCTCTGCAAGCCATGCGTCCGTGCTCTTGATGGCACGCTCGATCAGCACGTCCGATTGGGAAAAGTCGTACGGAGATCCAATGAGCGGACACAGGGGTGGCAGAACGTAATACTCAATGTTGCTACCATCGAGCTCCCTCAATTCGCTCAATAGCTGCCGCGCGATTAGTAACGTGATCGCGTGCAGCGCGCTCGCGACCGCACCGGCTGGCGGCTTCGAGAGTGCGCAGGCGTAGCCTGTGGGCAGCACGATGAGGCGTTGAGCTCCTTGGTCGACCGCGACCTTGACCGCCGTGTCGCTCGAGACGGCACCGTCGACAAGATAAACATCCTCGAACCTCACCGGCGGGAACACCACCGGTATGGCCGCGCTCGCGATGATGGCTTGCGCAGCGGGTCCCTTTGACAGGACGACGGTACCGCCGGTCAGAATATTGGTCGCGACGATGTGAATGGGGATCTTTGCATCTTCCAGATTGCGATAGGTGAGATTTTCCTCAATCAACGCCCGCAGGCTGTTCGGCTCGACGAGAAAATTCCGTCGCACCAAAAACCCAAGCACCGTTGTCCAGCCGACCGGGAAAACGTCGCGTCGACGCAATCCGCGCCAGATCGTTTCCAGGCGCTCGATGCCTTGAAGGGTAGGATTGCCGGCATAGTAGGCGCCGTTGAGCGCGCCAACACTCGATCCGACAACCATATCCGCGACGATGCCATGGGTGGCGAGCGAATGCAGCATGCCGGCCTGGATGGCCCCGAAGCTGCCGCCGCCGGCAAGGACTAAGGCCGTTTTCGGTCGAGCGCGCCTGGCCAAGACGAATGGCTCCTGTCACACCGCCATACTGAGGAATTCCTGGCGCGTGAGCGGATTGTCACGGAAACAGCCTAGCATACGGCTGGTGACCAGATCTGAATCGGGCTTATGTACGCCGCGCGTGGTCATACAGTGATGCGACGCCTTGATGATAACTCCGACACCCTGCGGCTTAAGCACTTCGTTGATCGTGTTGGCGATTTGAGCCGTCATCTTTTCCTGAATTTGCAGGCGCTTGGCGTAAACCTCAACCAGGCGGGCGAGCTTGCTGATGCCGACGACACGACCGCTCGGCACATAGGCCACCCACGCCTGGCCGATAATAGGTGCCAGGTGGTGCTCACAGTGGCTTTCGAACCGAATGCCACGTAGCACAATCATTTCATCGTAGCCTTCGATCTCTTCGAAGGTCGTTTTCAGTATTTCAACCGGATCCTGCGCATAGCCGACAAAAAACTCTTCGAAGGCGCGCGCCACGCGAGCCGGCGTGTCGGTCAAGCCATCTCGTTCCGGATCGTCGCCGGCCCATTGAATTATTGTTCGGAATGCAGCTTCGACATCGGCTCGCTCAGGTCGCTCAGGCTTTGCGCGCGATAGTTTGACGCGCTCCAAGGCATGGATGTGTGAACTCATCGACGATCCTCAAATTCAGGCGGTAAGCGCCGGCCGATAGGCACCAGGCCTGGACATTTGCTTAGATGATCGCTTGATAGAAAGGTTCCGGGGATTCGAAAGCCATACGTACGGCAGTGCGAGCATCTTACTTCTGCGTCCGTTTGCTTTTCATCAGTCGGACGCGCAGTCCGAAATCGAAACGAGACCTGCAGGCTCAAACCGCTCGATAATCCCTTCGGACCAAAAGTGTTACCTATGTCTCCGGAATAAACCGTAACCCATGTGTCCGGAACGGACCATAACGAGAGCGGAGTTGGGAGCTGGGGCGCCAGGATTCGAACCTGGGAATGGCGGAATCAAAATCCGCTGCCTTACCACTTGGCTACGCCCCAACAGGTACCGGAGAGCCGCGGCGAAGCGATTTCGCACGCGGCGGCCGGACCATAGCGGCGCGGCCCTGCCCGATCAATGTCCGCAGGCTGCATATTATATATGTGGCGCGCGTTGACCCGCCCCGCCCCGGCACTAGATTAGCCAGCCATGACCTACCGCGCCCCGGCCGCCGATATTGCATTCACGCTCAAGCACGCTGCCGGCCTGAAGGCTGCGCTGGCGGAAGGGCTTTATGGCGATCTCGACGAAGAGACGGTCGACTCCATCATTGCGGAGGCCGGCCGCTACGCCACCGACGTCATCGCGCCCCTCAACCGTGCCGGCGACAAGTTCGGAACGCCGTTCAAGGACGGCCATGTCACGACGCCGCCCGGCTGGAAAGAAGCCTATACAAACTGGGCCGCGGCCGGATGGAACGGCCTTGCCGCGCCGTCGGATTGGGGCGGACAGGGCCTGCCGCAGGCGTTGAATGCAGCCTGCATCGAGATGTGGAACTCGGCGTCCATGGCGTTCGGCATCGGCCCGGTGCTGACGATGGCAGCCATCGACGCGCTGCATGCCTACGGCACCGACGCGCTTAAAAAGCAGTATCTCGGCAAGCTCGTCAGCGGCGAATGGATGGGCACGATGCAGCTCACCGAGCCGCAGGCCGGCTCCGATGTCGGCGCCCTGCGCAGCAAGGCCGAGCGCGCAGGCGACGGCAGCTACCGCATCACCGGCTCGAAAATATTCATTACCTATGGCGAGCATGACCTCACCGACAACATCATTCATTTCGTGCTGGCGCGGCTGCCCGATGCGCCGCCCGGCACCAAAGGAATTTCACTTTTCCTGATCCCGAAAATCATGCCGGACGGGTCGCGCAACGATGTGCGCGCCCATTCGGTCGAGCACAAGCTCGGCATCCATGCCTCGCCAACCTGCACGATGGTCTATGGCGACCATGGCGGCGCCAGGGGCTTCCTCATCGGCGAGGAACACGAAGGCATGGCCTGCATGTTCACGATGATGAACCGCGCGCGCCTGGCTGTCGGCCTGCAGGGCGTCGGCATTGCCGAGCACGCGACGCAGCAGGCCCTCGCCTACGCCCGCGAGCGCAAGCAGGGCGCCGCCAGCGCGATTATTGCCTATCCCGACGTGAAACGCATGCTGCTCACGATGCGCGGCCTGACCGGCGCGGCGCGCGCGATCTGTTACGCGACCGGCATCGCCATCGACCGGTCCCAGCGCGCAAAGACCGAGGCGGCCCGCAAGGCCGCGCACGAACGCGCGTCGCTGCTGACACCCGTCGCCAAGGCCTTTTCCACCGATATCGGTATCGAGGTCGCTTCGCTCGGCGTGCAGGTGCACGGCGGCATGGGCTACATCGAGGAAACCGGCGCGGCGCAGCACTTCCGCGACGCGCGCATTGCGGCGATTTACGAAGGCACCAACGGCATCCAGGCCATCGACCTGGTCACGCGCAAGGTGCCGCTCGAAGGCGGCAAGACGGTCTCGCTTTATATCGACGAGTTGCGCCGCACCGTTGACGCCGTGCGCGCAAGCAATGCGCCGATCCTGGGCGAGACGGCAGGCCGGCTCGGAGAGGCAGTCGACAGCCTCGAACGTTCCACGCGCTGGCTGCTGTCGCAGAAATCATCCGACGCAGCGCTTGCCGGGGCGACACCCTATCTGCGCCTGTTCGGCAACGCGGCGGGTGGTTGCATGCTCGCCGAGGATGCCCTGGCTTCGTTGCGGGCCGGCGATGGAAATGCGCGCGGCACGCTTGCACGCTTTTTTGCGAAAAATATCGCTGTTCAGGCAAGCGGTCTCGAGCGCACGGTCGTCGAGGGCGGTGACAGCATCAACGGTGCCCAGGCGGCGCTTGCCGAATAAGGACACATGCTCCGATGTCGCTGAAGGGAAAGACCCTGTTCATCACCGGCGGCTCGCGCGGCATCGGCCTTGCGATTGCGCTGAAGGCTGCGTCGGAAGGCGCCAACGTCGCGCTTGCCGCCAAAACGGTCGAGCCCCATCCAAAGCTTGAGGGCACAATTCACACCGCCGCGGCCGAGGTCGCCAAAGCCGGCGGCCGCGCGCTGCCGCTCGCCGTCGACGTCCGCGACGAGGCTGCCGTGCAGGCCGCAATCGACGAAGCCGCCGAGAAATTCGGCGGCATCGACATCGTGGTGAACAATGCCAGCGCCATTCAGCTGACGTCTGTCGTGGCGACCGACATGCGCCGCTACGACCTGATGCAGCAGATCAATGCGCGCGGCACGTTCATGGTGTCGAAATTTGCGATCCCCTATCTCGTGCGCGCTGCAAACCCGCATATTTTGATGCTTTCGCCGCCGCTCGACATGTCCGAGAAATGGTTCGCGCCTCACACCGCCTACTCGATGGCGAAATTCGGAATGAGCCTCGTCGTGCTTGGACTCGCCGGCGAATTGCGCGGCAAGGTCGCGGTGAATGCGCTCTGGCCGCGCACCACGATCGCGACCGCCGCGATCCGCAACCTGCTCGGCGGAGACGCGATGATCCGGCGCTCACGCAAGCCGGCGATCCTGGCCGAAGCCGCATGCCGTATCTTCGAAAAGCCGAAGAGCTTCACCGGGAACTTTCTGATCGACGACACCTTTCTTGCGGCGGAAGGCGTGATCGATTTCGACCAATACCGCGTCGATCCGAGCCAACCCTTGCAGATCGATTTTTTCGTGCCCGACAGCAGCCGGCCGCCCAGCGGCGTGAGCCTGGGGCCGAAAAGCCAGTAACGTCGTCCCGGGCGCTCGCGAAGCGAACGAAAGCTGGGCCGCGGGGACGACCACTGAAAGGTTTGCGTGCGGCAGCAAAGCCAAGATAGAAGGGATCAATGTCCACGCTTCTGCTCAGTCATCCCGCCTGCCTCAATCACCTTACGCCTGCCGGCCACCCTGAGCGGCCGGACCGGCTGCGCGCGATCGAGCAGGCGCTGGAAGATGAAAAATTTCAGTCGCTGGCGCGCGTCGAGGCGCCACTCGGGCCGCTCGACATCATCGCGCTCTGCCATCCGGCGGACTACATCGAGGCAATCCGCGACGCTTCGCCGGCCGAGGGCCTCGTGCGCCTGGATGCCGACACCGCGATGTCCCCGGGCAGCTTCGAGGCGGCCCTGCGGGCCATCGGCGGCGCGAAGCTTGCCGTCGATGAGGTGATGGCCGGCAAGGCATCAAATGCATTCGTTGCGACACGTCCGCCCGGACACCATACCGAGACCGCGCGCTCGATGGGCTTCTGCCTGTTCAACAACGCGGCCATCGCGGCGCGCTACGCGCAGCAAACGCACGGCGTCGAGCGGGCAGCGATTGTCGATTTCGACGTCCATCACGGCAACGGCTCGCAGGACATCTTCTGGGCCGACAAGAGCGTGATGTACTGCTCGACCCATGAGATGCCGCTTTATCCCGGTACCGGCGCGGTCGGCGAGCGCGGTGAATTCAACACCATCGTCAATGCACCACTGTCGGCCGGTGACGGCGGCAGTGCTTTCAAAGAGGCGTTTGAGACCGTCATTCTCCCGCGCCTGCGCGAATTCAAGCCGGATATCCTGATCATCTCGGCCGGGTTCGACGCACACACACGCGACCCGCTTGCCAATCTCAATCTTGTGGAAGCCGACTACACCTGGGTCACCAGGAAATTGATGGATGTCGCCGAGGCGAGCGCCAAAGGTCGCGTCGTGTCCCTGCTCGAGGGCGGCTACGATTTGCAGGGGCTTTCGCGCTCGGTTGCGGCCCACGTTACCGCCTTGATGCACGGATAGAGAATCCGGGCTATCTTCATGACATTGCACGACGAAAGAAGCGCCGGACAACGATATGGCCGAGAACAACATCGACGTTAAGAAAATGCCTTTCGAGCGGGCGATCGAGGAGCTGGAATCGATCGTCAGGCGCCTGGAAGAAGGCAAGGTACCGCTGGAGGAATCGGTCGCCATTTACGAGCGCGGTGAGGCATTGAAGTCACGCTGCGAGGAATTGCTGCGCCAGGCCGAGGCCCGGGTTGAGAAAATCACGCTAAACACCAGCGGAAAACCCACCGGCAGCGAGCCGCTCGACGTCGATTGAAGCAATATGGGCCCAGAGGCCGAATTGCCCCTCGAGGCCGAAGTGGTGTAAGCCATGCGGCTGGATCTGGGGATTTGCCGCTTTCCCGCCTGTTAATCAATAAAGTTGGAGTTGTGCGTGTCCGAAGTGTCCAAGACGCCGTTGCTTGATCGCGTCCACCTGCCAAGCGATCTCAAGAATTTGTCGCCTGAGCAACTCAGGCAGCTCGCCGACGAGTTGCGCCACGAGATGATCGACGCCGTCGCCAGGACCGGCGGCCATCTCGGTGCGGGCCTTGGCGTCGTCGAGCTGACGGTAGCGCTCCACTATGTCTTTGACACCCCGGCCGACAGGCTGATCTGGGACGTCGGCCACCAGGCCTATCCGCACAAGATTCTCACCGGCCGGCGCGACCGCATCCGCACGCTGCGGCAAGGCGGCGGGCTGTCCGGTTTCACCAAGCGCGCCGAAAGCGAATATGACCCGTTCGGCGCGGCGCATTCGTCCACGTCGATTTCTGCCGCGCTGGGCATGGCGGTTGCGCGCGATTTCCAGGGCAAAGACAACAACGTGATCGCCGTCATCGGCGACGGCGCAATGTCGGCCGGCATGGCCTATGAGGCGATGAACAATGCCGGCGCGCGCAACGAGCGGCTGATCGTCATTCTCAATGACAACGACATGTCGATTGCACCGCCGGTCGGCGCGATGTCGGCCTATCTTTCGCGGCTCCTGTCGGGGCGCACGTATCTGAAACTGCGCGACGTCGGCAAACAGCTCACCGCGCACCTGCCGAAGCGGCTTGACGACTTCATCACGCGCGGGGTCGAGCATGCGCGCGGCTTCTGGACCGGCGGAACCCTGTTCGAGGAGCTCGGCTTCTACTATGTCGGCCCGATCGACGGTCACAACCTCGATCATCTGCTTCCTGTTCTGCGTAACGTCCGCGACGCCGAAGCTGGACCGATCCTCGTGCACGTCGTGACACAGAAGGGCAAAGGCTATGCGCCGGCGGAATCGTCCGCCGACAAGTATCACGGCGTGGTCAAGTTTGACGTCGCAACCGGCGCGCAGGTGAAATCGAAGCCGGGCGCGCCGCAGTACACGAAGGTCTTTGCACAGAGCCTGATCAAGGAAGCCCGCAAGGACGACAGGATCGTTGCAATCACCGCCGCGATGCCGTCAGGCACGGGACTCGACCTTTTTGAAAAAGAGTTTCCGAGCCGCTGCTTCGACGTCGGCATCGCCGAGCAGCACGCGGTCACCTTTGCGGGCGGCCTTGCCACGGAAGGGCTCAAGCCCTTCGCCGCGATCTATTCGACCTTCCTGCAGCGCGCCTACGACCAGGTCGTGCATGACATCGCGATCCAGAGCCTGCCGGTCCGGTTTGCACTTGATCGCGCAGGCCTCGTCGGTGCGGACGGGCCGACGCACGCCGGAGCTTTCGATGTCACTTATCTCGGCTGCCTGCCCAATTTCGTGCTGATGGCGGCCGGCGACGAGGCCGAGCTCGTGCATATGGTCGCAACCGCAGCCGCGATCGACGATCGTCCTTCGGCGGTCCGCTATCCGCGCGGCGAAGGTCTCGGTGTGCCGATGCCTGACGAAGGCAAGCCGCTTGAGATCGGCAAAGGCCGCATCGTGCAGGAAGGACATAAAGTAGCGCTGCTGTCCTATGGCGGCCGGCTCGGCGAATGTCTGGCCGCTGCCAAGGAGCTCAAGGCCCTGGGCCTGTCGGCCACGGTCGCGGACGCCCGCTTTGCCAAGCCGCTCGATGTCGAACTGCTGACGCGCCTGGTGCGCGATCACGAAGTCCTGGTGACAGTCGAGGAAGGCGCCATTGGCGGCTTCGGCGCCTACGTCCTGCAGGCTCTGGCGGAGAATGGTCTGATCGAACGCGGCCTGCGCGTGCGCTGCATGGTGCTGCCCGATCAGTTCATTGATCAGGACAGCCCGAACGCGATGTACGCCCAGGCCGGGCTCGATGCAAAGGGCATCGTCGCAAAGGTCTTCGAGGCCCTCGGCAAAGACGCCGCCAAGGAAACGGTGCGGCTCGCATAGGCTTACGGCTTTTTCTTCCTTCGCGGCACTTTCTTTCCTTTCTTCCGCGCTTCGGACAGGCCGATCGCTATGGCCTGTTTCCGGCTTGTGACCTTCCTGCCGCTGCGGCCGCTTCTCAGCGTGCCTTTCTTGCGTTTTTTCATGGCGCGTTCGACATCCCTTGAAGCGCTTCTTGAATATTTACGTGCCATACTGAATCTCCTCGATCTGAATAGATGCGGCCGCGGCAAATGCTTGCGGCCCAAATCTGCTAACTGCCGTGCATGGAACATGGTTCCTGACGCAAAATCTTGCAGCTTCGAAAGGAGCGCGCTGTGAGCACGCCGCGCCAGCGCGCCGATCGCCTGCTTGTCGCGCGCGGGCTGTTCGAAAGCCGCGCCAAGGCCCAGGCCGCAATCGAAGCCGGACTCGTGTTCGCCGATGAGCGGCCGGTGCGCAAGGCCTCCGAGGAATTGGCAGCCGATGCGGTTCTTCGTGCCAGCACCGCGCACCCTTATGTGTCGCGAGGCGGCATAAAGCTTGCGGCCGCCATCGGGCATTTCGGCTTTGATCCAAACGGGTGTGTGTGTCTCGATGTCGGCGCCTCCACCGGCGGATTTGCCCAGGTCCTGCTCGAGCGCGGTGCAAGGCACGTCTATGCGGTCGATGTCGGCCGCGGCCAGCTGCATGAATCCCTGCGCCGGCGGCCCGAGATCACCTTGTTCGAAGCGACCGACATCCGCTCACTGTCCCCTCACCTGCTGTATGAAGCGCCCGGTTTTGTCACGGTCGATGTCAGCTTCATATCTCTCAAGACTGTGCTGCCGCCGGCACTCGTGCTCGCCAAAGGGCCGGCGCGGCTTGTTGCACTGATCAAGCCGCAATTCGAGGTCGGCCGTGCCGCTTTGAAAAAGGGCATCGTCCGTGACCGTGCCGTGCACGTTGCGGTCTGCGGTGATCTCGAAAAATTTGTCACGGCGCTCGGCTGGCGCGTCGTGGGAACGATCGAATCGCCGATCACCGGCGCAGATGGAAACATCGAATTCCTGCTTGGAGCCGTGCGTGACTGAACAGCTCACGATCTCGCGGCTTGGACATCGCGGCGACGGCATCGCCGATACGCCGGATGGCGCGGTTTACGTCCCCTACACGCTTCCCGGCGAAAACGTCACCGTCGAGCATGTCGCCGGCCATCCCGATCGGCGGCATCTGTTGCATGTCGACAAATCGAGCCACGAGCGCGCCCAACCGATCTGCAAACATTTCGGCAGTTGCGGCGGCTGCGCGCTCCAGCACTGGTCACTTGCCGAATACCATCTATGGAAACGTTCGCTTGTCGCAGATGCGCTGGCGCAAGCGGGGATTGTCGCACCGGTCGCGGACTTGATCGACGCGCACGGTGCGGGCCGCCGGCGCGCGGTGTTTCATGCACGGCGCGGAGCCCATGACATTATTGAGGTCGGGTTCACGGCCCCGCGCGCGCACCATATCGTCCCGATCGACGACTGCCCGATTCTGGCACCCGGGCTTGCGGGCGCATTGCGGGCCGCATGGGCGATCGCCGAAGCGCTCAAAAGCACGGGAAAACCACTTGATATCCAGGCGACCGCCACCGACAGCGGGCTCGATGTCGATGTGCGCGGCTCAGGAGCGGTCGCCGCCGAGCGGCTTGCCGTGCTCGCCAAGGTCGCCGAGGGGCACAAGCTCGCGCGCCTCACGCGTCACGGCGAACTGGTGGCACAACGGACACAACCATTGTTGCGCGTCGGACGTGCCGATGTGCCGTTGCCTCCGGGTGCCTTTTTGCAGGCAACCGCCGCAGGCGAAGAGACGCTGGCACGTCTGGTGATCGAGCATGCCGGCAAGGCCCGCCGCGTCGCCGATCTCTTTACTGGCATCGGCACCTTCGCGCTGCGGCTGGCTGAAAACGCGCGGGTTGCGGCGTCCGACAGCGAGCCCGCAGCAGTCAGAGCCCTGCAGCAGGCAGCCGGCAAGACAAGCGGCCTGAAGCCGATCGATGCCCAGGCGCGCGATCTGTTCCGGCGGCCGTTCATGGCATCCGAACTCAAGAATATCGACGCGGCGGTGTTCGATCCGCCGCGGCAAGGCGCCGAAGCCCAGGCGCGCGAGCTCGGCAAAAGCGCCGTGCCGGTGGTCGTTGCAGTGTCCTGCGACCCCAATACATTCGCGCGCGACGCAAAGATCCTGGTCAGCGCCGGCTACCGGCTCGCGGCTGTGACGCCGGTCGACCAGTTTCGATATTCGCACCACGTGGAAATCGTGGCGAAGTTCACACGATAGATTTGCAATCCGTTTTTCGCTCATTCCCGCGTAAGCGGGAATCTAGAGCAGAGTCCGTTCGAGTTGGTGCATTGCCTTTCCGCTCATTCCCGCGCAAGAGGCTGTGAAGAAATGGCCTTTGCGGTTATCGCATGATTCACTGGTGCCAGCGATGATGATTCTGGAGTGACAGTGATGGCTGGCAACGCTCGGGTGGTGCGTCCGGATCGGCGTCAACTGCATTGGGACATGATTGATCTGGAAGGGCTGCTTGCGGCGGATCATCGTGCCCGCATGGTGTGGGCGTTCGTCGAGAGTCTCGATCTGAAGCCTTTCTACGATGCGATCAAGGCGCGCGAAGGCGAAGCCGGACGGCCGCCGGCGGACCCCGCGGTTGTTCTGGCTTTGTGGCTTTACGCCACGCTGGAAGGGGTCGGCTCGGCGCGCGAACTGGAGCGCCTTTGCGAACGCGATGTGGCCTATCGGTGGCTCTGTGGCGGTGTCCCCGTGAACTATCACGGGCTTTCCGACTTCCGGGTCGGCCATGGCGAGCTGCTCGACCGCCTGCTGAGCGAGAGCGTCGCTGCCATGCTCGCTGAAGGGCTGGTCGATCTCGACGAGGTGATCATCGACGGGACCAAGGTGAAGGCGTCCGCCGGTAAGGACTCGTTTGCACGCGAGAACAGACTTGTCCGGGCCGAACGGCTGGCAGAGGAGCGGGTTGCGCAACTTAAGGCGGAGATCGATGGCGACCCGGGCGCGAGCGCGCGGCGCAAACGGGCGGCGGCGGAGCGGGCGGCACGCGACATTGCCGTGCGGGCCAGCAAGGCGCGTGAGGCGCTCGCGCGACTGAAGGCGGAGAAGCAAAAGCGGGCCAAGACGCATGCCAAGGCGGAGGTCGAAAAGGGCGAGCCGCGGGTGTCGCTCACCGATCCGCAAGCACGCTTTATGCGCTTCGCTGACGGCAGCGTCAAAGCTGGCTACAACATCCCGGTGGCGGCAACCGGCACAGGCGTGGTGCTCTCGGTGATGGCCACCGACCGGCGCAACGATACCGGCTTGGCCATGCCGATGATCGACGATCTTGAGCGGCGCTATGGCCGCGCCCCCAAGCGCGTCCTGCTCGACACCAATTTCGCCACCGCCGATGACATCGTGGCGCTCACCACACGGCAGCAGGGACCGGTTCTGGTCTATGCCCCACCGCCCCCGGAACGCGAGAACGTCACACCCGAAACCCTCAAGCGGCGGGCGGCAGCACGCGCCAAGGAGCCTGAGCCGCTCAAGCAATGGCGCAGCCGGATGGCCTCGCCGGAGGCGCAGTTCGTTTATCGCGCTCGGCGGCGCATCGAACTCGTCAACGCGCACATGAAGAACCGCGGCTTCGATCGCCTCAATCTTCGCGGCCTGATCAAGGCCAAGATCGCAGCCCTCTGGCATGCCCTCGCTCACAACATCCTGGTGATGAACCGGTTGAGGCTCGCCCATGCCTGAAACTTTGCAAACCATGACACCGACGTGTCTCATAGAAACGCCCACGGTATCATTGACACTGGCCGCGGAGGCCCAAAGTGGATTCCTTCACAGCCTCGCAAGCGGGAATCCAGCTGGATCCCCGCTGGAGCCTGTGCTCGGGCCAGCCGCAGGCTGGACCCGGGTACGGCGACGAGCGGGTCATACTGTGGCGATCGCCAGCGTCTCACTGACGGCCGACCCGGACGGCGCGCTGTA
>DASSRJ010000068.1:0-2676 GCA_035701845.1 Pseudolabrys sp. | reverse complement strand
ATTTGGGCCGGACCGCGGCATTCAGGGAGAACGACCATGCGTGACGTCTTTATCTGCGATGCCGTGCGGACCCCGATCGGCCGCTTCGGCGGCTCGCTCGCGAAGGTGCGCGCCGACGACCTCGCCGCGGCGCCGATCAAGGCGCTGATGGCAAAACACCCCAATCTCGACTGGGCGCAGGTGGACGAAGTCTTTTTTGGCTGCGCCAACCAGGCCGGCGAGGACAACCGCAACGTCGCGCGCATGGCGCTCCTGCTTGCGGGGCTGCCGGACAGCGTGCCCGGCGTGACCTTGAACCGGCTGTGCGCGTCCGGCCTAGAAGCCGTGGGCACGGCGGCCCGGGCAATTCGCGCCGGCGAAATGGATTTTGCAATTGCGGGCGGCGTCGAATCGATGACGCGGGCGCCGTTCGTGCAGGGAAAGGCGCAGGAGCCGTTCTCCCGAAACGCCGAAATTTACGACACGACGATCGGCTGGCGCTTCATCAATCCGCTGATGAAGCAGCAGTACGGTGTCGATTCAATGCCGGAAACCGGTGAGAACGTTGCCGCAGAATTCCAGGTCACCCGCGCCGACCAGGATGCATTCGCTTTGCGCTCGCAACAGCGCGCCGGAAAGGCGATTGCCGCGGGCTATTTTTCGAAAGAAATCGTCGCAGTCGAGGTGCCAGGCGGCAAGGCGGGCCCGGCAAAGGTCGACAAGGACGAGCATCCGCGGCCGGACACAACACTCGAACAGCTTGCGAAGCTCAAGACGCCGTTCCGCAACCCGGGCACTGTGACGGCCGGTAATGCATCCGGTGTCAACGATGGCGCCGCGGCCATGATTATCGCCTCGGAGGCTGCGGCCAAAGCGCACGGCCTCAAGCCGCGTGCCCGCATACTTGGCATGGCGTCAGCGGCGGTGCCGCCGCGCATCATGGGCATCGGGCCGGTGCCGGCTACGCAAAAGCTGATGGCGCGCCTGCAGCAAAAAATCGGTGACTACGAATTGATCGAAATCAATGAAGCCTTCGCATCACAGTCTCTAGCCTGTTTGAGGCAATTGGGGCTCGCCGATGATGCCGCGCACGTCAATCCGCATGGCGGTGCAATTGCGCTCGGTCATCCGCTCGGCATGTCGGGTGCGCGCCTTGCGCTGACGGCCGCGCACGGATTGGAAGAGAATGGCGGAAAACTGGCGCTTGCGACGATGTGTGTCGGTGTCGGTCAAGGCGTGTCGCTGGTCCTCGAGCGGGTCGGCTAAGGAAAACAAAAAGGGGCAATAAGAATGACACTGGTTTTTCCGAGGGAAAGCCTGGGCGCGTTTCCCAGGCATCTCAGTCCCGGCTATCGCAGTACGGTCAAACGATCGCCGTCCAAGCCGCTGATCATCGTGCCGCACACGTTGTCGGAGCTGACCGGGCCAGTCTATGGCCACGATGCGGTTCAGGAAGGCGACGCCGATCTCACCAGGCAGCACAAAGGCGAGCCGCTGGGCGAGCGCATTATCGTGCACGGCCATGTGTTCGATGAAAATAAACGCCCCGTCCCGGACACGCTGGTGGAAATCTGGCAGGCCAATGCGTGCGGCCGTTACGTTCACAATGTCGACCAGCATCCCGCGCCGCTTGATCCGAACTTCACCGGAGCCGGACGCGCCATCACCGACAAGAAGGGCTACTACCGCTTTATCACCGTAAAGCCCGGTGCCTATCCCTGGGGCAATCACCACAATGCCTGGCGGCCCAACCACATCCATTTTTCGGTGTTCGGTCATTCGTTCCTGTCGCGGCTCGTCACCCAGATGTATTTCCCGGGCGATCCGTTGTTTCCGTTCGATCCGATCTTCAATTCGGTGACGGACGAAAAGGCGCGCCAGCGCATGGTCTCGACATTCGACCTGGAGAATACGATTCCCGATTGGGCGCTTTGCTTCCGTTTCGATATCGTGCTGCGCGGACGCGAAGCCACGCCTCAGGACACGGACAAGCACTAGCGCGTGATCCTGTCGGTCAAGATCAATGCGCGAAGGAAAACGTTAATGTCGGAAATTACCCCCTCACAGACTGTCGGCCCGTTCTTCGCGTATGGGCTTGCCCCGCACAGCCGTTGCGACTGGAAGCCAAGCGACATCTACGACTGGAAGGAAACCGCCGGCGCCAACCTGGTGACCTCCGATACCTCCGGTACAAAAATCCGGATAGAGGGAGCCGTGCTTGACGGCGATGGCATGCCGATCAACGACGCGATGATCGAGATCTGGCAGGCCGATGCGCAGGGCCGCTACGCCCATCCGGTCGACAACCGGGCACGCCCGAACACCAGGTTCATGGGCTTCGGCCGCTCGGCCACCGACAGGAAAGGCGTCTACAGTTTCGACACGATCAAGCCGGGGCCAGTCCCGGGCCCAAACGGGAAGGCGCAGGCGCCGCACGTCGTGTTCTGCATTTTCTCCCGCGGCATGCTGCGGCAGATTTATACGCGTCTCTATTTTTCCGATGAACCGTCGAACGCGAATGATCCCATCCTGGCGCTGGTTCCGGCAGACCGCCGTGGGACTCTCGTTGCCCACAAGGAGACGCGCGGCGAATTGCCGGTCTACCGGTTCGACATTCGCGTCCAGGGCGAAAACGAGACGGTTTTCTTCGACATCTGACCCAACGCCCGCGGTTTTCTGTCAATAAGAGCCATTTAT